>NZ_LR215039.1:316516-633032 GCF_900660675.1 Mycoplasmopsis columboralis | reverse complement strand
TCTTAAAGAATAAAGAGTTACCACAGCAATAAGAAGTGACATTCCAATCATTGGTAAAATCACTGTCGAAGCAAATGATGTAAGTGAGAATGATAGTGTTTCAATTGGAATAGTTCAATATGCTGAAATAATTTTAATTCCCACAGCTTGATTTAAAAATCCAGCTAAATATCCAGCTGTCCCACCAATTAAAGCGGTAAAGAAAGCAAAAATGGTCATTGACATTGCAATTTGCATTGGAGTGTAACCTTGAGCAACCAAAATTCCAATAACTTTATTTTTATTTGATACATAACGCTTAATAATAAAGATAACTGAGATTGACACAAGGAAAATCATAATAATTGAAAGTTGCAATGAAATGGTAGAAACTGATTTAATAATTTTTTCAATAGCTGAAATTCTTAATGAACGTTCAGGGTTTAATCCATCTAATTCACTATTTAAATATGTTCTTTTAATTCTGTTTGGATCATCAATAGTGTTTTGAATAATATCTTCAATTTTATTTTGTAAAAGTTTAACATTAACATTTTGAGGTTTTTTAACAACAAGATATTCTTTTAAAGCATTTCCTAAGTATGAATATCTAATTCTAGAAAATCCTTTGTCATTTACATATAAAATTCCTTGGTTTTCAACATCTACTTGCAAGTTTGCTTCATCAATAACTGGATATAAATAATCAAATGATCCTTCATCTCCAACAATAATAAATCTTGATCCGTTAATTTCAACTACAAAATCTTTGTCAATTTTTTCAAGTAATGCTTGCATTAAAATTGGATTTTGCGGAATTTCACCGGTGTAAATTTTCTTATTATTTTTTTGTAATCAAGCATAGTTTGCTTTTACAAGAGAAGAGCTACTTTGGCTAAATGTTAAAAAGTTATTTTGAACCACTGGTGCAGTAATTGAGTCCATTGCTCCTAAAATTATGTCAAATAAATTAACTCCAAAAACAGTATAGTGACCATCTAAATAAGCTTGTTGTTTTTTTTGTCAAGTGAAGAAATCATCATCAATGGCAATGGCAAATGTTAAATCATTTTCAATTGTAGATTTGTATACAACTTCAGAAGCAAAATTTTTAATTCATTGGGTGAATTTATCAATAGGTAAGTTTGCTATTTCTTCAAAATTTACTAATTTGTTTTTAACAAAATAAGCTAAATTAGCATTCTCAGATATTGATACATCAACATCATCGGTATTAGTTAAGTATCAAACTAAAGTTTGTGGATAAAAACTAATTAAAAGAGGATAAACAACAGTGTCAGGAATTCCAAGTAAAGATAAAGGAGGGAATGAGTTTGCAAAAATTCTTGAAATACTTTCTTGATTATCTATTACAACTTGATTGTTTAAAAATCCATTAATAAAATTATCTATTACAACTGATTGTAATGCACTATATTTAAGAGCTTGTCCATCTAATGAATTTCCGCCTACATTAAAGTACATATGAGAAGCTGCAATTTGAGAGAAAACCACTGTTCATCCATACTCATTTGCCGCAATCACTTCATAAAACTCACTGTAATTTTTGAATAAATTATCTAAAAGAGGATTCTTGTATCTATTGTTATTTTTTGCAAAGAATAATTCTTGCATTTTTCTTGGATTTGCTAATGATCTAGAAATTCCAAATTTTGTATTTTCATATAAGGCGATATTTTGTGAACTAGGTTTAAACAACTCAAAATCATTAAATGATTGAACAACACTTTCATTATTTGCAATTTCAAGTCATTTATTTAAAAATTCAATCTTACGAGCATGATTTACATTTGGTAAAGAGGTATATAAGTTTCATCATTCTTTAAATAAAATTCATGAATCTTTTGGATATGAATACTGATTTTGATTTGGATTTTTAATTAATTGTTCTAAAAGTTTTTTTGAAAGTGTGTAAAAAAGTTCGGAAGAATGGGATACATCAAAGTTTTTAAAAAAGTAACCTAATGACCCAATGCTCATATTAGTGTGATATTTTAAATTTGAATCATCTAGCACAAGTAAACTAAAGAGTGTATCTCATTTTTGAACAACTTCTTTGAGTTGTTCTTCATTTAAATCAACCTTATCAGCTAATCCTAAATAATCTACGGCAACTTTTCTTTCTTCAAATGAGAGTGAATTGAATTTTAATTCGTTTTGAGTTTTAAGTTTCTTTAACAACTTGTCAATGTTATATAAAGGTAAAGACTCAAGATCGTCAATGTTATTTTGAGTGGTTAATGCATCAATGAAATCAAAAAATCCAAGTTTTTGATCATCAGGAGCTGGTAGGTTTAAATATTTGTTTTCATCAATTTTGATTGAAAAACCTTTATTTGAAAGATTAAACATTTTTACAATTTGATCTTTAAATACAACATCAGAACTAGGTACGCTAAATAAAGATTTGAAAATAGCTAAATTAATATCAATGTTATTAACAGCACCTGCATAATAGTATTTAGTTACTGTTTCATTTTGACCAGTAATGCTATTGATAACAACTGAACTTTGATCAAAAGGTTGTAATTTAATTTGTTTATTTAAAACATTTAAGAATTCTTCTAAATTAAATGAGTTAATAAAGAATTTTAACCCGTTAATTAAATTTACATATTTTGAACTTTCATCATTGTTAGGATCGTTAACTTTAGTTAACAAACTACTTAAAAAAGGCTTAAATTTTGGAATGTAGTTTTGAACAATTGCTTGAATTCCTTTTTCTGAATCAAGTAAAAATTTAATATTAATGTTGTCTAAAAATTTAAATAAAGCATCTTTAAGGGATGATTGATTTGAAGTTTCAAAAAGTCAAATCAAAACTTCTGTAATACTGATTTTTCTTTCTCTTTCAATTCCATCAATTAAAGTTTTTTTATTGTATTGATCATCAAAAAAGACTTTTACTTTATCAGAAAAACTTCTAAAATCAAAACTTGCAACAATATCTCTTAAACTTTGAAGAAATACTTTAGGATCTTTAGATAAATCAATTAAAGTTTGAGGTGCAATAAATTTCGATAAATCAGTGCCGAACACACCTTTTACAAAGGTAAATAAATTATTTAATTGTTCTTTTAAATAACTTTTTTGTTGTTCAAGTGTACCCTGTTCATTTAGAATTTCTATTGATTTCTTTAATATTGAATCAAGAATTTTTGTTAAGTAGTCACCTTTTGGATTATGACTTAAACTATAAACTAAATCCAACATCATTTTAGGAATTACGATCAAATTGATGTTTCCTGAAGAGAAAATTCTAGCAAAATCGTTTTCGTTAATTGCGTAATTAGCTCCTTCAATGATTGCATAAACTTCTTCTTTAGATAAAAATCCTTTTTGAACTAAATCTGATTCATAAAGCATTTTCTGAATATATTCAAGACCTAAAGAAAGAGAGTTTTTGTTTAGAGCTTCTTGAAGAATATCAACTTTAGGACCTCTATAGAAAAATGGAAGTGAAACAATATTTGGGAAATTAGGATCAACTCTACCCCATCCGTTTGGATTAACATAGTTTAATCTTAATATTCACTTATACTGAAGAAATTGTTGGTATAGTTGATCTAAATTTAGAATTCCATTAACATTTTCTGGTAAAGAAGTATTGATTCAATGTGTAAATGCACCATTTTGATCATAAACTGCTTTTAACAATATAAAATCACTTGCGTTCATAAACGCAATTCCGTAAGAGTTAAAATTATTGACTAACGGAGAATTCTCGTCTTCGACATAATCACTTAAACGGTATACCTTCTTACTTGAATAGTTTCTTGATGTATTATTGTTACGATCAACGAATATTACGTTTTCATAATTATAATCAGGAATTAAATACTCTGGGTTAGGACTGATATTGTATCTAGCTTGATTTAAAATTTCTTTTGAAATAAATGAATCAATTTGTTTTGTTTTGAAGAATTTATCAATTGGCAATGATAATTCAGTAATAGCTGTTTTATTTTGGCTTTCATTAATAGGTTTGTCTACATTTAATTCAACGCCATTAATTGTATTTTCATTGTCTCCGATATTAACAAAATTGAAAACGCTTTTTTTACCATTTTCATCTACAGATTCAACAGTTGTGGTTTGTCTTAGTCCAACATTTTCTTTTCCAGTTAAATTGATAATGTCATCTGTAATGCTTTTTTTGGTTATTGATAAAGCACCATCACGAATAGTTTTTACAATGTTTTCTTTATAGAATTTTGAAGTTGTGATTTTGTAGTTTTGAGAATTCATTTTTTCAAAACCTTCAATTTCACTAATTGTTTTTGGTTCTTCTAGTTTGAAATCGCTTAATTTTACTGCAGCAGGTTGCTCAAAATCAGGAGCTAAAACTAATTTAGTATTATTAACTTCATCAATTGATAAGCTTAAATTTAATGAATTAATCAATGTTGGTGTAACATCTGCAATACCAGACTCGTTAAAATAGGTTACATAACGATTAATTTCTTTATCTCAATATGCAAAGCGAGCATATTGTTTTTTTAATTCATTATCATCCCCACTAAAAATGTTTGAAATAAAAGTTTTGTATGAACCTTTTCATTTGTCTTTGTTTTCATCGTCATATGTTGTGGTGTATAGTTTTCTTCTAAAGAAAGTTACTTCATTTTCAACAGCTGCTCATGAAGAAGGTACAAGATATTCCTTGTTTGCTTGAAATGAAAAACTTTTATTTTTATCAATTTGAATATCTTCATTTCCGAACAAATCAAAGTAAGAATAATTATTGTGTAAGTCAATATTATAATACTGCTCTAAAGTGTTTTCGTCTTCATTTGGAAAATCAACCAATATTGGTTCAATAGTTGAATCTTTTACATACACAAATTCACTGTTGGCAATTGGTTTTAATCCGAATAATTTTGCCAATGATTTACCAAATACTTTATAAGCTTGCTCTTGTTCTTCTCAATTTTTTCCTTTAACGAAATCAAAAGTTACTTCATTTGTTTGTAAATTAACAAATAAAGTAGGTAATTGTGAAAAATAGATTTGGTCGCCGCTTTTATCTAATGTTAATAATTCTGAAAGTTTATAATTTTTATCAAGAGTAAAAGAATTGTTTTTATTGGCAAATAATTTAGTTTTGAATTCTTCATAATTATTACCATTTTTTGTAAAAGTATCTAAAGAGTAATTTTGATTAACAACAAAAGATTTTGTTGGATTTTTGTAGTTTAAAATAATTCCTTGCTCTGAAAAGTTTTTATCAGACAAAGCATTATATAGTTTAATAAAATCATTTCTTTTGATGTATTTGTTTGAAAATTCATCATTTGAACCAACAAAAGTTGAAAGATTAATGAAATTATCTTGAATGTTTTCAATTGAAATTATGTTTCTTTGGAGACTGTATTGACCTGAAATGTAATTTATTGGTTTATCATAGTAAATTCCGCCATTAGATTGTGTGAGCCCATTTATGTAATAACCGTTGTTATAAAAACTTCCTGATGAAGGAATATTTAAATCCACAGTTAAATCATGTCCGTTTGAAAGATTTTTGTATTTTTGATACTGAACCTTCATTGATTTACTCATGTCATGGAACAAAGTAAAAATACCAGAAGAAAGAAAAACAAGTATTGTTAATCCTCCTAATGTGGCTTTATTTTTTGTTAACGACCTGAAAACTTCTTTAAATAAATTTCACATCTTTTCCTCTTTTAAATTATTTATAATTTATTTTATAACAAAATTCATAAAATTAAAGTTATAACAATCAGGTAGCAACGCAAAAAAACTCAAAAAAGGCTCTAATTACAATATAAAAGTAAATTTTTACAACACTTTAAAATCTTGAAATAATATTTTTAAAATTTTGAATGTTATTTTGTTTTTAAATAGATTTTACAAATTTTGCTATTTTTAAACCTTTTTAAATTAATAATAAAAACCCGGCGAGTGGATTGTCGGGTTTAAATATTTAATTACTTATTAAATTTTGTTTTCAAAAACTTCTTAATAGATGCATAAACTAATGAAATGACACTTAATGAACCAGTGGTTAAAATGACGTATCAACCTCAATGTTTTCATCAATAATCATTTGATGTTTCAAGTGAATCTAAATATCCTTTGAGAACTGATTTAATCACATTTGAAGCGTCTGAATCATTTATCGATTTTATTTGTTCATAAATCTTATTTGGAACTTTATTATTGTTTTGAATTGCTTTTTTGATAATATCAAAATAGTTTTTATCATTTAGATCTTTGTCTAATGAATTATACTTATCAAACATACCTTTAGTATTGTTGTTTTGATTTCAGCTACTAAACTGATCTTTATCTAATTTAATTAACGAATCAACAAGTCCTATTTCACTTTCTCCTTGAGCATGAATATTTTTATAATTGCTAATTAAATCTTCAACTAAAGCATTAAGTTTATCATTTGGTGATTCAATTCCATCAATTGGAGAATCTAAAAGTTTTTCTAAAGCGTCTTTTTTGCTTTCGTATTCAGGATTATTTATTGAACTGTTTCTGTAATTTTTTAAAGCATCATTTAAATCAGAGTTTTTCACAATTGAATCAAGCACTTTTTGATACTTATTAGAAAACTCTTGACCAGCTTGATCTTTAAGTTTATCAATAAGATCTTGAGATTGATTTTTGTTTTCTAATGAAGGATTTTCATTTAACCTTTTTAATGAATTAATTACATTTTCTATTAAATCGTTTAATTTATTTGCTGACACATATTCTTGCTGAATTGATTGTGTTTCTTTTGAAGATTCAATATTATTTTTAAAATGATCTTTTTGATCATTGGTTAAATTATCTAAATTATCTACAGCTTTTTTGGTGAGTTCTTTTTCTTTTAAAATAAGCTTATTAATTAATTCTTGCACCTGATTTTCGTTTAAATTGGGATTTTGATAATCTTTAGGTGTTTCATTATTAATTACTAACATCCCATTCATGATAGCATCATCAAAATCATTTTGGTTTTCAGGAGTATTTTCTAGATAAACATTGGTGTTTTTTAATTTAATTGCGTTTTCTAGTTGATTTTTGAGTTCACCCATTTTATCATCTAATGATTTTCCTTGCGCAATTATTGTGCTCATTGGTATATCTTTAGATAAATCTTCACTCACTAATGGATTTGCTTTGATTTGATTGATAAAATGATCTTTTTGTGATTGATTAAGATTTTTATAATTTTGAATATTATCGGCAAATATTTTTTTCTGATTATTAGTGTTTGTTGCGTTGTCAATTATTGTATTTAATAAATTTTCAGTATCTTTTTCATTTGGGTTAACATTATTAATTTCATTTTTGTAGTTTTCTTTTTCTTTTGGTGAAAGATATTCAAGATTATCAATTCCTTTGATAGCATCTTCTTTAGAAAATACATAGTTATTTATTTTGTCTTTATAGTAATCAATAACACGTTTAAGTTCTTCAACTGCTTCAAGTGGGTAATTTGAAGTATTTGGTTTTGTTATTGAGTCTTTTCAATCCTCAATTCCTTCAAGTGTAGGAACTTTTGTATTAGTTCCGTCAGCATTAGTATGAAGCGGGATTAAATCTTTAGCTGCTTGAATTGCTGCATCATATTGATCTTTAAGATTTTGTGGAGCATTAGTGTATTTGTCTCCGGTAGTAAATGAATTATTTGCATCTACACGATCTTTGGTATCTTTCATTGAATCATCAAGAGCATTTGCATCTTCTTCAACTTTTGTGGTTGCAGGCAGATTTGAATTTTGAACTTCCAAAGTGTTTGAATTTTTAATATTATTTTTAACTTGATCTCTTTGTTCTTTATTTAAGTGTGGGTATGTTGTATCTACTTCGGAGATTTTGACAGCTTTTGTAGCATCAGTTGTAGTTGCATTGCTATTGACGTTTTCAATTGTTGATTTAGCATCATTATAAGCATCCTCAACAGGTAATGTTGATTGTTTAAATTCAGCTTTAGCTTGATCTAAATCAGTTTTAAGTTTTGCTTTTTCTTCTTCTGAAAGGTTTTCTTTAACATCAATAGCTTTTTTAGCAGCTTGAATTTTATTATCTAAATCTCTTTCATAATTTAAGAATCCATTATCAGCTTTAATATTATCAACTGAAACTTTAAATTGTTCTGTAGTAGGAGATACAAAGTTTCTGTTTTTAAATTCGTTTAAATCTTGGCGAGCAGTTTCAGGAACTAAAGTCTCATCAACTTTAAATAATTCATCTTGTGTTTTTGTAGTATTAAGTTTGTAATTTGCCCTAATAGTTCCATCTTCATTATTTGGAGTTAATGTTGTATCTGTTGTTGAAACTTTATTGTTTGCTGAAAAAGTGTTATCAAGGACATAATCACTTCCTTGCACTTTACTTGGGAATGTTGATGCTTTTGGATTTTGTGCATTTGAGTAATTTAAATTACTGTTAGCATCATCTTTAAGGGAAGTTAGTCTGTCTCTTTCTGTTTTGAATCCTTCTACCGCTTTATAAAAGACTTTCGATTCAGGTTTTGAACCAGTATCAGGATCTAGATGTTCAGGATTATTATCAATAACTTTATAAGCTACTAAAGTTTTTCCGTTAATATCATCATAACCAATTACGCCTATTATTTGCGGTTGTAAATTTGGATCGTCACTATTTAATTGAATATTATAATTGTCTTTGTTTTTTGAATTTTCATCACTTGGCAACACACTTGAAGAATTATCAAAGGTGATGTCAACACTATTTTCGTTAAAACTGTCTAAATTAGTGTTTTTATTTTGATCTTGAACAAAACCAGAAATTTTTAAAGTTTTTGTATTTTCAGTTTGAATATCATTTAATCCATCTTTAGTTGAATTGATTTTATATGTAACGGTTATTTCACCTGTTTTATCGTCTCTTTTTACAGAATCTACAATAACAGATGCTTTTTTGGATTCATATAATCCGTTTAAAACATCTTTTATTTCTTGATCTGAAACATCAGAAGGTTTTTTAGTGTCTTTATTAGGAAATTCTAAATTATCAGTGTTTACATAAAGATTTTCGTGGTTTGGATCTTCATTTAAAACTTTTTCTAATTTTTCTTTTTCAGTTAAAAAACCAGATACTGTAAATCAGTTAGTTCAGTTAGATAAAATATCTTTGTAACTAGATTCACCCGTTGAATTTAATCTAAATCTTACTTTAATTGTTCCTAAACGGTCGTTTTTGCTATTTGGATCAATTTCAATATCAGAATTATCAATTATTTGATAATTTTTAGCAGCAGTGGTTTGTGTTCGTTGAACATAGTTTGGAAAATCGTCATTTGGACCAACCGTAAATGAATCTCCATTGCTTTGAAAATTAAATTCAAAATTTGAAAAATTAAAATTCTCTTCACTTGGAGTTAAGTTTTTATTGGTGTAATTTATAGATGTAGCTTTTGCAATTTCTGTGTTTAATTCTCTTAGAACATCTTGTCTAGCTCTAAATCCTTGCAAAGTAACAGTTCTTTCATCGCTTTTATCTATGTCACTACTGTCATCAACAAGACCATGATAACTTCATTGATTTTGTGTTCTTAGCTTGTATTTGAAAGTTAAGGTTCCTAATTCCTCATCATATGAAAAGTCAGTTATTAAAGCTTCAGTGGATTGAAAATAAGTATATGTTGATTTATCTGAATAATTTCTATTTTCGTCATAACTATTAGGATCAATGAGTTCTTCTAGTGCATTATCTATTGCAATTTTTGCATCATTTTCAGATGCAAATCTTGGAGAAAATTCTTTCAAAAATTCTTTGTCAAAACTTTTATTTAAAGCACTTGGATAATTTGAATCATTTAAAATGATATTTAATCTTTCTCTTTCGGTTAAAAATGGAGAAATTTCAATTCTTGCGTTTTTACCATTAATACTATCATCAATTGTTGGATCTTGTATTGCAACCGATAAAGGATATCATCAAGGAGTTCAATAATTGTTATTATTAATCTCTTCTACCGGAGGTATTTGATCTTTATGAAAGTTATTTAATAAATGTTCTCTAGCACTAAAAATACTTAGAGGTATTCTTCCGATATGACTTCCTAAGTAATTTTCAGTTTCAGCATATCTATAATGCGGGTAAGTGATTTCAAAAATTGCATTAAGTTCTTTATCATAATAAAATAAATTCCCTGTTCCGTTTTCTAAATCAGCAATATGTATATCTGGATTTATTCTTTTTAAAATTTCTTCAGTATACGGTGTTAAAACTCTGTCATTTATTTTAAAAGTTATATCGTTTCAATCAGCACCTCTTAAATGGTTATCAAAATAAGTGTAAGAAGAAAAATTTTGACTGTTTACGGCTGTTCCTGTTGCTTTTATTGTTCCGTTATTGATTTGATCTCTTATTTGTCTAAGTCGATCTTTTTCTTTTACATAACTTCAAAACAATCTTTCAAAACCTATCTGTCTACTGTTAGTTTCTATATCTGTGTAACCATCTTTAGTTGATTGAAGTTTTATGTGAAATCTGTATGTACCGTATTGATCATCTCGATACATTTTTTCATCTGGTTGTAAAATTGCAATAGCATTATGCTGAGAAAAATATTTATTCAATTCTTTTACAACTTCTTCTGGTTGCGCTTCATTTGGTCATTTATTCAAAAGTTCAGCAGAAAAGTTGAAAATATCATTATTTTCGGTTCTAGAAGCTTTGCTATCATCAAATAATTTACGTAATCGTGAATATTCTGTTTGAAAACCGGTGAAGAGCTGAGTACTTGCTACTTCTACTCATTGATTTATGTTGGGGTTGAAAATTTCATATTTTAATTTTAATCTACCATTAGGTCCTGTTTTGTCTTGCACATCTTCAAAAGATTTTACCCTTCCCTTTCAAAGAGAAAAATCTTCAATTGAACTATTAGCGTTTGTAAATTCAAAATGAAAAAGATCGTGAGGAACCTCAGAAGCTAGGTAAGATTTTCTGTCACCAGTAAATGTGATTGTAACTTTAAAACCATTTAATTGCTTTCTCGCATTTAAGAATGAATCCGCTTTTTGCTTTACATCTTCATAATTAGGTACTGAGTTTGTTGAAGAAATTTTTAATTGAGAGTGATTTTTATTTGGGAATTCTGAATCTTCAACATTTTCTAATAATGTTTTTAAGCTATTGTATGCATTTCTAAAAGCTGTTCTTTCAGAACTTGCCGCTCTTGTATAAACATCATTTTTTGAAATTTCATCGTATTTATCAAATACTACAGTGGTTTGTTGTATTAAATTATTAAATTTTAAAGCATTTCTTAAAAGGGTGTCTACTTCATCATTTGTAGTAGCTGAGTCTACTTGCTCTTTAAATTTATCTCTAAGAGCTTTATTTAAATACTCATATGTAGAAATTGCGTCTTTAGCTTGAGTTTTTCTTTGAGCTAAATCTGTACTTGTAAGAATATTCTCAATTGAGGGTTCTTCATCAGTGGTAGATGATGCATTAATATCATTTAATGAATTATTGTTTGCAGATAAAGAAACAACACTTGCAAGTGGTGCTGAAAGCATAAAATTTGAAATTAATATATTTTTAATTGTTTTACTTTTGATTGTTTTTTTCATTTTAACCTCTTACTACTAACTTAATTGGTATATTTAATTATAAAACTTATTAATGTCTCTTTTTGCAATAAATATAGATTTTTAAATAAATTTAGTACAATTCTCTTCTTTTTAGATTTTAGTAAAACACAGCACCTATATGGTGCTGTGCTCATTATTATTTTTATTTGTTTGATGCTTCTTTATTTTCCTCATTACCAACTAGTTCTATTAAATCATCTAATTCAATATTATTTTGATTGCTTTTTTCTTGTTCGCTTTTTTTAGGAGGTAAAGCAAGGTTTTTAGCAATGTATTCTATTTCCTCAGCAATAATAGTTTCTTGTTCAAGTAATAATGTTTTAATTAATTCAAGAAGTTCAAGATTTTCGTTAATAATTTTAGTTGCAATATTTTTGGCTTCAAAGATTATTTTTCTTACCTCTAAATCAATTTCATGACTAACTTGGTTTGAAATACCTCCACCGTTGGCTAAAGTTTTTCCTAAGAAAGGATTTCCTTCCTCGTCGTGATATTTAATAGGTCCTAAATCAGACATACCAAATTCAACAACCATTCTACGAGCAATTGAAGTAGCTTTTTTAATATCATCACTAGCTCCTGTAGTGATATTTTTGCTTCCGTATTTAATTTCTTCAGCTACTCTACCACCCATAAAGCTTGCAATGCTTGCAAGCAATTCTTGTTTGGTGTAATTGTATTTTTCGTTTTCAGGCATCATTAAGTTATATCCACCCGCATTCCCACGAGGGATGATGGTAATTTTTTGAACTTTATTTCCACCTGGCATTTTTAAACCAACAACTGCATGTCCGGCTTCATGGTAAGCAACAAGGGTTAATTCTTCTTTAGTGATAGTTCTTGATTTTTTAGCTGGTCCTGACATAACTCTATCAATTGCTTCATCAATTAATTCAACACTAATAACATTTGTGTTTTCTCTAACTGAAAGCAACACAGCTTCATTAATAACATTTTCAAGTTGAGCACCACTAAATCCAGGTGTTCTTCTTGCTAATTTTTCAAAGTTTATTGAAGAATCAAATCTCTTTCCTTTAGCATGTAATTTTAAGATCTCTTCTCTTTCTTTCACATCAGGAAGTCCGACAGTAATAATTCTGTCAAAACGTCCAGGACGTGTTAAAGCAGGGTCTAAAATATCAGTTCTATTAGTTGCAGCTACAAACAATAATCCTGAATTTTCTTTAATTCCATCCATTTCAACAAGAAGTTGGTTAAGTGTTTGTTCACGTTCGTCATGTCCTCCACCAATACCACTTCCTCTTGTTCTACCAATAGCATCAAGCTCATCAATAAAGATAATAGCTGGAGAATTTTTACGAGCTTCAGCTATAACTTGACGAACTCTTTTAGCCCCCATACCAACAAATAACTCAACAAAGTTAGATGCTGATACAAAGTAAAATGGAACTGAAGCTTCACCTGCGGTTGCTTTAGCAAGTAATGTTTTACCAGTTCCTGGAGGACCTCCGAGTAAAATACCACGAGGCATTCTGGCACCGGCTTCTTCGTATTTTTTAGGATTTTTTAGATAATCTACAATTTCTTTAATCTCTTCAATTGGTTCTTTATTTCCGGCAATGTCAGAGAATTTTTTATCTGATTTAATAAGTTGTGCTGGGCTTTTATCTCCACCAAATGCACTAGATTGTCCAGACATTGAACGATTAAGAGATCTAAATATAAAGAATGAAACAATAAGTATTAATACTCATGGAATCATTGAAATTAAAATTTGTACGAACACATTTTGTTTTGGTGTTGCAACACTTGAATAAGATCCTTTTAAAACTTCTCCAACTTGGAATATTTCTGTTGGTAATGTTGCGTTTACTGAACCTTTAAGAGCTTCTAAATCTCTCAAGTTACCATATGTAATGAATGATGTTTTTTTACCTTCTTCAACAAATACCCCGGTTATTGAGTTTGTAAACGGATTTGTTGTTAAGCTTTCAAAATAAATATTGTCGCTTGTATCTTTTTTAGCATCAAGAATATATTTATTTAAATCAGTAATAGTTTTTGGTACTTCAGCCGAAGTAAGTGAAACTATGTAATAAGCAATTAGACCAATTGCAATTGCTAATAAAACGATAATTAAAGCAATTGTTATGATCTTACGCTTTGTATTAGTATTTTTCAAAACGCCCCCTTTTTTATGTATTTAATATCAATTATAAACTTTTTAATTATTTTTGACACTTTTAGTTGGCATAATCTGAAATTAAAAAACCTCTTTTTTTAACAATAAAAGTGTTGTTTTTTAATTTATATTTAGATGTTCTGTTTTTAGATTTAATAAAACTTATAATTGAAGCAATTTTGTCTTTTGATAAATTAACATCTACAAAATAAGAATGAACAAATCTATAAACCAAATTTTCTTGAAAATGTAAATTTTCAAATATATCTTGAGAAAACTTACTTTTCTCTCATTTTAAAAATTCTTTTTCTTCTTTTTTGTTTTTTAAATAAAGAAAAATATTTTTTAGTTGATATTTTCAAAATAAAATCTCTTTGTAAATTTTTGTTTTGTTAATAAGAATTTTTCTTATTGAATTTCTTTGATATTTTGTCTGTTCGTTAGTGTAATCAAGTGCAAAATCAATATTGTGTTTTTTGTTAAAAGATAGTATTTTATTTTTGAAATACCTATGTAGTAGTGGTCTTAATATTGTAAAACCATTAATGGTATTTATTTTTTTTATTCCTCAATAATTAACAACCTTATTTTTTCTTTCTTGCATAAAACAAGTTTCTAAGAAATCATCTTTATGATGAGCGGTTATTATTGTTTGAATTTGGTTTTCTTTAGCTGCCTTAAAGAAAAAATCGTATCTTACACTTCTAGCCCAGTTTTGGAAGTTTCCTCCTTTAAAATCTTCTTTTTTTAAGATTAATTTTTTTAGAGAAATGTTATGTTTTAAACAAAATCTTTCAACAATTTCTTGATCAATAAAAGAATTGTTTCTCTGATTATAATTTACAAAAGCAACTATTATTCGTTTGTTTTTGTACTTATTAAGTAAAAACATGCTATCAGGACCACCTGAAATAGCAAGTAAATATTTCTTATTTTTTGATCACATTTTTCTTTTGATTAAATTTATTCATAATCGCATGAATATCATTGTGCATGTATGAAATACATGCTTCAGAAGCTACTTCAATAACATTATCTAAAATATAGTATTCTTCTTCACTAAAACGACCTAAAACAAAATCTTTTAAAGCACCTTGGTGTGGAGTGTTAATTCCTATTTTCATTCTTTTAAAATCAGTAGATCCGATTTTTTCAATTATACTTAATACTCCGTTATGACTTCCGCCACTTCCTCCTATTTTGATACTAGATTTCCCTAAAGGAAAATCTTTTTCATCATGGATTACTAAAATATCATCAAACTTAACTTGGTAAAAATTAGCTAGTTGTTGAACAAATGTTCCGGAATTATTCATATAAGTAAGCGGTTTAGCAATGATAATATCATCAATTTTGACAAATTCACCATTGTATTTACTTTTATTTAAAGAAACTTTTAGTTTTTCACAAATACGATCAATAACTAAAAAACCAGCATTGTGTCTAGTGTATTTATATTCATTACCTGGATTTCCTAAACCAACAATTAGTTTCATTATTCTCCTTTTAAAATATATTCAAAATTAGTAAGTATTCGTTCTTTTGTTATTGAATTTTTAATCAATAAATCAAAGTAATCACAATCATTAGTTGTTGTTATCGTTAGATGTTTAATGGCTCTAGATGTGGCAGTGTATACTAATTTTTTTGTTGTCATAAACTGATATTGTGGGTTAATAACAAACAAGACACTATCAATTTCTGAACCTTGAAATTTATGAACTGTAATTCCATAAGCAAGATTAACTTGTTCTCTGAATTCATTTTCAGTATATTTAATTTCAATTATTGCATTATCACGCTTGAATTCTACACAAATTAGATTGTGTTTGTTTTCTTTATCTTTTTCAACTTTTTTTATATATCCAATATCACCATTATAAACATCATCAGACACTCTATTTTCTAACTGAATAACACGATCATTTAGTTTAAAGTTAATTTCTTCTTTGAATTTTTTTAAAGTGTAAACAATTTGAGAATTGGGATTTATTTTTTGTTGAATCTTATTATTTAAATTAATAATTCCTGCATTTCCTTTATACGAAGGTGTGAGTAAAATAACATTATCCAGTGAAAAGTCTTTTGTTTGCTCAACAAATAAATCTACTACTTTATCAGTAAAAATATTTGAATCGTATTGAATTAAGTCAACAATATTTTTCTTAAATACTGGAATTTGATTATGTTTAATAGCATTAAAATGTTCAACAATTTCTTTATATTCACTTCTAAAGTTTTTTTCTAAAAATGTAGTTTTAGCTAAATTGAATTTAATAATTTCTTCTAATAAATTCCCTGGACCTATTGCTGGTAATTGCTCAACATCACCAATTAAAACCAATTTCTCTAAATTTGGACATGCATAAAGAAGTTTGGCAAAAATATTGACATTCACCATCGAAAACTCATCAATAACAATTATTTTTGTGTTTTTTAAATCTCGTAATGTTTCTTCATCAACATCTCTTTCGTTGCGGTCGATTTTTAACATACTATGAATCGTTTTACATTGTTCTTTAATTTTTATTGACACATTTGTAGCCGCTCTACCAGTAGGGGCTACAATAAAATAATCATTTAAATTTTCATAACCATTTTGAATTAGTGTTTGATTAATAAAATGAATAAGGTGACTCTTTCCAGTACCAGGACCTCCAGATACCACTGATATATTTTCATTTAAGAAATGATAGAATGCTTCTTTTTGCTCATTGCTTAATTTTTCAAACTCTTCATTAGCAGTAAAGGTTAGTTCTGTGGGTTTTTTTTCTTTTATTTTTTGGAGTGTTTTGATAATTAATTGTTCTTTTAAAAATGTTTCATTACGAGTTAAATAGTTAGTTGAATTAATTTGACGGAGTCTTAACTTTTGATGAGCAATTAAAAATTTAAAACGCTCAATAATGTCTGATTTTGGAAAATCTAAAATTTTAGCAACATCACTTGCAACCTCATTTATTAAAATCAAAGTTGAATTATTATTTTCTTTTTCTTTTAAAAGAGAATCCACATAAGCTTCAAAACGATCGTTACTAAATTCATTTTTGTTATTTTGATAATGTACATCTAACGCAAGAGCAAATTTGTCAACATCATTTAATTCTAATCCATAATCAAAATAGAGGCTATATGGGGATGTTAGTGCAAATTTCTCAATCAAAGGTTCTTTGTTTTTTATTAAACTAACTAATTTTTCATAAAAACTTTGTAAATTATTTGCGTAAAAAAACTTAATATCATTTTCGGAATTATTCACCATTAAAGAATCCACTACATGTGAGTTTTTTGAATAATAATCAACAAAACTTTTAATTTGCTTTTCACTTAAAACTTCTAGTAGTTCTTCATGATGTTCATCTAATTCTTTAATTAGTAAAAAAATATCACTACCATATAAATCATTAATTTTTTTAGCTGTTGTTTTACCAATTAAAGGAATGTGTTTTGCAAAATACTCTTCCCAATTAATTTCCTTAGACGCTATTATCGGAATGTAGGAATTTAATATTTTATTATCGTAAGATTTTGAATTTGTGCTTAATGTAATTTCGTATTGAACAAACAAATTAGGAACATTATTTCGTGCGTAAACTACAAATGTTTTTGAACCATCTTGAGGTTTAAACATCAAAAGAGCTCAATTGTACTCTTTCCCTCCTTTTAAAATTTTTACAAAGCTTCCTTGAATTATTTGATTGTTCATAATTATTAATTTTAATTATATTAAATATATTTAATATAAATTTGCATAAATAAAAAAATCAGAAGAAAATTATTCTTCTGATACAACTTTAATTAAAGTGTCATTAACTCAAACAATATCTCCAGGTTTTATTTTCGAACTTCTTCCTTGAGGAGCTTCACCGTTGATTTTTATTGAATTATTTTTAATAAAAAATTTAGACTGTCCTCCTGATTGAGTTTCGTCAATTTTTTTAAGAAATTGACTTAGTTTAATTGAATCACCTTTTATTTTAACTACCATATTTCTCCTTATATTCTTCTTAGAGGGGTTACTAATTGTTTATTAAACTGATTATTTTCAGAAATAAGCAATAGTCTATCTTCTCTTTTACTAATGTAAATATTAATTAAACCATTATCTAATACCGAAATTGCATCTTTAATGTATTGAAAATCCAAATCAATTTCAAGTTCCGGACCTTCTAAGGTGTAATTTGAAGTTTGTGCTTCACCAATACCAATTTCAGGTACTTCGTAAATTACTTTAGCTTCGTTTGAGCTAAAAGTAAACTGAAGTCTTCTTGATTTTTCCGATGAGTAAAATAGTGCTTTGTTGATAAGTTTTAAAAATTCTTGACGTTCAATTTTGATTGTTCGAGATACATCAAAAGTAAATAAGTTTCAAACATCTAAATAATTTAAATTTGTAGTTAATGTTTGAACAATGGTATCAGTGTAAGAAATTCCGAATTTAGATGAATTAAAAAACATAAATACTTTTTTATCAGCATCTTTTGTAACAATTTTTTTCAGATTTTTAGCATCGATTGTTAAATTTAGTTCTACTGGTTTAGAAACCTTGATACTTTCAGTGCTTAATCTATAAGAATCAGTTGATACAAAACGAATATTGCTGTCTCCATCGCTACTTACATTGATGCATTTATAAACTAATGCATTGAGTTTATCATTTGAAACACTAGCAGCAATTGAAGCATTATTAATTACTTTTTCTAAGTTATGAGCATCAACTTCAGTTCTATTTTCTTGATCGTTAAAATCAATTTGTGGATATTGATTCGAATCAATTTTGGTTAGAGTAAATTTAGTTGTTCCTTCATAAATATCAATTGTATTTTCATTTGATTTAAAAGTAACATAATTGTTAAATTTTTTAATTATATTTTTTAATATCGAAGCATTTATTAAAGTTTTCCCAACCTCTTCAAGTCTGATTATATCTTCGTCAACTTTAAGCTGCTTTTTAGCTGATATAGTAGCTGATTGCGCTGTTATTGTTAAATAATCAGAATTGATTTTAAAATACAAGCATCTAAAAGGCATAAAGGAATCAGCCGAATCAATATAAGAACTTAAAAATTCGACAACCGATTCTATTTTATTTTTTTGAATTGTAAATTTCATACAAACCCTCTCTTTAAAGAATATTAATAATATATTTTGTGAATATGTGAATAAATACTAAAAACATTGTTTTTTATAATAAAAACCATTAAATTTAGTGTTTTTTAAGTTTTTTTTAATTGTGAATAACTTTTAATTATTTTCAATATCTGCTTTTATAGTTTCGAAAGCCTTTTTAATTGAAGAAATATCATTGGATTGAGTTTCAAATTTTTTAATAGCATTTAAAATAGTTGAATGATCTTTTTTAAGAATTTGACCTATTTTAGTAGATGAGTAATCTAGCATTATTTTCATTAGATTAATAACCATATGTCTGGCAATGACAATTTCACTTTTACGACTCTTAGAAGTTAACTCGTTCGGAGAAATTTTATAATACTTAGCAACCCTTTCTATTATTTCCTCTGAGGTTATTTTTTTATTTGGTGTTACAAAATCTTTAAATGCATTTTTAACAACATTAAAAACATAATCTGAATTGAGAATTTCTTTTTTATAAAACTTAAGCTTACTTATAGCCCCGGTTAAATCTCTAATTGAATTTGAGTGACCTTTAATAATAAAATCAACACTTTTCTCATCAAACAAATCAATTTTTAATTCTTCTTCTTTTTCTAAAATTTCAACAAAGACCTTTTTAAAATCATCTTTAGTTGGTTTTTGAATTTTAGTTTGAATTCCCGACCTCAAACGAGTAATCAAACGATCCTCAAACAGATGAACAATATCTTTAATTTCAAATTCTGATGCAAATACAGTTAATTTGTTTAACAACATTCGCTTATCTATAATGTTAAACAAGAAATTTTTTGTAGCTGTTTTTTTACCTTCTGCAAAGATTTGGAAATCATCAAAAACAATTAAATCTACATTTGAGTAATATTTAAGAATTTTTGAAATTTTATCTGGATCATTTTCTTTGATTAAATTGGAAATATAAGTAGAAAAATTAAAAGGACTAATATAAATGGAAGTTGTTGATTTACGAACGTTTTTAAATTCATTAATTAAAGCTGAAATTAAATGTGTTTTACCCAATCCTGATTTACCTGATAAATACAAAATGTTAACTCCAGGATTATCAGTAACCACACTTTTAAAAATTCTTACTGCTTCTTTGTTAAAATCACTTTGAACATAATTATCAAAAGTAAAATTTGTGTTTATTTCTTCGTTTTGAATTTGTAATTTAATTACTTCTTTAATTTTCTTTTGGCTAACTTTAGCTTCTTGAATGTTTTTTTTGTGCTCTATTAGATCTGTAGCAATAAAATCTCAAACGAAATCTTCACCTAAAATATCTTTTACAGCAGAGTCTATTTGAGAAACATATTCATTTTTATATATATCTAAGTATTGTTGATTTATCTCTGTGTTACTAAAAATAACATGATTCTTAGAACATTTTACCACTTGCATTTTTGCAAAGAAAATGGTATATCAGATGTTATCGGTCTTTTTTGAAAGATTTTCTTTAAATTGGTCTGTTAGAACCCTTAATTCAACAACATCTCTGTTTAATTGTTCTTTAATATCTTCTTTCATAATAAAAATTTTAGTAGTTTTTATAATCTTTAAATAAAGATGTGTGAACTATCACAAATATTAAAAGTTATCCACATATTTAATCACAACCTTTAATACTAAAAAATGTGAATAAAAGCATTTTATTCATAATAAAGAAAAAGCATGTTAATAACTTGTGAATTACTTGTTTTTAATGAATTTTTGTAAATTATTATTTATAATAATTTAAATATCATGGAACAAAATACAAAAAACACTATCTTAAAAATAAATAAGTTAACAAAATCATTTGGTAAATATAAAGCTTTAAACGAATTAAGTTTTTCAGTACAAAAAGGAGAGTTGTTTGGATTTTTAGGTGTAAACGGAGCAGGAAAAACCACAACTTTAAACATTATTTTAGGTCTTTTAAAATATGATTCCGGTGAAGTTTTGATTAATGACAAAAATATTAGTCATTATGGAGAATATATCAGAAATGAAATAGGTGTGGTATTTCAAGAATCGATTTTAGATCCTTATTTATCTCCGAAGGAAATTTTGTATCAAAAAGCAACCTTATATTTGAAGGATTCAAAACAACAAATCAAACAAAAAGTTAGTGAAATAATCCAACTATTTAATCTTCAAGATTTTCAAGATAAAATGTATAAAACCCTTTCTGGCGGACAAAAAAGAAGAGTAGACATAGCTAGAGCTTTAGTGCACTCACCAAGTATTTTATTTTTAGATGAACCAACAACAGGTTTAGACCCAAATTCAAGAAAATTAGTCTGAAAAATTCTCAATCAGTATCGTAAGGAAAAAGATTTAACCATTATTTTAACTACCCATTACATGGAAGAGGCAGCAAATTGCAACAATGTAATTGTCTTAGATAAAGGGGTTATTGTAGCCGAAGGCACTGTTGCTGATTTAAAAAATAAATTCACTAATTCAACATTAAAAATTTATTCACGTAAAAACAAAGCTTTAGAAGAATATATTTTGAATACTGGCAAAGAATTTGAATTTGAAAATAATTGTTATTTAATTAATTTTAAGAACACAAAACAAATCAAAGATTACATTTTAGAACACCCTGAAATGATGAGTGATATTGAAATTATCAAAGGTGATATGGATGATGTGTTTTTATCAATTACAAAAAATTAGGAGTTTAAATGAGCACATATATTTTGTTTAGAAGACAATTTTTGTCTTTGTGAAATCAAAAATTTAGATTTTTCTTTAGCATTTTTGCTCCTATCTTAATTTTTGTTATTTTATTGCTAGTTTTTAATTTAGTTTCTTTAGAAAGAGGAAGTAAATCATTGTTGGCCAGAGATAATTTTCAAATAGGAACAGGATTGATTTTTTTAATCACAATTATTAACGGAGCTACTTTAACAGTAATACAAATTCAAGACAATGCTAATAAAGTTGTTAATGATATAAAAATAACTCCTATAAAGCATTGAAAAATACGATACAGTTACTTTTTATTTAATTTTGTAATTAACTTTATCACCACATTTATTGTATTTATTATATTTATAATTTTTATAATTGCTTTTAAAGTTAACCAAATCAGAAGTTTCAATTCACAATTAATTTTAAAAAGCATTGCTGCTGATACTTTTGATCAAATATCTTCACTTGTTTCATATATCAAAGAAAAACCTGAATTAAATTCTCAATATGGTTCCTCAGCAAATGAGATACTAAAAATAGTAGAAAACATATATTCAGAAACTTCAAACGAACCTTTAAATGAATTATTTACATACCAAATCATTAATGTAATTAATTTAAAAAGTATGATTTCAATTTTCTTTTTAATTCTTTTGGGAGCTGTTTTATCATCATTGTTTTTTCCGATTTTACTTTCAAGACTTAGATCTTTGAATGTTTCCCAAGGAGTTAATGTTATTTTGATTATGTTTGGTGGATACTTTATAGGAAGTTTTATTCCTTTATCGTACTATCCAGAGTGGCTAAAAAGCTTTTGTTCAATTATTCCAACAACACATATTTTACAAATAGCAAGACATGCTTTATATTCAAACACTGCTAATGAAGCATCGAATTTATCTTTAAATCCTATTGCGTTGTTAAATTACAATATTTCAGTAGGTTGAAGTTTAGTTTATGTTTCGTTTTGAATTTTAGCTTTATTTTGAGTCAATATTTTTATTGACAAACTATTAAATCAAATTAATTTATTTAAAAGATATTTAAAGGATAAATATGACAAATATTTTAAAAAAACAACTTCTTAAATTAAGAACTCAAATAATTTATTTTGAATCAGATTTAATTGAAGCGTTAAAAAAAGATTTGAACAAGAGTGAACACGAAACATTAATTAGCGAACTTTACCCAGTGTATAAAGAACTTAAATTTTTTATCAAAAACTCTAGAAAAATCACCAAAATGAGATCTTTAAAAACACTTTCAAACAACTTGCTTTCTCATAAAGGTCATTTTTACAAACCACACGGAGAGGTTTTGATTTTTAGTACTTGAAATTATCCATTTAATTTAGCTTTAAATCCTTTTATTGGAGCATTTGCGATGGGAAATAAAATCTCAATGTCTTTACATCCATTTACTCCAAATACTAATGAAGTAATTTCTAAAATCTTAAAACCTTTTGATAATGTAGAAGTTTTAACTTTAAAAACTATTGAAGAAATTTTAGACTATAAAAAATGAGATTTTATTTTCTTCACCGGTGGGGAACTAACTGGAGAAAAAATAAGAACCAAAGCGTATGAATTAAAAATTCCTTATTGTTTAGAATTAGGAGGAAAATCTCCTGTGATTGTAACTGAAAGCGCTAATTTAAAGCTAGCTGCTGAACAAATTCTTTATGGAAAAATTCTAAACAGCGGACAAACATGTGTGGCACCGGATTATTTAATTGTGCATGAAAGTGTAAAAGATGCATTTGACAAAATTATTCAAAAAGAAATAAAAAATAACAAGCTAGATATTATGCATTTAGATTCGAATATCTCAAAAATAATTAATATCCAAACATTTGATAATTTAGTTAAAGAAATTGATAAAGACACCTCAAACATAAGCAACGATCCTTTAAAACAAAAAATATCTTTATGCTATCTAAACAAAGAACATCTTAATTCTAATTTCGAACAAAAAGAAATTATGGGTCCGGTTGTATATACTAAAACATATAAAAATTGAGAGGATATATCTAAAATAATCTCATCAAATCCTAATCCGTTGATAATTTACTTATTTAGTGAAAATAAAATAGATTTTCAAAGAGTAAAAACTCTCAATAGTGGTAATTTAATGATTAACGCCACAATTGATTTGGTTGCAGATTCTAAACTAGCCTTTGGAGGATATAAAAATAGTGGTTATGGTAAATATCATGGATGAGCATCTGTTGAATTATTTAGTTTTAAAACAGCTTATTTAAAAGTTAAAAGAGATATTTATATGAAATTTAAAAAATATCCATACACTGCAAAAAAATTAGGTATTTTAAGAAAATACCTAAATATCATTAAATAAAATAGGTCATCCTATTCCCCGATTGCAAACCGTATCGCGACACCTTTTAAGTAAAATTATAAGGTGGGGCGATTTTTTCTACAAAAAAACCTCCCCATAAAACGAGTCCGGGAGGCAATATAAATAATACCAAAATTAACTTTCAAAAAAGATTGTTAATTGAAATGTTGCTAAAAAATAATGAATACACATTCAAAGAAATCGCAGAAAAGATTGAAATTCACAGAAATTCATTATATGAAGAAATTAAGAAAAACTCAAATCTTTATGGATACGATGCATATTATGCACAGTTAAAACATGACAATAGAAGGAGATGATCGGAACAAATTAAATTAAGAAATACATTTGAAAAATATAAAGAATTTACAAATCTTTTTATTGAAAAATTCGACAAGAAAACATGAGGAGTTGAGGTTAGTTATTTGGCGGTTACTAATAACCACCCCGAGATAAAATCCCCATCTTTAAGAACTGTATTCAACTGAATTAACTCAGAGATCTGAGTAATAAATTCTAATGATAGATTAAGAAAATCATACAAAAGAGGAAGAAAAAGACATATTAGCGCAGCAGAAAGATTAGTGGGTAAAAGATGGGTTGTTCCGTATTGGGCAAGACCTTCTAAAATAGATGATAGAACTGATTTTGGTCATTGAGAATTAGACTTAATAGTCGGAAAAACCGGTGAAAAACAACATCATCTACTAACTTTTGTAGAAAGACAAAGTCGTTATGGAATAATAAAAAAAGTATTTTCAAAAGATCTTTGAAAAATAATAGTCACTCTTTGAGAACTTATAAAAGAATATAAATTGAATGTTAAATCTATCACTACTGATAATGATTTTGAGTTTAACAAACTTTTTTACCTAGGTTACAGATTAAAAGTAAAAATATACTTAACAGATCCGTATGCTTCTTTTGAAAAAGGAACTATCGAGCACTATAACGGGATAGTTAGAAGATTTTTCAAGAAACGAACTAATTTCAATAACGTTTCTGATGAAAAGGTAAAGGAAGTGCAAGATAAAATTAATCAAATGCCTAGAAAAATTCACGGCTATTTTTCTGCTGATGAAATGTTCTTTGATTGAAATTATTACAAAGATAAGTCAAACCCTATACCTCCAGAAGAAAAATTGTTTGTAAAAATCCAAAAGAGAAGACCAAGCAACACTTCAAGAAACAGATTTTTCAAAAATAAACATTAAAAAAAGATCCTTTAAGCAAAAAAGGATCGAATTTTTTGTGTTTTTCCGTGTCGCGTTACGGTTTGCATTTAAGGAATAGGTCATCCTATTTTTTTATTGCTGAAAGAGTAAATCTCAATTCAGAAGAACCGTAATTTTCTTTAAACAAAATTGACTTACTTCTATTTTCAGATAACTCAAAAAAAGATTGAGTATCACTTACATATTTACTGATGTTAAAAATATTATTTACATTTTCTTTGTTAAATATGTAAGGGTATGAATAAATATAACTATCCAAATTTATCGAAGTATCCCATTTACCATCTTCAAAATATTTATCTACTTGAAGTTTTAAGATAAAACCTCCATCTAAAAGTAAAAAAAAGTTATATGTTTTATATTCTTGCGAATCTTCATAATATTGTTTTGAAAATTGCAAAATTTTATTTGATAAAGGTCTAAAAAAAGAAGAATTACTCAAAGAATTTTGTAAAGTATCCAATTTAATTGACTCAGAATTAGTTTCAAAACGATCAAATTGAGGATAATATATAAATTCTGCTTTATTTAAATTAAATAAATATCATAATCAATTATGCTCAAAGAGATCCTGTATTTGTTTATCTAACTCTCTTAATGGAAAAGGTTTAGGAACACTTGACAAAAATCCACCAGAATCAGAACCAAAAGATAATGATAAGCTATTATTAAACACCAAAGATTCATTAAGAATTCTAGTGTAATCTTCATTGATATTCAATTGAGAATCTAAATAACTTTGAATGCTTTCGGGATTATCGTAAATTGTGGTCAAAATGCTTTGAATTGCATCCTGATTAATAAATAAATTTCATTGATTGCTTTCTTGATAATTTGAAATATTGTTTGAAATAGTTATGTTTTGGCTTTTATTTGTACATGACAATGAAGATAAAGCAAGCAAAGGGGCAACTGCAACTAATATTTTTTTGAATTTATTCATGATTCTCCTTTGGGAGTAAAATAAATTCTTCCATAAGACCATATCTAAATTCTTTTACAACTGAATTTTCGAATAAATCATATCCTTCCTGATATTTATGAATTAAAGCACTATGAACAACATCGCTCAAAATACCAGCAGATATTTTGGTAGTTTTACTAAAAGGAAAATTTCATCCTATTCCACTAAAATGCATTTTTGGTCTTTCTGAAAGCACATCTGTTATTAAAAATCTAAATATAACTTTTTGTTTTTGAAGATAAATAACTGTAGTGTTAGCTAACTCTTGTGACTCATCACCTTCTCTAATGTTTTCTCAATAATTATTTGTAAAATTGAAATCTTCTGATGGATTAGTGTTATCAATTAAACTTCTAAATTCAGATGAATGCTTTCCTGAGTCGGAATCAGGAAAAGCAAATCAAGATGTGAAATGACCGTAAAACAAATTAATGTTTTTCAAAACAAAATACCAGTTTTTATTAATTAAATTTTGTATTTTTTGCAAATTGTCTGCTGTAGATTTTGTTAAATACTCTTCTTTCAAAATAGCTATTTCGTTTAAAAAATCATCCTTTAATTTTGAACTTTCTTGTTGTTTTTTGTAGCTATTTAATTCTATTTCGTTTTTATAAATCCTTCTTAATAAAGAATCTATTATTTGATTGCTTTTAATGGCTTGAGAACTCAATTGATTATGAACTTCAAAATTAACTGAACTAATTAGTTTTGAATTATCTATATTCGCACAAGACGCAACAAAGAAAGGAATAGGAAATAAAATAAAAAGTTTTTTAATCATAGTTTACCTTTCTTAGTGTGTAGCGGGAAAAAATGTTTTTATCAAATAGTTCCTGAAATGTTTGAGAAATAATTTGATTGTAACCATTTAAAGTGAATAGTTTGAAAAAGTTTAAATCATTAACACTTGTCAAAAATAGATTAATTTCTTCTTCAGAAGAATCTAGCAATTTTAGGTAATCAATTTCCTCTTTTATTTTTTGCTGATAAATCTGAATCATTGAATTTTGAATACTATCTAGTTGTTTTTGGATTTCGTTTATTGATAATTTACCTTCAAACTCTAATACATCACCAGTCAAGTTAAAGAAATTAATATTATCTTTATTGTATAAAACCGCAGATACAACTTTGTTGTCACCAAACAAGAAGTAAACAAATTTAGTGTTGCTTAATTGGTTTGTTGAGTTTGGAAGCGCAAAATCTTTAATGATTACTTTTTGAAGGTTATCTTTAATGTTTAAAAGAATTTTCTTATCTTTATTTCCTTTCTCAAAAATTGCATTCTCCAAATCACTAGATTGAAATTTGTCACCATACGGATTTAAAACAAATTCAAAACGAGTGATGTTTTTCAAAAATCAATATCAATTTTTTGTTAAAGCATTTTCAATTATCTTTTTGGAAGAAAGAGTTAAATTAGCAAAAGAATCGTTACGATTTTGCGAAGAAATATAATACAAAGGAAATCAATAAAGTGCATAGTTAAGTTCTAAAAATAAATTTTTAGAAATAGCATTTTGTTCTAAATAGTACTGTTTTTGTGTTGTTTTGTCATTGGTGAATAAATATGAATTAAGTGCATCTAAAACATTGGTGTTTTCATTTGTGGGAGTATCTTTTTTGGGTGTTTGAGTGCAAGATACTAAAACAAAAGGAATAATTGAACTACTTAGAAGCAATCACTTTTTCATAAAAAATATTTTCTAATGAATCATATTTATTACCGTTGTAAATAATTTTCCCATCATTAATTAATGTTAATGAATCTGAATAATTATCAACCTCACTTAAAATGTGAGAGCAAATTAAAATGGTTTTACCTTGAGATTGTAAAGTTTTTAAAATATTAAATAATTCGTAGCGCCCGTATGGATCTAAATTGGCTGCAGGCTCATCTAAAATAATAATTTCAGGATCAGCAAGTAACGCTTGAATAAGAAGAACTTTTTTCTTTTGACCGGAAGAAAAGTTAAAAGGTTTTTTATTCTTCAAATCAGTTATTTTAAATTGTTGTAAGTAAAAATTTATTTTTTGTTCAATTTCATTTTTAGTTAATTTAAATAAAGAACTCAAAAAACTTAAATAATCATACACAGTAACATCTTTAGGAAAAGTTGCGTTTTCAGGAATGTATCCTAAATTAGAACGAGAAAGTGGATTTGTCACACTTATATTATTTATAAGAATATCTCCTGTATATTTTTGATAAGCTCCAATAATACATTTTATAGTGGTTGTTTTACCTGAACCATTTGTTCCAATAAATGCATGAAAAGAACCTTTTTTTATTTCAAAAGATACATTATCTAAAGCAACAAAATTTTTATACTTTTTGCTAAGATTTTTTACTTCTAAAATATTTGTATTAATCATTATTTATAATCCTTTCTAGCATTTAAATAAACAAGTAAAACCGCTGAAGATGTTGAAATTAAAACTCAAATAAAAATGAAAATTCAGTCATTTAGTATTAATGAAGATTTATTAATTTGATAAATTGTTTCTTGACCTTGGAATAATGTATTATCTGATTTTTCCAATTCGTATCGAATAATAATTTTATCATCCACAACTTTTTGAATAGGGGTAAATTGTTTATATCCTCCAATAAAATAAGTGTTGTCATCAATTTTTATTTTTAATTGATCAAAGCGATAATTTAATGTTTCTTTATCGTATAAAAGTTCTTTTAGTGTTTGAGAGTTATTGTGTGAAAAATATAAATAATATATAAATGAAACCGCTAAGTAAATTTTTTGCTCAGTTAATGAAGTTATATATTTACCATTAATGTAATTTTCATCAAGTAGTTTAGTTTTATAAGTATTTGAATTAAATAATTGTGAATCGGGATTATTTATTTCTGAAGCAATAAGTGTTAAAATATCTTCTTTAAATAATTGTTTATTTTGTAAATGTTGATGATAAAAATCTTCAAAATAAGCACTTAGAATTTCATCGGATAAAGCATCCTTTACCACATCTCATTTTAAAGAACCCACAATATTATTTGGTTGAGCAAATACATATTCATCTTCTTTAAAGGAAACATCAAAATTATTTGCGTTTTCCCTAGCGTAAATAAGTTGAGTGTCAACTCCTTTGTCTAAACCACTGTTTTTATACAAACCTGGAACAACATAAAGATCTTTTAATTCTTTACCATTGTAAATGTTTAATTTCAATAGATTTGAATTGTTTTTCAATTGATATGAATTTCTAAGCGAATTCTTTTTAAAAGAATATAAAGTATCTTTTAAAAATGTGTCATTTGAATCGTTTAAAAGCGAATCATTAAAAAGTAATGAACCAACAAATCAATAAGGAAACATTAAGTATGAGTATACTTGATATTCTAGAGCTGAATTTTTAGATGTTTTAAAAACTTTCTCAATATAGTTTTTTTGAAGAGGTGAAAGTTCTTTATTTTGTCCATAAGCAAAAATGTTTAGTTGAGAGTCTGGGTTATTCAAATAAAAAGATTTTAAATTAGCTTGGTTACCTGATTGAGTATTTATATTTTCTAAATTTAAATAATAGCCAGCATTATTTGGGGTTGAAGTTGAATTATTAAGTAAAGCAAAACCACCAAATGCAATACCCAAATAAGCAAATGATGGAATAAATAAAGATAATTTAGCACTTAATTTTAATGAAATTAAGGCAGTGATTTGTCCCATTATTGTAAAAGTAAAAAAGAAAACAACCAAACTTAAAGCAAATATTTTAAAAAGAAAATAACCGCTAAAATAATTAGCTTGTAAAAAAACAAATAACAAACTTAAGACTATAGCATTTATTAAAGCTATAAAATAAAGCACAAATAGTTTGCTTAAATTTAAATGTAATCGAGAAATAGGTTTAGAAACAATCAAAAGTTCTAAACCTTCTTCTTGAAGGTCTTTAAATAAATTTAAATATTTTAACGAAGCATAAAAAATGGTAAATATAATAAACAATACTCCAAAAACAGCGCTTCAAATTCCTATATAAACATTTAATTGTAATGTTAAATTAACTGTAGCAACAATTAAGTTTATTAAAACAAAAATAATCAACGGAATATAAGTTGATTTCTTTTTAAAGATTAGTTTAAAAAAAGATTTTGAAAAAAATAAAATGTTTTGCATAATAAAATATCCTCATTAATATATTACCAGTTAGTAATATTATAAAAATAAAAAAATAAAAATAGTTAAAAACTACTTTTAAAGATTTTGAACAACTCATTGTTTTGTTTGTGCTTTAAATTTGGTTAAAGATAAAGTTAATGTAATGCTAAAAGCTGTAAGTACAGCAATTAAATTAGCAATTAGCATTTTTAATGCGTTTGCTATTGAATTAACAATGTAATATTCACCCATAGAAAATAGCTTTAAAGACTCATAATATTGTTTATCAGCATCAGTTATCGTTCAGGTAAATTGAATTAAACTACCAATTCAAGAACTTGACCCTTGAGAAATGGCGGCTACTTGTGTAATTCCCATTCAATATCCAGCAACCCCAGCTGAAAATGCGGCAATTAACATTGGATATTTTAGTGGTAAGTTTATTCCAAAAACCACAGGTTCAGTAATTCCTAAGTTTGCAGTAACTCCTGAAGATATTACTTTAGTTGTTTTGTTTTTAAATTTATTAATAAACATTCAAGTAGCTATAGCTAAAGCAACTGTACCTTGAGCGATATTTGAGGAAATGGCAATAGGAGAAATCCAACTTCGACCAATAGTTGCTAAAAGTTGGATTTCCACTGGTAAAAGACCCTGGTGAAAACCAGTAAGAACCATAAATGGGTATGAAAAACCAATAATAAATCCTCCAATCCCAAAATATGGAAAATTAGTATAAGTTCAAATACCAGACAAAGCAACTGCTAAAATATCTGAAATAACTCTTCCTAAAGGTCCTAAAATTCAAAAACCAATAAAAACAGAAATTAATACAGTAAATAATGGAGAAAGTAAAGCGACAATTGAAGAATGAATGTATTTATTTGAAATTCTTTCAATTCAATATGCCAAATAAACAATGATTAAAGTCGGAAACACTTGTGATTGATAACCGATAAATTCAAATTTAAAATATCCTCAATTTGTTGGGAAAAGTGAATATGACACTTTAATGTCATCTAGTGTTAAATTGGGAATATTTTTATGTTCTTCAATAAAGGTTTGTTTTAGCATTGAAATAGTTTCTGAGGAAGCGCCCAATTGAGCGCTAACATAATATTTATTTAAAGAATCATTAATGTTAAATAAACTAGGAGCAACCAAAATAATCCCTATAGCCATTCCTAAAAACGGATTTCCACCGTATCGTTTCATAGATGTATATCCAATAAAAATTGGTAAAGAGGTAAAAATGCTGTTTCCAATTAGTTTTAAAAAATAAGAAGCAGAATGTTGAGTTGTTGTTTTAGAAAATGAATCAATTAAAATAGCAGTAGCTAATGACAAACCCCCAACTATAAACAAAGGGATTAAAGGAAGAAAAATATCTGCAAAACCTTTGAAAAGATTGCGTAAGATGTTAATTAAATTCTTAGATGGTTTAAGTGTTTCGTCTCACAAAAATACCTTTTTGTAATAGTTGTGATCAAATTTAAATTTTGATGAAAGAAGTCCTTTAAAATCTTTAAAGCACTCTTCATTGATCTTAATGGTCAAAAAATCATCAAAAACTTGAATATCACCTAAAAATAAATAATTTTGAATCTGAGCTATTTTGACATCGGAAAAATCATGAAAATAGAAAGTGTAAAAATTATCTTTGTGATGATAGAATTTGATATTTTCTATTCCGCCAAAAAACTCAAAATATTTGCTAATTTTGTTTTTCTTTTTCATAATAGTGAACTAAATTTTAACAAAATAAATTTAAAAAAACAAACTTAATAATGACTAGTCAAAATAAATAATTTATTTATAAATTACTCTTTTTGTTTAAGTTAATTTCTCGCTATTAAAAAAAATAAAAATATGATACACCCGGCACGGAATTTTATGTATAATAAACTCATACAATTTTAGTATGCCAAAATTAATATAATCAAATGAAAGGATGGTTAAAATGCCAACAACAAACCAATTAGTTACAAGTGGTCGTGTTTCTAAAGTTAAAAAGCAAAACGCACCTGCTTTAAGCTTAAGCTACAACTCACTTATTAAAAAAGCTAAAAAAATGGCTTCACCATTTAAACGTGGTGTATGTACTCGTGTTGCAACTATGACACCTAAGAAACCTAACTCAGCGCTTCGTAAATATGCTCGTGTTAAATTATCAAATGGTATGGAAGTTACAGCATATATTCCAGGAGAAGGACACAACTTACAAGAACACTCTGTTGTTTTAATTCGTGGAGGTCGTGTTAAAGACTTACCTGGGGTTAGATACCACATTGTTCGTGGAACACAAGATGCTGCCGGAGTAGCAAAACGTAAACAAGGACGTAGTTTATACGGAACCAAAAAAGAAAAAGCTAAATAGTTAAATAATTAATTATCAAAATCATAAAAAATTGAATCAAAAATTAGGAGGACAATATGTCAAGAAAGAAAAGTGCACCTATCCGTGAAGTACTTGCAGATCCAGTTTTTAATTCTGTAATCGTTACAAAATTAATTAACACTATTATGCTTGACGGAAAAAAATCAATCGCTCAAGACATTTTATATTCAGCGTTTGAAATTGTTAAAGAAAAAACTCAAAAAGACCCAATGGAAGTGTTTTTACAAGCTGTAGAAAACATCACTCCACAACTTGAAATTAGAACAAGAAGAATTGGAGGAACAAACTACCAAGTTCCAACCGAAGTTTCTCCACGTAGAAAAAAAACTCTTGCTCTTAGATGACTTGTTAACTATGCACGTTCAAGAAATGAAAAAACAATGGACGTTCGTTTAGCTAACGAAATTATTGATGCATCAAATAAAACTGGTGGAGCTATTAAAAAACGTGAAGATACTCACAAAATGGCTGAAGCAAACCGTGCATTTGCACACTTCAGATGATAATTTTGTGTATTTAAGATATTATGGCTAGAGATTATCAATTAAAAGACTACCGTAACATCGGTATTATGGCCCACATTGATGCAGGAAAAACTACTACTACAGAAAGAATTTTATTCCACACAGGAAAAATTCACAAAATCGGTGAAACACACGATGGTGCTTCACAAATGGACTGAATGGCTCAAGAACAAGAACGTGGTATTACCATTACTTCTGCTGCTACAACAGCGTTCTGAAAAGGAAAAAGAATTAATGTTATCGATACCCCAGGACACGTTGACTTTACAGTTGAGGTTGAACGTTCACTTCGTGTGCTTGATGGAGCTGTAGCTGTTCTTGATGCTCAATCAGGAGTTGAGCCTCAAACAGAAACAGTTTGAAGACAAGCTACAAACTACAAAGTTCCTCGTATTGTTTATGTAAACAAAATGGATAAAGCTGGAGCTGATTTTGAAAAATCAGTTGAATCAGTTAAAACCAGACTTGGAGGAAATGCTGTTGCTATTCAATGACCTATTGGAGCTGAATCAGACTTCAACGGAATCATTGACTTAGTTACTATGAAAGCTGTTACTTACAATGGAGAAGCTCAAGAAGAAGAGTTTCCAATTGAAATTCCAGCAGAATTAGAAGAAATTGCAAAAATCAAAAGACAAGAATTACTTGAAGCAGTTGCTAACTTCGATGAAGAATTAATGATGGTTGTTCTTGAAGGTGGGGACATTGATGAACCTACATTCAAAGAAGCGATCCGTAAAGCAACCTTAACTTCAGAATTCTTCCCTGTTGTTTGTGGAACTTCATTCAAAAACAAAGGGGTTAAGAAAATGATTGACGCTGTTGTTGATTATTTACCTTCACCTCTTGATATTCCACCAATTAAAGCTTATGAAGGTGAAAATCAAGTTGATGTTGTTGCAACAGATGATGATGAATTTGCTGCCTTAGCATTTAAAGTTATGACTGACCCATTTGTTGGAACTCTTACATTCTTCCGTGTGTACCGTGGAGTTTTAAACAAAGGAAGTTATGTTTACAACTCAACTAAAGAACAAAAAGAACGTATCGGACGTATTCTTCAAATGCACGCAAACAACCGTGTTGAAATTGATGAATGTCGTGCTGGAGATATAGCTGCTGCTGTTGGTCTTAAAGCTACAACAACAGGAGATACCCTTATTTCAGAAAAATCACCAAAAATCGTTTTAGAAAAAATGGTATTCCCTGAACCAGTTATTTCTCAAGCTCTTGAACCTGAATCAAAAGCTGCTACTGAAAAACTTTCACTTGGACTTCAAAAATTAGCAGCTGAAGACCCTACATTTAGAACATATACCGATGAAGAAACAGGTCAAACAATTATTGCTGGTATGGGTGAATTACACCTTGACATTATTGTTGACCGTCTTAGACGTGAATTTGGTGTTCAAGTAAAAGTTGGAGCACCTCAAGTTTCATACCGTGAAACAATTACTAAAACTGCAGAAGTTGAAGGTAAACACATTAAACAATCTGGAGGTAAAGGTCAATACGGACACGTATGAATTAAATTTAAACCTAATCCAGATGGTGGATTTGAATTCGTTGATAAAATCGTTGGTGGTAAAATTCCTAAAGAATACATCAAACCAATTCAAAAAGGACTTGAAGACAAAATGGCAGCTGGTATTTTAGCTGGATATCCAATGATTGATATTAAAGCTACATTATTTGATGGATCATACCACGATGTCGATTCATCTGAAATGGCATACAAAATTGCTGCTTCTAAAGCTCTTACTAAAGCTAAAGATGCCATTGGAACAGTTCTTTTAGAACCAATTATGGACGTTGCGGTAGTTGTACCTAGCGATCACATTGGAGATGTTATTGGAGACCTTTCAAGAAGAAGAGGACTTGTTAACGACCAAGAACAAAGAAATGATGGAGCTACAATTGTTAGAGCTGCAGTTCCTCTTTCAGAAATGTTTGGTTACTCAACAGAACTTAGATCTATGACAAGTGGTCGTGGAACATACCAAATGCAATTCGATCACTACGAAAAATGTCCAAAAAATATTTCTGATGAAATCATCAAACGTAGAAATATTCAAAACAAAGACGAAGAATAATATTAAAGTCAGTACCCAGAAAACTCGCTATATGCGGGTTTTTTGTTTTTCAAAAGATTCAAAAAAAGCAAAAATATAAAATCGGTTATAATTAAAATATGAAAGAATTTACACTAATATCAAATGCAAAAAAACTAAAACTGTTGTCAAAATCTATTTTTTGGACAATCATTGTTGAATTTATCTTTGAAGTTATTTTTGTCATAGCATTGATTGTTTTTGCGCTCTCGATTGCACAAAATAAAGATGAAACACTATTAAACCCTGCTAAGAAAATTTTTTCAATTGTCGGATTGGTTTTTTCAACAATTATTTTGGTTATTATTTTAGGATTGTCAATCTTATTACTTAAACCTTATCAACACCTTAAAGAAAACGCTTCTCAAGAAGTTAAAGAAAAGAATAACTTCATTCTCAGCAGACCAGCATGAATGCTTTCAGCATTTACTGCCACTAATCTTGTATTTAAAATTGTTTTATTTATTTTCCCAGTAAGCTATGTACCAATAGTTTTATTGATTTTCACTATCTTTATACTTGTTTACTCATTAAAAGCTATAAGATTTGCAAATCAAGTCATAGAATTTGAAAATTCAAAAGAACAAAACTACTCAGAAATTCAAAATTAGTGAATTTTTAAATTTAAATCTCAATCAATTGACAGTTTTTATTTTAAAACCCCACATGCGGGTTTTTATTAATGTGTTTAAGTTAAATAATTCAAATAAATTAGAATTGTTTATAATTAAAAAATGAAAAATACAAACACGATTGAACATGCTAAAAAAGTAAAATTCTTTGCTAAAATTATTTTGTCTCTTGTTGTTATTGAAATTGTGTTAGAAATCATTTCTATAATCATCAACTTAATTTCAAGATCTTTAAATACTGAAAGTGAATTAAAATCAATATTAAAATCTATTAACGAAGTGTTACCAATACTTAACTACAGCTATTCAATAAGTATGCTAATCATTAGTTTATTTTTATCTTATTTTTGATGAAAATCCCTTAAAGCAATTAAAGTGAACACACCAGAGGAAATCAGAATTAAAAATAAATTTTTATTTAATTATCCAATCTGATTTTTGTCTATGTTTATTTTAGCTGATCTTGTTTTAGAATTACTAACATACTTTTTGCATATACCTTATGGATCAAGTTTTGCATTTGTTGCCTTTATATTTGTAATTATATATGTAGTTACTTCAATAAAATTAGCAAATCAAATCATCAAGCACGATCATTTGCATCAAGGCGAAAATTTAAAATCTGAAGTTTAAAAAATAGGTCTTTAACTAATGGACCTATTTTTTAATTTTGAACATATTCAAATACAATTTCGTATTCTTTATCTAATAAAACAAAGGAGTTTACTTTTACTTTAGCTCGAAATTCAATTACATGTTTATTTGTGTTTGAAAGAGATTTGCTAACTATTACTATATTTGAAAGATCTTTTAAAAAAGGTTTTGAATTGTCGGGTAAATTAAAATCAAAATCATCAACAGTCAATTGATCAAGTTCCTTGTTTTTAGAATCTTCTTTTAATTGAGTTTTCAAATATGTACCCACTACTCTTTGTGATAATCATTGAGATATTTTAGCTTCTCATTGTGGAGTGTTTAGTTTTCATATTTCGCTTTTTTCCTTTGGTGTTTCTTGAATTTCTAAAATATCTTCTAAATTATTAAATCCGTTCAAAATACCTAGTAATGCAGTAGATGTGTAATCGGTAGCAATAAATTTATCAAATCTTAAAGGATTTTCGACAAAAACATTATCAGTTGTAAGTTCTTCAGACGGTATTTGAGATTCTAAAGGATAAACTATATGGTCTTTTTTTGGTATGTAAATGTGTTGATCATTATCAAAAGGGTTTGTGTATTTTAACTGAGTTGGTTTAGTAATAAAATTTTCTAAAACTCATTCGCTATTGTAATTAGAGCCAGGGTGACCTTTATAAAAAATATTGTATTGATCAGCATAAGTATCGGCTAAGTAAGTAATGTAATTTAAATCACTTTCGAAATCACTTCCTACTACTAAAAGAGATTTTTTACCATTTTGCTTAGCAAACGAGTTAACAATATCTCTTTGTTCTTGTCAATTTAAACCAGTAATAGATGATCAATGAGTCATATATCTTTTTTTATTAATATCTCTTGCTGAGAAAATATAATCTTTAATTTCTTTATGTGTAAGATTAGAATTTTTTGGATCGAAAAAGTTATAAATATTTTTAAACCCATGAGATGTATATTTTGATACAGCACTAGGATCACTGAAAAATATATTAAAACCAGCATAAAAGGTAGGAATGAGATACTGTGTATCCCGATTTATTTCTGTTAAATTATTTTCAAAAGCATTGTTTTGCTCGTTAAAATAGCTTTCTTTGTCAACTGATTGATTTTCAAAATTATCAAAAATATAATTGGGAAGAATTTTTGAATCCTCAAGTCCATTTATTAAAACGTTCGAATAAGAAGAAAGTAATGGAAGCCCCGGATTATTTTTTAAATGATCTGCATTAATTCAAAGGTTAATTTTTTTATCTGGATTATCAATAATTATTTTTTGAACTCTTTCAAGAATGTCTCAATACAATTCATTTGAATATTCCAATACAGAAGATTTTTCACGGATTTGTTCTTCGTTAATAGAATCTACAGTTCTTAAATGTTTTAAAAAGTTTTCCAAATAATTTTTATTAGTTTTTCTCTGAAATGAATAAGATTTGTTTCAAATAGCAAAATGAACTTCTTTTTTTGAAAGCATAGCCATTCTTAATAAGTTGTAATAGGTTTGAACACCATTTGAAGAAAAATATATGTTAATATCTGCTTGGTCTTGAAAATCAAGAACATTTGTATAGTCTGTGAGTTGTTTTTGTTGATATTCTTTTTTCTCTTCATAAATTTTATTTAAAGGATTTAGACTTTTTATTGAATAGCTTCAACCATTTTTGAACTTAGATAAAATAAGCGGAGTTGAAATAGCTGAAGTGATCGCAACAGCAGCTAAAACAACACCAGCGAGAGTTAAAAATTTCTTTGATTTTTTCATATGCGTATTATAAATTAATAATATGCAAACAAAAGAGTAATTTATTTTGTTAAAATATATACATTATTAACGAGGGTGTCCGTTACGGGCTGAGAAATACCTAAGCTGATCAAGGTAATGCTTGCGTAGCTAAGTTAATTTCGCATTATTGCGATTTTTCAGCAAACCCCTTTTTGAAGGAGTTTTTTTATGTCAAAAATAACACAAAAAATTAAACAATTATTTCTTGTTTTAACACTAGCAACACCGTTTATGGCTGTGTCTTGCTTTAATTCTTCAAATTTAAACGAATGAGATCAAGAATTAACTATTTATGCACCACAACCCAATCCCGGATTTAGTGAAGAAGACAAAACAAATTGAGAAAAAACATTGACTAATTATTTTAATGAAACAAAAAATAATATTAGTTCATTAAAAAATAAACCAAATGTTAGTGTGAAATTAGAATTTGCTTCTGATCGAAGTGCTCTTTATCCAAAGTTTTTAGCAAACAATTCTACTAATGATTTTGTAATTATGAGTTATACAGATTTAGTAGATGTATCAGAAGAAGATTTGCTTCCTTCGGTTGCTCAAAGTCAAACAATTAAGTTTTTATGAACACCTGATAAACCGGTTCATTTTGAAAATAAAAAGGAAAATGATCCTTTGTATTTAATGGCACAAAATGCTAACAAAATTCAATTAGAGAATTCCAATTACGGTACATATCCGCTTGATTGAATTAATAATGAGAAAAAATTAAAATGAGATGGTTCTAAATACGAAGTTTTTTATAAATTGGGATCATATACCGAAAATTATTATGGTTCTATTTTAATTTCAGGTACTGAAGAACAAAGAGAACAAATAAAACAAGCTTGAATTAATAAAGATTGAGATACTTTTAGAAGTTTTGGAATCGTTTTTGATTCTTCTGATTCATTAGCAAAGTTTAATTTACCAGCTTCACTAATTGCTAAAAACTTTAATTTAAAATATTCAGATATAGTTAATTATTTAATTAAACAGCCTAATGATTTAGTTAGTTTAGGTAATGTACCTGAAAGTTCTTTAGGAGTTCAAACATCTACAGGTAAAGTTTATAGAATAGCTTTTGAGTATGACGGAGTGTTTAATTGAACACCGCCTACATGAACTCCTGATTCTGCATCTAAAAGCTATAATTTTAAACCAACAAATTATCCAAATGAGCAAGTAAGATATCTCACAATGAGTGGTCCGCTTCTTTACGATGCTGTTTTAGCACGTAAAGGGATTTCAAAAGAGCAAATAGATATATTTGCTCAAGCTTTAGAAAAACTAACTTATGAAGAGAATACCTATGGTATTTATTCAGGTTTTAATAAGTTTGTAAAAATGAGCGACAAAGAACTTTTAACCAAATATAGTACATTAAAGGAAATGCTAAAACATGAGTAATGTGATAGAGTTTCAAAATGTAACTATAAAAGTTGATAACATGAAGTTTTTTAAAGACTTAAATTTAGCAATTCCCAAAAATAAAATGGTGGCTATCATTGGTAAATCTGGAGCAGGAAAAACCACATTAATTAATACAATTGTAAGAGGCCTACCAATAACAAAAGGCGATATTAAATTATTAAATGAAAGCATTAAATGCTCAAAAAAGAAATGAAAAAAACTTATTTTAAATGTTGCATACATAACTCAAGAACCTAATTTAATAGAGACAGATTCTGTTTATGCAAACGTTAAAAGATCAATTAGATCCTATTCAAATAAGTTTTTTGAATTTTTTTCAATAATAACCAAAAAACAGCAAAATGATATTTATGAAACATTGGAAAGTCTAAATATTTTAGATAAAACTTTTTTAAGAGCACAGCAACTAAGTGGCGGAGAAAAGCAAAGAGTAGAAATAGCAAAAGCACTAATTCAAAAAGCAAAAGTTTTGCTAGCTGATGAACCCACATCTAATTTAGATTTTCAAACAGCTGAAAATGTGATTAAAAGCTTAAAAGAAATATCTTTTAAATTTGATTTGTCGACCATAGTTGTTATTCATGATCTTAATTTAGCTTATGAATACTTTGACTTTTTTGTGGTAGTAAATAATCAAAAAATATCAACTTTTATTAAAGAATCTACAAGTTTGTTAGAACTAAAACAAATGGTGATTGATAATGATTAGTAGAGAAAATAAGTTTTGAAAATTTAAATTTTCTTCAAAAAATCAATCAACCACCTGAAGGTTGCAAAATTATTGAAAATGATTTTTATTTTTGATTGTAATTGCTTTAGTTTTATGAGTTGTTTTTACTTATGATTACAAAACAAATAGTTCATATGGTCTTGAAGTGTTTAAAAACAACATAAAAAAACTTTTTATTTTTCAAGATCAAAGCACATTTAGAGATGGTGGCAACTTGTGATTTAAATCACTGAGTTATCTGTGATCTAATTTAAAACTAGCAATATCAGGAACTTTCATAGGATTTATTTTTGCTTTAATCTCTTCGTTTTTAGCTAACAAAAATTTTGTAAATAAATATGTTGCGTATATTGGAATTTCTTTGATTTTTGTTTTAAGAGCATTGCCGGAAATTGTTTTTATTACTCTAATAAGCCGTAGTTTAGAATCAGCAGAAGCTGTTTTATTTTTAGTTTATATTTGATTTTCTTGATTATGACTTCATAAATACTTTGCAGAATTATATAAAGACATTGATTTGAAGTTTTATTTTCTTTCAATTCAAATGGGGAATACAAAAATTAAATCATTTACCAAGGAAGTGTGACCTAAATTCAAAAATAAAGCATTATCATTGTTCCTGTTTTCGTTTGAATCAAATATTAGATGATCTTCTCTTTTATCAAGCTTAGGTCTTATTGGTATTGGTTTACTTACTGAGCACGCCACAAAAGGGGGTGGAAGTAAAATTTCCGAACTTTTAATACCTTTAATAGTTCTTGTATCTTTTATTTTATTTATTGAATTGCTAAATTATGTGCTCGCAAAATATGTTTTTGTACATTTTTCATTTAAGTTTAGCAACAAGAAAAAAAACAAAAAATTGTTCTTAAAAAGCTGACAAAAATATTTGATTGTTATATTTGTGTTAAGTACTGTGATTTTCAGCATTTGAACATCATCTACTTTAAATTATTCATTTTTAAAAAACAACTTCTTTAATGCATATTTAAGCAATTTATTTAAACCCGATTATAGTGTGTTTTCTTTAAATGAATTTTCTATAGAAAAAAATCTAATTTTACAATCATTTCAAACTTGAGCTCACGCATTTTTCGTGTTTGTAATTATGTGTTTTTTTGTTTTTTTAATCTTGCCATTTTTGGTACACAGTCAACAAAGAAAGATTACTGTAATATCTTTTCAAACTTTAATTGTGATTTTTCGAACCGTACCAGTTATTGTTTTGTTTTACATTTTTAGTGTATTGTTTAATTCTACTGCCTTGGTGGTCTTATTTTTATTGGGGGTTCATAATAGCTGTTCGTTTTTAAAACAACTTTCTGAATACGCAAACAACTTAAATCAAACAAAGATTAATCAACTTAAATTACTAGGTTGAAATAAAAGACAAATTTATTTCAAACATATTCTACCTTGCTTAAAAATTCACATCATCACACTAAGCACTATTTATTTTGAAATTATTTTTAAGAGTGTTATTTTGTATAGTTTCTTATCCACAACAGAGTTCTCTTTAGGAGGATATATGTATTCACATTTAAATGCTAAAAGTTACAATCCCAATAAAGCTTTTGCTTATATGTGACTTATAGTTTTAAATATTTTAATTTTGAATACTATTAATTATGTGATTATAAGAAAAACCAAATTTAACACACCGTTGTTTAGCTTAGATCTGTTAAAAAGGAAAAGTTATTTTCTTTTTAGAAAAAAGTTTTAAATACCTTTTGAATTTATCCGAATATAATTTAAAAGTTATCTTTAGTTGTTAAACAATTAAATAAAAAGATGTTTATTCAATTGCACAAATAACAGCTTCTATGACTTAGTATAAAGTTTATAACAGTAAAGAAATTTAGGAAATTTATGATTAATGAATATTTATTTTATATCACTATTGGTATATATATTGCTTATGCTGCTTTTTTTGCATTTATTGCGTACAGAAATAGAGATTTAAAACTAGTTAGAACAGTGTTTTGATTAAATAAAGAAAAAATAAAATACCTTGTGAAAAACGATATTAGCGTTGATTATAGATATAAAAAAGGATATGAACTAATCAAAACACATATTAAAGAAAACCAGAAAAAAATTATTCTACCAATTCTGTTATTAGGTTTTTTGGCAATGTTGATTTTTGGAATTTGTATATTTGGATTAGTTTATGATGATAATAACACGGTGTTTAATTGAAGAATTTGAACCCCATTTCTAATAAGTTCAATTTCCTTACTATTTATGCCTGCTGGAATGTTTTATACAATGGATTTTTATTTTAGAATTTTTGAAAAGAAATTTAGCAACATAAAAGTGGAAAATAAAAATTTGATTCCTTCTGATTTAAAAGTGTTGGATACTCCTATTAAATCTAATGTCCTTATTATAGGAAAGTGAACAGGTTATAGTTTAAATATCAATTCATTGGAAAGATTATTTAACCAAAATAGCTTAGATGTAATTTACTTTACAGCTGTAGAATGTGAAAATTTTGGTTCAAAAAATAACAAGAAAATCGGAGACTATAAAAGTTTATATTTAAAAATACACGAATTACAGGATAAATATAATTAGTGCAGACAAAATGTTTGTCTGCTTTTTTATGCCTTTAAATAAAAAATAAATCAACACGATCATCTTACAGATCAATTTTTATATAATAAAATAATGTTTTGTAGTAACTTTAATACTAAATCAAGATTCAGAATAATTACTGTTTTATATCTAATCGTTTTTTTAAATTATTTTACTCAACTAATAATGTTCTTAGTTATTTCGTTATTTATGTTGTTCTTTTGGTCTAAAAACGACGAGAAAAACATCAAACTTGTTGAGTATATTCCTGAAGCACCTATATTATTATCACAATTTTCCTTAATATTTTTTGTTTGTTTTATTACCTATTTTTTAAAAAAGATAGAAGGAAAATTTTGTAAAGAAAAGGAATTGTCTGAAATAGACACAAAATGAGATGGTTACACAGTTTTTAGACAAAGTCCTATCATAAGTATTATGGCATCTGTTATGTTTTTAATTTTTAATACTGTAATAATTTATTTCTCATCAATTGTTTGATTAATTATATTTTGAAATATCTTAATCCCTTGATGAATAATACCAGCGCAAATATACGATGCAGGAATAATCTTTATATATATTGCTTTCTTTTTGTGAATTCCAATATGAATTCCTCGTTGAATTTTCATATACTGATGTTATATAAATAATAAAGAACGGTTCAATCATATTATGACAAGAAAAACAATACTTTCTGACTCAGAGGAAGACCTAATAAACAATAAAAACGAAACAGACGAAGATGAAAACAAGACAGAATAAAATCTGCCTTGTTTTTTAGAACAATTTCATTTGATCTGTGTCGTCTAAATGCTTCAATACCCCGAGTTTTTCAAGAGTATCTAACAATGTTTTGTTAATTGTGCTTCTTTTTGCAAAGTCCTCTTTTGAAATAAATTCTTTTTCAATTCTGGCTTGAACTATTTTTTTAGCAACAGCTTCTCCAAGCCCTTTTACAGCTGAAAAAGGAGGAATAAGTCTTTTGTTTAATTTGTCAATTACTCATTCTTTTTCTAAGGATTGTTCTAAATTAATATTAGCAATCGAGAATCCTCTTGCGTACATTTCGCGCACTGATTCTAAAGTTGTGAGTAATTCATCATCTTTAACTTTTTTATCATTTAAAGATAAAATTTCTTTAATTTTTTTATTAATTTTGATCGCTCCAAAATCATCCACAATTGTTTCAACATCAAATTCTTCAACCCTAGTTGTTAAAAAAGTTGCATAGTATTCAAGTGGATAATATAGTTTAAATCAAGCGATTCTTCACGCCATTAATACATATGCAGTAGCATGAGCTTTAGGGAACATGTATTTAATTTTTTGCATACTATCAATGTATCAATCAGGGACATTGTGTTTTTTAAGTTCTTTAACTTCTTCTTCAGTAAGTCCTTTACCTTTACGAACTTTTTCCATGATTTTGAATGAATATAATGAATCAACGCCTTTTTGCATTAAGTAAACCATAATATCATCACGACAAGAAATAACTTCTTTAATGGTGAAGTTGTTGTTTTTAATTAGTGATTGTGCATTATTAGCTCACACATCAGTACCATGAGATAATCCTGAAAGAGAAATTAAATCAGCAAAACTTTCTGGTTTAGCTTCTTTTAACATTTTACGCACGAAGTTGGTTCCAAATTCAGGGATACCAATAGCTCCAGTTTCTTCTTGACCAATATCTGAAGGAGTTATATTTAACTCCTTAGTAGAGCTAAAAAGAGACATAACACGAGGATCTTTTTTAGGAATATCTTTTCTAACATCAATGTTAGTTATTCTCTCTAGCATTCTAATGGCTGTAGGATCTAGGTGTCCTAAAATATCAAGTTTTAAAACATTATCATGAATGGCATGGAAATCAAAGTGGGTAGTTTTTCAATCAATAGATGTATCATCAGCTGGATAATTAGCGGGAGTGAAATCTTCCACATCAAATTCTTTAGGAATAATAATAATTCCCCCTGGGTGCTGACCAGTAGTTCTCTTTACTCCTTCAATTTTAGTTGAAAGAAAGTCAATGAAATTTTGAGAATAACCAAAATTAAATTCTTCTTCCATTTTCTTAATATATCCATATGCTGTTTTACTTTTTATTGTTGATATTGTACCAGCTCTAAATGTGTGTGAATCTCCAAAAAGTCGCTTAACTTCGTTATGAATTTCAGCTTGGAATTCACCAGAAAAGTTTAAATCAATATCAGGGACTTTATCAGCGTTAAAACCTAAGAAAGTTTCAAAAGGAATGGTTTGACCATCTTTATCTAACACAATATTACAATTTGGACAATTTTTATCATCCAAGTCAAAACCTGATGATATTGAAGAATCTTCGACTAATTCAAAATATTTACATTTATTGCAAATATAATGTGGAGGAAGTGGATTAACTTCAGTAATTCCGGCCATGGTTGCCACCAAAGAAGAACCAACACTTCCTCTACTTCCAACTAAATAACCGCTATCTGTACTCTTTTTAACTAACTTATGAGAAATTCAATAAATAACATCAAAACCGTACTTAATAATAGGAGTGATTTCTTTTTCTAGTCTTTCAGCAACAATTGTAGGAAGAGTCTCTCCATATTTTTCTTTTGCGGTTTTATAAACTAATTCATAAAGTTTGTTTTTAGAATCATCAAATTTTGGTGTATACAAATCTCTTTTAATTACTTCAATATCATCTTGAACCATCTGTTCAATTTTATGAGTATTATTAATAACAATATCTTTAATTACATTAACATCACCAATAAAAGAAAACTCATCTAACATTTCTCTGGTAGTTAAATAATGAAGTTCTGGCAATTTTAAACTTCTTTGATTTTCTTTTCCTGAAGGTAACAGGAAGTGTTTGGTATTTCCGATCCCTGTTGAATAAACTAATGATTTGTAAAAGATTTGATCCTCATGATTTTCGTATCTTGCATCCGAAATAGCAACAATAAGTTTATTTAGAGACTTAGCATCATCTACAAGTTTCTTTAATGCTAGTTCAATTTGTAGCAATGTTAGTCCATCTTCAGAAGTGAGATTTAAAAAAGCTCGTGGATGAGGAACTTCAACATAATCAAAATTACCTTTGTTTCAAATTTCTTTTTGATCTTGTTCGCTACCATATAAATAAGCATTAATTAATGGACTTCTAACTCCTCCAGTTCCAATTAAGATGTTCGGAGATTTTTTTATATCTTCATAAAAAAGTTTAGGACCAGCAAAATATCTTTGAGTTAGTGTAAAGGTAACTAAAGAAAAAAGTTCTTTTAATCCTTGTTGATTTAAAACCAATACACTAATTTGATGATCAGCAAAAAGCTTATTATAAAAATTAGAATCTAAAAACAAAGATAAATCAGTTGTTGTGAATACATTATGTTTTTTTAATTCCTGAATTGCCATAATTCAAGAATTACCAAGCACTTTAGCATCGTAATCAGCACGGTGAGCTTCATCAACATTGTATTCAATTGATAAATAAGAAGAAAATTCTTCAAGTCTATGTCTTTTTTTAAGTGGGAAAAGTAGTCTTGACACCATCAAAGAATCCATGTAAGTTGTTTTGGGTAATTCAAAACCAAATTCAATGAATTTTTGAATTAAGAAGCCACGGTCAAACTTACAGTTATGTGCAATAGCCACACGATTATTTAAAATTGAGTAAATACGCTTTAAACCTTCTTGTTGCGAAAGACCTTGAGTTTGAAGCATCTCGTTTGTAATTTTAGTTAACCCAGTAGTGAATGCTGAAAGTGGTTTTGTTGCTTTCATGAAAAATTGATACTCTTCAACGATTTGATTATTTTTAATTAACACAGCTCCAAATTCAATGATTTCTCCAAATCTGGCTGACAAATTAGTAGTTTCAATATCAAAAGCTACATATTCTATATCTTCTAAGTTTTTGTGTTCGAATTCATTTAAAAATACATTGTTAGATTTATCAATAACATTAAATGAAGAACCGTAAATTGCTTTTATACCAGCTTTAGAAGCAGCATGATAAAATTCAGGAAATGATTGAACCCCGTTAGAATCTAAAACAGCAACAGCTTTATGACCAAATTTTTTAGCTGTTGAAACAATTTGTGATGGACTCATTATTCCGTCCATTGTATTCATTTTAGTTTTGGTGTTTAATTCAATTCTTTTTTGTTCTTCTTCATCGGTTCTTGAATTTTGTGGGGATTCTGTTTTGATAATTTGTGAAGCTTTGATGACTTTTTGAGATTTATCAAAACTTTCTGATACAGCACCATAAACATCAATTCAATCATTAACATTGTATATTTGATCAGAAGAAAGTTTTTGGTTTTGAAAAAATGAAACTTCAATAGCGTCTTTATAATCAGTGATTCAATATTTATAAATCACGAAGTTTTTTCGATCGATAATATCTGTCTTATAAACTTGACCAGAGCAGTTTATATTAAACCGTTCAGGAATTTCTTCAAGTGAGTTAATTTCTTTAAGTGAGATTTTCTTAAAGTTTTTGTTGTTTGATAATCATTTTGTTTTTTTAGCGTTAAACACATTTTTTGAAAAAGAATCACTTTTAGTTGATTTTTCGCCCAAAAGTAAGCTTTCTTGTTCAATAAAAAAACTTTCTGGTTTTACTTCTTTTTGAATTTGAATTTCTAATTGTTTTGCATCAAAAAAGATTTTACTTAAGTTTAATGTTAAAAATTGTTCTTTCAAAAACTGAATTATCTTAGTTAAAGTATCTTTTAAAGAAAGATCAGAATAAGTAAATATTCATGTTCGAGTTTCAAAATCAAATTGCAAAATTGAAGAGTCTTTATAAGTTTGAGCAAACTCTCTAAAATCTTCATTGTGTAGTAAAAAATAAAACACATAGTCTTTGATTTTAGAATCTTCAGGATAATAATCATCAACTGAATAAGAGGCATTTAGTATTAAATCATCAAAATTTTCTATTTTGTGCTTAAGAATAGCAAAATCGCTTAAACTAGGTATATTTTTAAAACAAATTGTTAAAAAAGCACTTTTTTGATCCTCGCTAAAAGTTACTTTATTGTCTAAAATATAAGCGTCTTTTATGGTTTCTAAATTACCCAATTTAGAATGTTTGGCAAAATTATTAAACGATATATCACTGTAAAACTCTTTTGTACTCATTTTTTCTCCTAACTTTTAAAATCCAATGGCAACAAATGAAAAAATAACAAAAACAAAGATTATGCTATCGATACGATCAAGCAATCCGCCGTGCCCTTTTAAGACTTTAGAGAAATCCTTAATATTATTAGCTCGTTTAATCATTGAAAATGATAAGTCTCCTAAAGTTGCTATTGCAGGAACTAATAAAGTAAATAATATAAGTGAAAATTTAGAAATTAAAACTGATGAAATAGAACTATCTTGAGCCACAAAAACTTTAAACAAAACACTAAAATAATTTTTGTTATCTTGTTGAGATGTAAGATCTGCAAAATTTAAAATAATTGACAATAAAATTATTGTTGCTATTGAAACTATCATTCCACCAAAAAAACCTTCTCATGTTTTTTTAGGACTAATAGTAGGCGCAAGTTTGCGTTTAAAATATTTATTACCGAATTTAGCTCCAAAAACAAAACCTCCAATATCTGAGGCGCTAGCTGCAGTCATTAAAATTAAAATATATGACAATCCTGAAGGAACAGCCATTAATAAAACAAAGGTTTTAAAAAAAGAAGAAATCAAAAAAGAAAAAATAAAATAGATCAGTACTTTTACAAAGAAGTTTGAATAAATAATATCTTTTGTGGTTGTTAGTCTTAAAATTGCAAATATAACAGTGTTTAACAATAAAAACAAGTAATAAATTCAATCAGAATATAAATAGATAAGGTTTGAAATGTTATATGAAGTTTTATCTTGAACATTTCAAAAGTTACTTATAAAAAAGAAAAACGAAATCCCAGTAAACATTGTTGATAATTGAAACACTCCCAGAACTGAGGCAATTATTTTATTTTGTGTAAAAGCATAAGTTAATTCATAAAAAGCCCAAATTCCTAATGCAACATAAATGGCAAGAGAAAGTGATCTTGCAACAATTTTTCCGACATCAGCAAAAGAACTTCAATTGAAATTAGGAAAACCAAAAAAAGACAATCTGAAAAGAATGAAAATAAAAATTAATCCTACCACCATAAAAATGGCAGGAAGAATTCTTTGTTGAAAAAGCGAATGTTGCGAATTATTTATTTGATTGTTCATTGTGTTTCAATTATATTGAAAAAGTTAGTTTCTAAAGAGATTGTTTTTCTTTTTAAATTCATAAGTTTGAACTGTTTTTTCAACCAAATCATAAAAGGGTTTGTCATCAAAAGGTTTTTGATCTTGAACATTGATTCATAAAATAACCAAGTAGTAAATTAAAATTTTATGTTGTCACAAATATTCTTCTCAATATGAGTCATATTCATCTAAAAAAATCTTTTCTTGATCTTCACTTAGACTATTGCTAGTAATAAAATATGCTAAATCAAAATGTTTATCTCCCATTGATGCATATTCTCAATCAATAAATCATAATTTACCCTTTTTGTCTTTTAAGATATTAACTTTAAATAAATCATTATGCAAAGGACGATTGTTTTCAGCGTGTGCAAGAATGTTGTTAATTCTTTTGTAATATTTGTTTAAAACTTCAATGTGTATGTTTTTATCTTTTAAAACTTTACGGTATTCTTTAATGCGAGCAGCATGATTGGTTTTAGGAAACTTTAATTTTGAATCATGCAAAGTTTTTAAATTTCGTGCTACTTCCTTTAATGTCTCTTCATCAAAAATAAATTCTTGTGATTCAATAAATTCGTATTTAAGTCACTCTTGTGAGTTTTCAACTAGTTTGGGCACAAAATCAAGTTTGTTTAAAATGCTATAGTCAATTTTGTGATTAAAATTATTGTATTTTTTCTTTTGAATAAACAACTTCCCATCTTGAAATGATTCATTAGTGAAACCGAGATTAATTTTTTTCATCAAAACCTCCTTTTTAAAAATGTGGAAATACTTTTCACATTTTATACTGATAAATTATATTATTGTATAATTATAAGCAGTTATTAAAATATTGAATAATTTAAATATTAGAAAGGAAAATATGAAAATTTTAGTTGTTGGTGCAAACCACGCAGGAACATCATTTTTAAGAACATTACAAACAGTTAACCCACAAGATCAAATTGTTGCTTATGACCGTAATACAAACACATCATTTTTAGGTTGTGGTATTGCTTTATGAGTTGGAGGTGAATTTGAAACTTCTGAAGGTTTATTCTATTCATCTCCTGCAATTTTAAGAGATGAATACAAAGTTGATTTAAAAACAGAACACGAAGTTTTAAAAATTGATAGACACAAAAAAGAAGTATTAGTTAAAGATTTAAAATCAGGAAAAGAATTTACAGATAATTACGATAAACTTGTTTTTGCTGGTGGAACATGACCTGTTGAACCTCCATTTAAAGGTAGAGAATACAAAAACATTATGCTTTCAAAATTATTCCAACACGCTGAAGAAATTTTAGAAGCTGCTAACGACAAAAAAGTCAAAGATGTTGTTGTAGTTGGAGCTGGATACATTGGAGTTGAATTAGTTGAAGCTTTCCATCTAAAAGGTAAAAAAGTTACTTTAATCGATCTTCAAGACAGAGTAGTTCCTAATTACTTTGACCCTGAATTTACTGATGTAATGGAAAAAAGAATGAAAGAAGAAGGAATTAAACTTCAACTTGGAGAATCAGTAGTTGAATTTAAATCAAAAGATGGAGAACATGTATCTTCAGTTGTGACAAACAAAGGTGAATACAAAGCTGATTTAGTTATTTTATCAATTGGATTCAAACCTAGAACCGATGCTCTAACAGATGTTGATAAATTACCTAACGGAGCTGTTAAAGTTGATGAATACCAACGTTCAGTATCAGATAAAGATATTTATGTAATCGGTGATTCTGCTGCTATGATCAACAAAGTGACAGGAAAACACGCTCACACAGCACTTGCTACAAATGCAGTTAAAACAGGACTTATTGCTGCTTTAGATATCGCTGGATTACATGTGCCATTCCCAGGAGTTGTAGGAACAAACGCAATTAACGTATTTGATTGCCACTATGCTTCAACTGGAATGACAAAATTAACAGCTGAAAGAGCAGGTCTTGAAAATGTTGCTGAAGAATACTTCATTGACAATGACCGTCCAGAATTTATGAGAGAATATGACAAAGTTGCATGTAAAATTACTTACGATTCAAAAACACTTAGACTTTTAGGAGTTCAAATTGGATCATGAGGTAAATTCATTCACACTGAAGTTATTTATATGTTTGCATTAGCAATTCAAAAAGGATTAACATTACCAGAAATTGCTTTAACAGATGTTTACTTCTTACCACACTTTAACAAACCATTTAACTTCTTCTTAATGCCAATGTTAAATGCTTTAGGAATTAAATACAAAAAATAATTTATAACTAAACACTCTTAAATGGGTGTTTTTTTACGCAAAAAATGTTAATATTAAAAAATGAAAAATAGAATAACAAACCATTTAACTTTCTTGAAATGAGATACTAAACGACAATGAACTTTATATTTAGGAATTGTCTACATTGTTCTAATGTGTTCTATAACTATTTGAACCTGAGAAATTAGAAAAGAAGAATATTTTAATGTTTTAAACAACCTTTCTCAAGATCAACTCTATTTTTTATACTCTAATAACTTAATTATTTCACCGTTAGCTTTATTTTGAAAAGTAACACTAACTTTTACATGAATTTCAAATTTTTTAATGGGTTTTAGTATTATTTTATTTGCGATTTATCCAAAAAATTGAAAAACGCAAAGATTAATGCATTTGAACGTTTCATATATCAGCATCACATTTTTAGTATTTTGAGGGTTGATCTTTTTACCAGCAATTTTGCAAGGAAACATCGCAGTTGATGTGTTAGTTTCCACTACAATTGTTCACTTTGTTACTCCGGCTTTGGGGATGTTTATTTTTATTTGAAATAAGAAGAATATCAACACTTCTAACAAAACCATATTTTTTTCTTCTGTAGCGATGATTCTTTATTATCTTTTTGCGTTGGCAGTGTTTTTAGTGGGTAAAGATTTTGATCAATACTTTATAAAATTTAATTCTGATGGCTTGTATCATTCAAAAGTTGAACTTTCAATTTATCCTTTTGCTAATTTTGTGGAACCGCTCTTTTATAAAGGGGGTAATATCTTTGTGATTGTGACTTTAGATATTGCGATTTTACTTGCTCTTTGTAGTTTAAGTGTTTTCTTGGCTTGATTTTGACAAAAAGTTTGTAAGTTACCAAAAGAAAATCCTTATACAAGCAATTTCTTAAAAAACAAAATTAACAATTAATTTATCGCATAGTACAAATACAATATAATAATATTTATGAGACTAAGACACAATAAAAATGCAGCTGGAGAGTTAGCTACTTCAAAATATTTTATTTCCGAATTTCCAATCAAATTGCACAATTCTAATGTTTTAGAAATAGGGGCTGGAAAAGGAGAAATGATCACTCAACTGGCGTTAAATAATCCTGAAATCACTTATTTTGCTCTAGAAAAATATCCTACTGTAGCTCACAAAATTTTAAAGAAAATTAATGAGTTGAATTTGACAAATTTATTTATTATCACACAAGATGCTGTGAAAATTCCTGAACTATTTGAAGGTAAAATAGATCAACTTTGATTGACTTTCTCTGACCCATGACCAAAAAATGCACACGAAAAACGAAGATTAACTTATAAGACATTTTTAGCATTATATGAACAAATTCTTTCAAAAGAAGGTAAGTTGCGTTTTAAAACCGACAATGACAAGTTGTTTAATTATTCTATAGAATCATTGCAAGAAAACAATTGAGAAATTTTAGCTCAAACTACAGATTTACATAACAGCGAATTTAATGCTGATAATTATAAAACTGGTTATGAAATAAAATGATCTTCTTTAGGAAAAAACATTAATTATTTAGAAGCGAGAAAGAAACAATAATATAAACACTCACTTGAGCTTATGCTCAAGTTTTTTTATAAAAAAACTAGGTTTAAACCTAGTTCAGTAATTAATAAATTGTTAAAACTTGTGTTCATACTATTGGTAAGAACGATTCTCCAATAGCTATATTTAAACCAATAAATGTTCCTAAACCAATAAAAAATAAAGCAACTCCTAAGTCAATTCAAGATAATTTTAAATTACGATACTTAGTTCTTTTTGAATAAGGTTCATATCCTCTTGTTTGCATCGCATCACTTAAATCATCAGCTTTAGCAAAAGAAGAAACAAATAACGGAATAATTAATGTTGAAAAAGCAATAGCTTTATCTTTGAGTTTTCCGTTTTTAAAATCAATACCCCTTGAGCTTTGAGCTTTCATTATTCTTTGTGATTCATCAAGCAAAGTAGGGATAAATCTTAATGCAATTGAAATTATCATTGCGATAATTTGTGTTGGTATAAATAATAATTTTAAAGGTAACATTAAATCTTCAATTGCTTTAGTTAATAAAATAGGTCTAGTGGTATTGGTAAGTAATGTTGTAGCTAAAATCATTGTAAAGACCCTTAAAAATAAAGCTATACTACGATTTAACGCTAAAGTGGTGATAACAATTTGGTCTTGGGTTGCACTATTTGGATAAACTAGTTTTCAAAATCAAACATTTTCACTTGACATTACATGTTCAAATGCTTTCGCAACATCATCAACTTTAATTGTTAAAATGTTAATCAAAAAGATGACAATAGACATAAACAGTGGGAATTTAGCCATTTTAACAATAGGTCTAATTTTTCTGATAACAACCGCATAAGCTATAAGTAAGGGAATTAATAAAATTAGATTATCAATAAAATATTTAGATAAAAAAGCAAATACAACATAAAAAATAACAATAAAGATTTTTAATCTAGGGTCAATATTGTAAAAGAAACCTTTACCAGGAACATATCTTCCGAAAACACTTTTCATTACTTGCTCCTTTGTTTATTAATTCATGTTGCTAATTCTTGAAGTGATTTGATTTGTGGTACATCAAGACCTTTGTCTCTTAATTTATGCACAAATTCTAATAATTTAGGTGGTTGCAAATTGTTTTGTTTTAAAAACTCAATGTCATTTAAAATTTCATATGGGTCCCCATCTTTGTGAATTAAACCATTTTTAAAAACTATTGCTCTTTGAGCTCTTTCTAAAACGTGATCTAACTCATGAGTGACATTAACGATTGTGACACCTTTTTTGTGCAAGTTGGATAAAATATCTAAAATCTCTACAACCCCGACAGGATCTAATCCTGCAGTTGGTTCATCAACAACTAAAACTTCAGGTTCTAAAGCTAAAATACCAGCTAAAGCGACTCTCCGTTTTTGACCTCCAGATAAATCAAAAGGACTACGTTTTAAATAATCTTCACTTAAACCAACTAATTTAATATACTCTCTAGCTTTTTCTTTTGCTAATTCTTTAGGCATTCCAAAAGCAATAGGGGCAAAGATGATGTCGTCTAATACTGTTTGCTTAAATAGTTGATATTCAGCAAACTGAAAGACCACACCAATTTTATTTCTGATCATTTTAGACTCTTTAAATTTGTATGTTTTCTTAGTTTTTTTACTTAATCCAAAAAAACGTTTTTTAATAACAGGAAGAGTTACATGCATTTTTCAGATCGAACTTTTTTTAGTTTTTTTGTTTTGAATTTCTTGATTAAAAATTCAAGAAACCTCACCTTCAGTAGGGCTTAACAAACCGTTTAAATGTTGTATAAAAGTTGTTTTTCCGCTTCCTGTTTGTCCAATCACTCCAATATATTCACCCTGCTTTATATCAACTGAAATTCCATCTAAAGCTTTGAATTGTCAAGGAGTATTTTTAGAAAAGATATGTTTAACATTATTTAATTTTATTTGCATATTTCTTTAATTAACTCCTCTTCATTATATGTTGGTTCTACCCCTTTGATTAGTGAACTTAATTTATACACAAAAGGAGAATCAATTTTAGCGATATCAATGATTTCTTTATTGTTCAAAATTTCAATAGGTTTTCCAGCGGCAATTAATTTACCACCAGAAAAGACCAAACATTTATCAGCTAAAATAGCTTCGTCCATATCATGAGTTATTGAAATTAGAGTTTTTTGTTTTGTTGATCTAATGTCTTGAATAATTTGTAAAACTTTGTTTTTACCTTTTGGGTCCAACATTGATGTAATTTCATCAAAAATAATAACTTCTGGATCTAAAGCCAAAACAGAAGCAATCGCAACTCTTTGTTTTTGTCCACCAGAAAGATTTTCGGGTTCACGTTCTAAAAAAGGGAGCATATCAACTTTTTCTGCGTATTCACGAACAACCTTAACCATTTGTTCGCGTGACATTCTTTTATTTTCTAAACCAAAAGCAATATCATCTTCTACAGAAGATCCAATGAATTGGTTTTCTGGGTTTTGAAATACTATTCCTATTTTTTTTCTTACATCAATTAAGGTTTCTCTTGAATATACAATTCCGTCAATTGATACTTTACCACTTGAAGGTTTAATTAATGCAGAAAGGATTTTAGAAAGAGTGCTTTTTCCTGATCCATTATGACCTAAAATAGCAACATATTCTCCTTTTTGAATTTCAAAAGAAACATTTGATAATGCCGGCACAGGATCGGATTCACGATACCTAAAAGTTACATTTTGTACTTTAATCATAGTATTAATTTTACCACAGTTAAAAAATTATATTTTTTAAAGAAAAGACGTAAAAAAATAATAAAAAACACCTTTTTTAAGGTATTTTGCAAATTAATTCTTTGATAGGTTTGTATTTAATCCGGTGTATTGGTGTAACACCTTTTTGAATAATTGCTTCTTTGTGTTCTTTAGTTCCGTAACCCTTATGAGCATCAAAACCATAGCCAGGATACTTGGTTGCTAGTTCAGTCATTAATTTGTCACGATATACCTTTGCAACGATACTTGCGGCAGCAACATTATAAGAAATTTCATCACCTTTAACTAAATTAATTTGGTCAATATTAGTGTAGATTTTTTCAAAATCTGTAATAACAACTTCAGGACGGGCACTAAATTTAGCAACACATTCGGACATAGCAAGCTTTGATTCTTCTTTGGGATTGGATTCGTTTAATTTTTCAACGCTTCTGACACTAATTTGAATTTCGTAAGCATTTCGAATTATTTGACGATATAAAAATTCTCTCTTTTGTTTAGAAAGTTTTTTTGAATCATTAATTTCTGATATTTTATTTTCGTTATTCATAATAACACAAGCAGCTACAAGAGGACCAGCTCACGCACCTCTTCCAGCTTCGTCACAACCAGCAATAATTTTTTTGTTTGGCAAAAATTCAGCTTCAAAATTTAACATATAAAAATTATAAATTAAATGTGTTTAATATACAAAAAAGCATCAAAATAATATAATTTACATATGTTAGATAAAGTGAAAACTTATTGTGATTTATGTCAGGATAATTATGATTTTTATTTTGGATTACCTAAAGACATGCAAAATTACGGTTGATTTTTAAATGAAATTGTTCAAAAACAAAAAAACTTGGTTGATTGAGAAGTTTTTAAGAATGAATATCAAAAAGATCGTGAGTGATTTTACACAATTGAAGGATATAAAAGTACTTTTAAAGACTTTCATAACATGATCTTAGATTTTTTTAATGATGAAGAAAAAAAACTATTGAAAACAGAAATTTTACTCAGTTTTGATTTAAGTATTTATCCAGCTATCTTAAAAGATGATGTAAATTCAGAAATATATGAACTAATGCATGTGCCTTTAGTGGAATTTAACTTTTTAGGAAACAAACAATATTCAAGATCTTATCCGAAGTTATTATTTGTGCAATTTAACGAAGAACAAAGCATATTTACATGTCCAAAGGATTTAAAAATGAGTGCTAAGAGGTTGTATGAATAAAGTTAAGAATGAACATTATCAAAAGCTTGAAGGGATTTTAAAAGAGAAGAATTTAGGAGAAATTTCTAATTTTGAATTTAAATATCAAGGATTTCACAACTACACATATATTGCTACAATAAACAACATTGATTATCAAGTTAGAATATCCAAAAGTGATGTTTTCAAAGATAAAAAAAATGAATTCAAATATTATGAAGATCATAAAGACACATTGTTTATTAATGAAGAGATTTTAGTGCGTAAATGATTTAAAGGAACAACTTTGGATCAAGTCAAACTAACTGAAGAAATTCAACTTGCAGTGCTATCTAAACTCAAAAATTTTAGTTCAATAAAATTACAAGTTCAAGAATTTAATTGATTTGAAGACAAAATTAATGATGACAAATACAAAAATATAATCAAAAAATTTTTAAAACAACCCACAGTTCTTCAACATGGAGATTTGGTTTTAAAAAATATCCTAATTAACGATCATAATGAAATTGAGTTTATTGATTTAGAATGAATTCGTACAAATTTCAACGGTTTTGATGCTATTTCGTTATATAAACAAGGATTTGATAAAAAGTTATTGATGCAGTATTTAAATGTTAAAAAAAGCGAATTTGACGATCTTTTATACATTTGTAAAATTTTTGATTTTTACATTTATGAGCAAAACTATTTAGAGAAACTGTATTCTTCAATGACTCCAGAAAACTTGCTCCCTTCTTTTTCTAAAAGTTCATACAAAGTAACTGATAAAGTAATACAAAGAAAATCCCAACAATTTTATTTTTCTTCAATAGGAGAGTTTGATTTATTCCCTAGTATTTACTATGAGAATGAAAAAATAGTTTTAAGACAATGAGTTAATGCAAGATCTTTTAATTGATGCAAAGGAAATATAAGAAGAGTTGCAAGTAGAATTAAACAAATGCATAAGGTCAAAAGCGACCTAAAATATGATTTTGATATAAAAATTAAAAATTTATATCAAAAGTATAGTAACAATCAAGTATTCAAACAAATTGATGATCAAATAATTAATAAAATTTTTAACCATCTCTCAAATCCACGGGATTTAGTTTTTTCTCATAACGACTTGCATCAAAATAATGTACTTATTAGTTTAAATGATGGAAAAGTAAAGTTTATAGATTTAGTTGATGCTGGTTTGAATAGTAAATATTACGATTTAGCTTATTTAAGTTCTAATCTAAATTTAAATGAAGATAGAGAAAATCATTTATTAAAATGTTATGATCAAAACATTGATAAAAAAGAATTTTATAAGTATAAATGCATAGTGAATTTTTGTGGATTATTATGAAGTTTATCTTTAGAAGATTCTTCTCAAGAAAAAGAGAATATTAACAATATATTAAAATATAGTTCTTATTTATAATAAAATCTCGCAAACTGAGCGAGATTTTATTATAAATAAGGTTTTAGATCTTCTTTTAATTGTGCGTAAGGTTTGTATCCTAACATTTTGTGAACTAATTCACCATCTTTGTAAACTAATACATAAGGAATAGATTGAACTTTTTCTTCAATTGCATATTCTTTTTCGGTGTCTACATTAATTCTTAAAACGCTTACATTATCTTTAGCTGAAAGTTCTTCAAGAACTGGTTTAAGCATTTTACATGCTCCACATCATTCAGCGTAAAACACAACTAAGTGAAGACCGTTTTTAACTGTTTCTAAAACTTCTTTTTTGTTAGATTCTTTAACCATAATTTTCCTTTCTTAATACGTATTAATTATACATAAAAAAAGCAAAAAGTTAATTTTTTATTGTTTTTTTGATAAAAAACGCATTTTTTGGTTTTTATCAAAAATTTCTAATCTAAAAAAAGATATAAAAAAAACAGCAACTCCCTATTTTCACATTTCTGCTATCGTCGGCACTAACGGGCTTAACTACTGAGTTCGGAATGGATTCAGGTGATCCCCGTTGCTATAATCACTGTGATAAAAGTATAGCACAAAAAAATAAAAGCAAATAAATTTTTTTTAATTTTTTACAACAATATCAAAGTTTGTTACTGATGTAGTAAGCAATTTGGTAAATTCTTTATAATCACTATCTGAAAGATCTAAATTTTTTACTCCGCTAAAGTATACAGTTGCTACATCTCATCTAAGTTGATATTTGTTTTGGGCAAGTAAGAAAATTAGATCTTCCATAAATCATTCAAAGAAACGATCACTATATTTAATGTCTCGAAGTAATTTGTGAATAGTGATATCGAATTCTCTATTTTCAAATCTTGTTATTTCAAAATCAAAAGATAATTTTAATTCTTCTGAAGATAGTTTTTGTAATTTGTTCATAATATAAATATTTTACATATATTTAAATTTGAACTTTAAAAAGTTTTATAATCTATATTACTTATGAAAAAGAATGAGCAAACTAATTTTAAATTTATTAATTATAAACCGCATATTTTTACTTTAGTGTTTTTAGTGCTTACATTAATTGGTTTTACTTTGAGTTTAAGTTTAATTAGAGATCCTAAAAACACTTCATATGCTTTTTTAATGGTAATGCCTTTTACTTGATTGGTGTTTTTATCTTCACTAGGCTCAATTATGCTATATAGAAGAGACAAACAAAAAGCTTTTTCTAATTTTTGAATTTGAATTACTTTGGTAGCTTTTGTTAATTTATTTACTTCACCAATTGCTTTAGGAATTTTAATTAACACTCAAGCTGATAAATTATATTTACATCCATATGGTTATGTATTATTAGCTGCAATGAATCTTATTTTATTAGTGATGATAATTTGATCAGCATTCGTGAATAAAAAAGTAATCAGAGAAGATTAATGATATATTAAAAAGTAGCAAAATTAGTTGCTACTTTTTAATATATCAAATAGTGTTTTTCCAATAGTATCACTTTGATGATCACCAATGACCATATCGGCAACATTTTTAGCCTCGTCTGTGGCATTACCCATTGCAATTCCTATAGAAGCTTGGGAAAGCATTTCACAATCATTTCCGCTGTCTCCAAATGCGATTAAGTTTCTATCGGTAAGATTTTCTTTTTCAAGAACCTTTTCAATTCCAATATATTTTGAAATACCAAGTGGATTAACATCAGTGTAAACTGAGTTGGTTAAAAACACTGAAGCTTGACCTTGTAAGTCTTTACGAATATTGTTAGTAACTTCTTGAGCTATTTCCAAAGGATTTCTTAATGCCACTTGAACAATGTTTGAATTAGGATTTTCTACAACTTCTTCAATTTGTTCGAGAGTTCGAGGATTTACAATGGCTAAATCCATAATTTGTTTTTGACTCATCCAACTAGGAAATTGTAATCCATTTTTTGTAGGCATGAAAGTACCGTTGAAATCTTCAGTGTCTAAGTTTAAAACCAATTCATATTTTAGAGCATATTCTTTTAAAATGTAATAAGCTTCTTTAGATAATTTACCAAGTACATGAATTTTATTAGTTTTTACATCTCAAAGAAGCGCACCATTTGAACACACGCAGTAATGAATGTCCTTGATTATTTGTTTTTCAATTAAAGGTTTAACTTTTAAAATTCCTCTTCCAGTTGCAATTACATTTAAGTTATTGTTTTGTGCGCTTAGTGTAAGAGCTTGTTGAGTTAAAGGGTCAATAGTATTGTTCTTTTTTAATAAAGTACCGTCTAAATCAAAAGCAAAAACTTTTCTCATTTATTTTCTTCTTTTCATTGTAGGGAATAATAAAACATCTCTAATTGAATCTTTTTCAGTTAAAAGCATTGTCAAACGATCAATTCCAATTCCACAACCACCAGCTGGTGGAAATCCGTATTCAAGAGCTTCCACAAAATCTCAGTCAATATCACTCGCTTCATCATTACCACTATTTTTTTCTACTAGTTGGTCTTCAAAACGTTCAAGTTGATCAATTGGATCGCTTAACTCAGTATACATATTTGCGTATTCTTTAGTGTTAATAAATAATTCAGCTCTATCTGTAAAACGTGGATCTTCGCTTTTTGCTGTTAAAGGAGAAATTTCAATTGGGTGTCCTCACACAAAAGTAGGTTGAATTAAAGTTTCTTCGATTAATGCTTCAAATAATTCGTTGATAATATGTCCAAGTTTAAAGAATTTTTCAATTTTAATTTTGTGTTTTTTTGCAACTTCAACCGCTTCTTCAAATGATGCTTTTCTAAAATCAACTCCTGTGGCTTCTGATACGGCATCAATCATGTTTAGGCGTTTAAATGGTTGAGTTAAATCGATTTCTACACCCTTATTAATAACTTTTTCTTTTCCTAACTTTTTAGCAATACTTTTGATTAATTCTTCAGTACGATTCATCATACCTTCAAGATCTGAATAAGCTTCATAAAATTCAATTGAAGTAAATTCAGGATTGTGAGTTGTGTCGATTCCTTCGTTTCTAAAAATTCTTCCGATTTCATAAACTCTGTCAATACCTCCAACAAGAAGTTTTTTAAGAGGGATTTCTGTAGCGATTCTTAGCACAAACTCTTGATCTAAAGCGTTGTGATGAGTTTTGAAAGGACGAGCACTTGCTCCTGAAAGATAATCGTGTAAAAAAGGTGTTTCAACTTCCATGTATTCTAACGAATCAAAATATTGTCTAATTGCACTAATAATTTTTGTTCTTGTTCAAAATGTTTTGGCACTGTCTTCGTTAACAATTAAATCAACATATCTTCTTCTGTATCTTTCTTCAACGTCTGCTAAACCATGATATTTATCAGGTAAAGGTTTAAGAGCTTTAGTGAGCAATTTTAAATCATTAACTTTAAGGGTGACTTCTCCGGTGTGTGTTTTCATTGCTACACCCTCAACATAAATGATGTCACCTAAATCTAAAGTATCGACAATTTTAGCCAATTCAGGATATGCTTTTTTGTTAAAGTAAGCTTGAATTTTTCCGTGATAATCCTTAAGTAAAATGAAAGGCCCTCTCATGGTTAGAATTCTTCCGCTTATAGCGTAAAATGTCTGTTTTTGTTCTAATTTTTCTTTAGAAAAAGATTCATTTTCGTTAACAATTTGATCAGAATATGTTAAAGATTTCAATCCTGTTGCTTTGGCAAAAGGTTCTACATTTAATTCTTTATATGTTTGCAATTTATTTCTTCTAATTTGTTCTTGTTCTGTTAATTTTGTGTCCATTTTGTTCTCCTATAAGTATTTTCAATTATATTAAATTTATACTTATCTGAAATGTTTTTTGACCCTATAAATTTGAAAAAAACTGTAAAATATAAATAAAATTATATTTTTAAGATTTGGAGGCTATAAATGGAACTTCTTGAAATCAAAAAACTTTTTGTGTATAAACTTTCTTCAATTCCTGGTATTGTAAAAATTCAAAAAAACGAGAACAATTTGACAGAGAATTCACAAAAAACGGAATTTATAGATATGGATAATTTACAAACTGATCCAATTGAATTGGTGGAAGTATACTCAACACCTAATGGTTGAAGTTTTGTGGCTGCTGTTAGTGTGCTATCTTCAGTAGCGGTAAAACCTCTAGTTGAAGAACTTTATAGCCAAATGTATTATGAACTAAGAAAGAAAAAAGAGATTCTCAATAAGATAACCATTTTAGTTAGGGGTGTAGAAAATGTCTAAGATTATCAATGGAAAGCAACTTTCAGAAGCTTTACTTTCTGGTGCTAATGCTTTAATTAATGCTAAAAATAAAATCGATGCATTAAATGTTTTCCCTGTACCTGATGGAGATACAGGAACTAACATGGCAGCAACTATTTCTGGAACTGTAAATAACTTACAAAAAGTAACAAATCAAAATGTTACTGAAGTTCTTGCGCAACTAGCGCATGACATGATTTATGAAGCTAGAGGTAATTCAGGAGTAATATTAAGTCAGATTTTTAAAGGTTTTTTTACAGCAATTAATGGGAAAGACACTTTAAATGCGCATGATTTAACATTGGCTTTTGAAGGAGCGGCCGCTAGAGCATACAAAGCAGTTTATAAACCAGTTGAAGGAACTATTTTGACTGTTATCCGAGAAACAGCCGAGAATTTAACAAAAAAATATAAAGATTCTGAAGCCGAAATTAACGATGTGTTTGCTGATGCATACAATTTTGCTCGTGTAAGCTGTGACAATACTCCAAATATTCTTAAAACTTTAAGAGAAGTAGGTGTAACTGACAGTGGTGGTGAAGGGTTGGTTAAAATTCTTTGAGGGATTAGTGAATATCTTCAAGGAAGAGCAGTTGCTAAATCTGATGTAAGCGAAGACATTGCCAATTTTATTTCTGATGTAGAAACTTATGATGGTGAATTTGGATATTGTACTGAGTTTTTAATTGAACTAAGTGATGCTGAAAAATTTGATAAAAATCGTTTTACCAAACAAATTGAAAAAATTGCCACTTCTCTTGTAGTGGTGCAAGATGATAACTTATTAAAAGTTCATGGGCATGCACTTAAACCAGGAGACATGCTTAACTTTGGACAAAAACATGGTGAATTTATCAAAATTAAATCTGAAAATATGACATTGCAAGCTAACGATTCTAAAGCACAAGCAGAAGAACTCAAACAAGCTCAAGAACGTCAAGAAAGGGTTGAAAACGCCATTATTTCATGTAATTTAGGAACTGGAATTGTTCGAATTATGAAAGAAAACGGTTGTGATTATGTTGTTGAAAGCGGACAAAGTCAAAACCCATCCGCTCAAGAATTAATTAAAGCAATTGAATCAGTTAATGCAGAAAACGTCTTTATTTTGCCTAATAACAAAAACATTACTTTAGTGGCCCAGCAAGCAGCAGCAGTAACTAATGACTGTAATGTTATTGTAATTCCAACCAAAACACAAATGGAAGGTTTAGCAGCATTATTTAATTTTAATCCTGAAAATACTGTAAAAGAAAATAAAAATAATATTAAAGAAGCTATTAAAGGAGTGAATTCTGGTGAAGTAACAATTGCAGCTCGTAGCACCAAATTAAATGGTGTTGAAATCAAACAAGGTGAATACTTAGCCATTGCTAATGGAAAAATAATTGCTTCAGTGGAAGATTCAATTACAGCTGGTAAAAAAATTGTTTCAAAGCTAATTAGTAAAAAAAGTGAAATTGTCACTATTTTCTATGGTGATGAATCTAGTTACTCTGATGCAGAAGAAATTTCAAACTACATTAACTCCAAATGAGATGTTGAAGTGGAAATTTACGAAGGAAATCAACCTAATTACCACTTTTTCATAGGAGTTGAATAATGTATAAATATACTATTGCTTTTGATATCAATGGAAATGATAATGGAGTAATGCCAGCAATTGAAGCCTCTCAAGAATTTGCTTTAAAACACCCTGAAACTAAAATTGTGTTAGTTGGAAATCTAAAAAATATCAATTTAAAATTACCTCAAAACATTGAACTTGTTGATAATCCAAATACTCCTAGCGATCCTAAAAATATTAAACAAACTTTAAAAGAAAACACTTCAATGAATCAAGCAATTGATCTATATAAAACAAATCAAGCCCAAAGCATTTTATCTTGTGGAGATAGCGGAAGTTATATTTCGGCTTTGACATTAAAACTAAAAAGATTACCAAATGTTTCTCGTCCAGCTTTTATGCCTGTAGCAAATGCAATTAATGGAAAGAAATTTGTCTTTTTAGACGTAGGAGCTAATTTGGAAGTTAAAGCTGAATGACTAGTGGAATGAGCTAATTTAGCTTCAAGTTTTTATAAAGTGATGTTTAATCAAGAAAATCCTAGAGTTGCTTTATTAAATATAGGAACCGAAGATTATAAAGGTCTTGAATTTACTAAAGAGGCACATCAATTACTTAAAGAAAATAGCAATATTAATTATTTGGGGTTTCATGAAACCAGAGATTTATTTAGAGGGAATTTTGAAGTAGCTGTTATTGATGGATATGGCGGTAACTTGGTGCTTAAAAGCTATGAAGGAGCTGTGTTTACTTTTATTGATTCCTTAAAAGAAAGCATCAATAAATCTTTTGTGCGTAAAATCGGTGCTCTTTTAATGAAAAGAGCTTTCAAAGATGTAATGAAGCAACTTGATTATCGTAATGTTGGAAGTGCTTGAGTAATTGGGGTAAATGCTCCGGCTTTAAAAACTCATGGTTCAAGTGATAAAAAAAGTTACTTAGCCGCATTACATCAGCTTCAAGATGCTATGGAAAAAGATTTAATTTCTAAATTAAGTGAGCAAATTTAATTATGACAATTATTAAAGCTAAATCGCTAAGTGAATTTTTAAGACATCATCAAATTGAACCTAAAAATGAAAAATTGTATTTTGCTGCTATTACTCACTCTTCGTATGTAGCCTTGCACAAAAGTTTTAATAGCTACGAACAATTAGAGTTTTTAGGTGATTCGGTTTTGAATTTTTTATCTAGTGAATATATATTTGTAAAATACACATTATTAGAACCGGGAATGCAAACTAGAGTACGTTCTACTGCTGTTAGAACTGAAACGCTAGCGGAATTGTCTGAAAAATTGGGTTTAGTAGATATTTTAAAAACTGGAATTAAACAAACAGCTAATGATGTTAAAAACTCTCTTAAAGTTAAAGCAGACATTTTTGAATCAATGCTGGGAGCCATTTATTTAGATCAAGGTCTTGAACAAGCACGTAAATTTGTGGCTAAATATATTTTTCCTATCATTGATAAAGTTCATTCCCAAGGAAACAAGGATTCAAAAACAATTTTGCAAGAGTATTTTCAAAGTTTTTCAAAAAATAGTGTGACATATGTTGTGGTTCAAAATGATGACAAAACATTTTTGGCAAAAGCTCTTCATGATAAACAAATTTACGGAAAAGGAATTGGACATTCCAAAAAAGAGGCTGAGCAATTAGCGGCTCAGGATGCCTTAAATAAGCTAAAGTAAAGGAACAAAAATGAAATTAATTAAAATTGAAGCTCACGGATTTAAATCATTTGCTGATCCGGTAATTTTACGTTTTGATGGTGGAATTGCTGGAATTGTCGGGCCAAATGGTTCAGGTAAAAGTAATATTAATGATGCCATTAAATGAGTGTTGGGAGAACAAAGCGCTAAAGAACTTCGTGGAGATGAAATGAAAGATGTTATCTTCGCAGGTTCAAAAACCGCTAAACCTTTAGACAAAGCAACTGTTACTTTAACTTTTGAAAATAAAGACGGACTTACTTCATATGAAGGCGAAACTATTTCAATCACTCGCTCTTTAGAAAGAAACAAAGGATTAAACCAATACTACATTAACGGGCAACCAGCAAGACACAAAGATATTAAAGCCATTGCGATGGAAACGGGAATTGGAAAGAGCTCTTTAGCTATTATTTCTCAAGGTACTGTTAGTGATATCGCTCAAGCTAGTGATGAGGACCGTAGAGGTATTTTTGAAGAAGCTGCTGGAGTTTCTAAATATAAATTTAGAAAAATTGAATCAATTAGAAAACTTGAAAGAACAGATGAATCACTAAAAATTATTCAAGCACACATTAGTGAATTAGAAAAGCAACTAGAACCTCTTAGAAAACAAGCAGAAAAAGCTCTTGTTTTCAAAGACAAAACTGCTAAATTAAAAAATGTTGAAATTGCTTATTTAGGGCAAGAAATTGTTCGTTTGGAACAACTTTGCTCATCATTAAAAAATGAACTTGAAGGTGTTGAAGACACAAAGAATAACTATAGAGATAAAATTGATGAATATAGCACTAAAATAGCTCATCGTAAAAATGAGCAAGGTGATTTAAACAAAAGGATTTCAGAACTTTCATCTAAAAAGAATGCTGCTGAATCTCGTTTAAATGAACTTAAAATTATATATAACACTGAAACTACAAGAAGAAACATGATTGCCTCTGGAGAGTTTCAAGTTGATTTAAAAGAGAAAAAAGAAGCATTGCAAGAAGCTTATATTGAACAAAAACAAGTTTTAGAGCATCTTTTAAATAGTGAAAAAGAAATTAAAGATAAAAAAGAACAAACTGCTCAAAAGCTCACAGAAGTAAACGTTACAATTAATGACTTGCAAACTAAACTTAATAATTTGAGTAGAAAAAAACACGAGATTGAAACTCAACTTAAAATTTTAGCTTCTAAAAAAGAAAGTAAAAGTAATCTTTACAAAGGAACCAAAACAATTTTAGAAAATGCTCACAACTTTAGAGGTTTAAAAGGAATTGTTGGTGATTTAATTAAAGTAGAAAGCGAATATACTTCTGCTATTGAAGCTGTTTTGGCTTCAAGCGTACAACATGTAGTTGTGGATACTCCTGAAACAGCCGTTAAGGCAATTGAATTTTTGAAATCCAATAATGGAGGACGGGCAACCTTTATTCCTTTAACTTCAATTAAAGAAAAATTTATTCGCGATGATTATTTATTAGTTGTAAGAAATCATCTAGGTTTTTTAGGCCTTGCTAGTGAGCTTGTTAAAGTAGATCCTAGATATGATGTACTAAATAGGTTTTTACTTGGAAATATTGTAGTTGTAGATAACATTGATTCAGCTAATAAAATTTCTAAAGTATTAGACAAAAAATACATGGTTGTTACTAAAGATGGTGATGTGGTTCGTCCTGGTGGAATTATGGTCGGGGGAACAAAACAAGAAAGTGATGATATTTTAGGAATTGATGACAAAATTAAACAATTAGAGAATCTCATTCCTGGAATTGTCGCAATGGAGAAAAAACACACCGTAGATATTGAAAATCTAAAAAGCCAAAGTATTAATTTGCAAAATTATGTGACTTCTTATGGAAACGAAATTTCAGGAATCTTAATTTCAATTAAACATACTCAAGAAAAATTAGACAAAATTCAATCTGATTTTTCACTTCTTGGAGAAGATGTTTCTAAAATTAGTGGAGAGACCGTTAATGCAACTATTGATCGAATCAACAAAATTGATAGTGAGCTAAAAACTTTTGTTTTTGAGCTTAGTGCTTTATTACAACAAAAACATAAAATTGATGCTGATATTGAACAACTAAATGAGCTTAGAAATGAGGCTAATAAATTGTTCAATCAACTCACAGAATCATTTAGCGAAAAATTATATCAAGCAAAAGAATCAGAAAAAATACTTGAACAACACCGTATAAGATTAGTTTCTTTTTATAACTTAACCCTCGAAAACGCAGTGAAAAATTATAAATTAGAAATGCCAATTGAAAAGGCAGAAGAATTAATAACTGAACTCAGAAACGAAATTAATGCTTTAGGAAATGTAAATTTAGAGTCAATCATTCAACTTGAAGAAGTTGAATCTAAATATGATGTTTATGTATCAAATAGAGATGAATTACAAGAAGCTAAAGACACAGTTTTAAACGCAATTGCAGAGTTAGACAAAATAATTATTACTCGTTTGAGCAATATTGTTAATGATGTAAATGTTGAATTTGATAAAGTATTTAAATCTATGTTTGGTGGAGGAACTGCACAAGTAAAATTTGTCGATCCAAGCAATGTGCTTGAAAGTGGAATTTCTATTTTTGCACAACCTCCTGGAAAAAGTGTTAAGAATTTAAAACTATTTTCTGGAGGAGAAAAATCTCTTATTGCTATTTCATTACTCTTTGCAATCTTAAAAGCTCGTCCTTTACCTCTTTGTATTTTAGATGAGGTAGAAGCTGCTCTGGATGAATCAAATGTTGTGCGTTATGCAAATTACTTACAAGAACTTAAAAAACAAACCCAATTTATTGTCATTACTCACCGTCATGGAACAATGTCTAGAGTTGACCATTTATTTGGGGCAACAATGCAAAATAGAGGAGTAACAAGTTTCTTCTCAATTAAACTTTCTGATGCAGAAAAATTAATTGAAAAAAACAAACAGTAAAATGAATGAATATAAAAATTTAATTGATAATGAAAAGAAAATTTACACAATTTTAGCCAACACATCCGCTTTTATTTGAGAAAAATTCGACAATTTAAATTGAGCAGGTTTTTATGTAAATGAAGACAATACTTTATATTTACACGCTTTTCAAGGTAAGGTTGCTTGTTCAGTAATTCCTTTTAATAGAGGGGTATGCGGGCACGCTGCCACCATTCAAAAAACCGTTGTTGTAGATGATGTTAATACTTTTAAAGATCACATTGTTTGCGATAGCAACTCAAAAAGTGAAGTGGTTATTCCAGTAATTGTAAAAAACAAATTATTTGCAGTTTTGGATATTGATGCACCAGTTTATAAAAGATTTGATACTCAAACCGTTAAATCTTTAGAAGAAATTGTGTCAATTTTGGAACACGAACTAGAAAAATTACTTTAGTTCCAAAACCAGAAAAACAGTTTTGCATGACTGTTTTTTTTTTTTTTTTTTCGATTTTTCAGAGTTAGAAGGTAAAAAACGAACAATTTAATTTAAATTTAATTTTGTTATAATGAAAATATGAAAAATAAAGGTAGAAAAATTACAGGAGCTATTTTAGCTTTAGGATTAGTTGCAGGGGTATCAGCAGTTGCTGCTCTTACAACATTACAAAAACGCTCACAAAAAGAAAAAGGTACAAGAGTGGACTATAAGGAAACTCAAACCGAAAATGATAGAGTGTTAAATGAATATAAACAATCGTCAGATCAAATTTTGGATGCTTATTCAAAATATTTATCAACACCATCATATTTAAGTGTTGAGTCATTAAGGGATAAGCACTTAATGAATTACGAGCAAATAAATGAGCAAACAAAACAAGAAAAACTACAAGAATTAGAAAAATTGGCTAAAAAATTATCAGCGAAATTACCAGTTGAAAAAGCAATGGAGGTTCTAAAAAACGCTGAATTAACAGATGAACAAAAAGCCGATTTACAAAAAGCAATTGACAACTTAAACAATGTTGTGGATTCAAATCAAACCTCACAAGACTTTGAAAAAGCATTAAATGATCTTCTTGATGCCACAAATAAAGCACAAGTTCAAAGCGATGAAGCTATTCAAGAAGAAAAAGAATTGGAAAATGCTAAGAAAGAATTATTACAAGCTATTTCTGATTCTAAAGTTCTTAAAGATACCTTGCTTGAGTCAAATAAAGCAGCATTAGATGAGATTTTAAATAGATATGAACAACTAGCTAATGCTACTGATGCAACTACAGAAGGATTAATTCAGGCAAAAGCTAATTTAGAAAATGAACTAAAAGATTTAATGCTTAAAAATGACAAAGAATCTTTATTAGCTAAAGCAGAAGCGTTTAAATCTTCAGAAGCATACACCAGTGCTACACAAGAAAAACAACAACAATTAGATCAATTAGTTGAAAAAGTCAAAGCCTTAGATTTAGCTACTGCAGAAGGCAAAGAATCTTACCCAGCTGAAAAAGAAAATCTTCTAAATAAAATGAAAGAACTTGAAGATGATAAAGCTGCGCGTGAATTAAAAATGCAATATTTAGCTAAAGCTGATGAATTAGCTCAACTTGCAGCTAACGGGGGAAATTATTCAGAATTAGGAAAAGATGTTCCAGCGTTAAGTGCGGAAAGAAAAGCTATTTTAGATTCTTTAATTACATCAGATAAAGAAGCTTTAAATTCAAACTTAACAACTGAACAAATTCAAGAAAAATTAGATAATTTATCAACTAAATACAAACAACTTGTTTTACTAGATGAGTTAGATACTACTATTAATAAAGCAAAAGAAGCTAAAGGTTCTTTAAATGAAGAGCATCAAGCACAACTACAGACTTTAATTGACCAAAAAGAAGCATTAAAAAGTAATGAAAATGTAAGTGCGGATGAATTAAAAGAAGCAATTAATCAACTAAATGCTAAAAGTGTAGAGTTAAAACTTCAAGAAGAATTAGATGAGGCAACAAAAGCATACAATTCTGTTAAAGAACACCCTAAATATTCTTCATTAAGTGAACAAGACAAAGCAGAATTAGAAGATTTAATGAGTGCTCTTAAAGGAGTTGACATTTCAGATCGTTCAAATGAAGAACAATTTAACGCATCTAAAACCCAATTACTAGAAAAAGTTGAAGAATTGAAGATTAAATTATCTAAAGCCGAAACTGCTGAAGAGAACGATGAATTCAAAGCCGATCCTATGTATAATCAATTAACCGAAGATCAAAAACTTGAATTAGAAGGATTAGCAAGCGAAGTTGCGAATGCTGCTGAAAGCGGAGAAAATGCTTCTGAACAGTTCAATAGCAAAAAAGAACAATTTGAAAATAAATTAAGAGAACTTCAAGCATTTGCTTATGAAAAAGAAGCAACATCTGTTCTAAACAATTACAGAGATATTGCTGCTAGTGGAGGGCAATTCGATGGTGAACAAATTTCTCGTTTTGAGCAATCAGTAAAAGATAAATGAGAAGAAGAATATACTGATTATGCATTTGAATTAGCGGGTCTTGATGATAGTGATATTGATACATTAAAATCAGCAGTTGCTCTTATTAAACAAGAAGCGCACGATAAATTTGCACAATTAATTGAAGAAGATAAAAAAGAAAAAGCTAAATCTCAATATACAGCTAATCTAGGAAGATTGAACAATTTATTAAACAACGAAACTATAGTTTATCATTTAAGTCATAATGATTATCCTGAAGAAATAACAACCCCTCTAAGAGATGCGTATAATAACTCGTCAAACGTAAAAACACAATCAACATTAGATCTTGAGACAGCAACTTATGATCAAATTTTAGCATCAACTCAGAGCATAACTCAAGCTTTCCAAGAATTGAGGGCTGCATACGGAAAATTTAGAACAGAGTCAGAAAATTATTCAGCAACACACGGTAATCCAACCGATGCAAACACTTCTTCAGAAACTTCAACCACAGGTTCTAATTAATTATCAAAGTAATAAAAACGAAGTCTTAAACTTCGTTTTTTAATATAATTGAAAATATGAAAAAATATGATGTCAAAATTGTTAACTTACCTGAAAAAGTTTTAAGGCAAAAATCTTTAGATGTACCTCTTCCTTTGAGCGAAGAAGATATTGAATTAGCTGAAAAAATGATCTATCACATTGATGATTCTCAAAAAGAAGGCAGCGAGTTTAGAGCAGGTGTTGGAGTGGCTGCGGTACAATACGGAATACTTAAAAATGTTTTTTATGTTTATTTACCAGATGCCAAAGGAAATCCTATTTTTAAAGATGTTTTATTTAATCCTAAAGTCATTCGCAAAAGCGATCAATTAGTTGCGTTATCTGAAGGAGAAGGGTGTTTATCAGTTCCTGAAGATTGACCAAATCAAGAAGGATATGTTCCGAGAAGCAATAAAATCACAGTGCAAGCTTATAGCTATAACAAACAAGGGGTTTATACCTTTGATCTTACTGGGTATTTAGCCATTATTTTTCAACATGAATTAGATCACTTGCAAGGGAAACTTTTTATTGATCGAATTGATAAGAAAAACCCATGAAAAAAACCAAACAAAAGGACTATTTTAATTTAATATGTCAAACGCTTCAAGTTTTTTAAAGTCACTTGTTCAATTTACAAACAGCAGTGCTTTTTTAGCTTTAATTATTTTTGGAGTTATTTTGCTAGCTGTTTTCTTAATTATTAGTGGTTATTACTTTAAATGACCTTTTTTGATAGTTCAAGTGTTAGTTATTGCTATTTCGTCGCTAGTTACATTTATTTTATATAAAGCAATTGTTGCGAGTTTACCTAATGATGAAAATAAGAATCTTACAGCTGAGTTAATTAGGTATTCTTTAATCTTTTTATATTTTATTGTCTATGCTATTTTAAATGTAATAAGCACAATTACATTTACTAGCGTTTTACTGATAAAAAGAAAACGCAAAATCAAACATCAAAAACAAATGTTGGATGAAATTCAAAAGCAAGAAAATGAAATTTTTAAAAATCAATCTCAAGATTCAATGAATAATTTGGAATCTTCACAATCAATTACAACTTATCAAAGAGCTTCTCTTCCGATTCGAAAACCTAGAAGAGTTTTAAGAACTTTTTATGCTTTAACAAGTTTTGCAATTGGTGTACCGATGTTTGCTGCAATTGTTAGTGCCAAGCCTACAGCTAAACAAACTGATTCTTTTCAACAATTTAGCGTATCACTTCTGACTGGTTTTAAAGGGAAGGCTCCAGGTTATATTTTGAAAAAAATAGAAGGCCTTTTTAAAATATTTGAAGATCCAAATAAATTTCAAGAGGTTTTTGCGCGAGATTGAAATAGTCTAACTGATCAAGAAAAAGAAAACTTTATTTCTAATTTAAGTGAATTAGCGGAACTAATCAATGATTCACAATTAAGAAATGATATTCTTAAAAGACTTGATAATGATTCACAACTAAGTGAAAACATAAATAATGCTGCTAAAGAGTTAAGTTCTCAATATGATCAAGCTATTAAACAAATTCGTCTAAAACACCCAACTTATGATACTTTAAGTAAACAAGAAAAAGAAGAACTCATCATCAAAGAAGCAAAACAAGCGGCAGTAGAACAATTTAATAATGAAAATATAGAAACTTCAGCTATCGCATTAATTCAATTAACTTCTTCATTAGATCAAAATGCTAAGGATGAAGTTATTGAGTGATTTAGCACTAAGTTAGAAGGACAATTAAAAGAAGAATCAGAATTTTCTATTCGTTTAATTAATGAAGTATTTGCTAGTTTAAATGAGCAATTACAGAAACCAGGTGATAATGTTTAAACCAAAAATATCAAACAATACAGTTGAATTGCAACAAAGTAATAAATTAGAGCACAGTATTGCTCAACAAGAGAAAATAATTAATAAATATCAAGATCCACAAAGAATGCTTTCATCTGATACTTTTAGAATCCTTAAAAAAGAAAAAAACATTCGAAAAGTTGCGCTCATTTTTTGATGAATACTTTTAATTATTTGTTTGTCTGGAATGATCATGAACTATTCATTTAATACAGCCAAAGAACCTTCATCAGGAATATATTATTGAATAGGACTTGGACTGTTATTGGCAATTTCTCTTTTTTACTTTGCGAAAAATTTAATTAGACTCTCAGCATGAAAAAGCATTGAAAGAAAATATCGAGAAAGTTTTAGTAGCGGAGATATTGCTGCTAGCACAACATTTGCGGACTTATATAAAGATATTTCTCGTAAAGTGATTAATTTGACGTGAATTTATACCTTTTTTATGACATATTTTGGACTTTTAGAGTTAATTGTTTTTGGACTTTATAAAGCCGAAAAAATCATCATCAAAACATCCGAAACAAGTGCTATTAAAATTGATAGCACAATTGATTTGGTTAAATTGCTAGATAATGGTTTTGGAAACACTCAAGTATTTTTAATTATTGGATTATTGAGTATGGTTGTTATAAGTGTTTTATATTTTGGTTTATACTTATATGACAAAAAACGTATTCAAGACATAAAAATGTTTATTGTAAATGACACTGCAGAATTTTTATCAATGGTAGAAGATTCTAAAAAATCTTTAAATAAAGGATGAAGAAACTTTTATATTGTTGTTTTTGTTTTGGTAGTTTTACTTCCAATTGCGATTTTTGTGTATTTATTATGAAGAGGAGTTTTAAGATTTAAAAAAAGATAATGAAAGTATTAGTAATTTTAGAAAACAAATTTAATGATGTTGAATTAGTCACTCCCCTTTCTTGCCTTAGAAGAGCAGATGAAAGTGTGGAAATCGATTATTTCAACCCTGAATTAACTTCCGTAAGTAGTCAATATGGAGTTATCACAATACATAATGTAAAAAATAGCGTTAATATTAATGATTACGATTTACTCTTTGTTCCAGGAGGACCAGGAGCACAATCATTAAGAACTGATGAAGTCTCTTTAGAGATGATAAAAAAATTTCCTAATAAAATAGCAGCTATTTGTGATGCTCCAAATACATTAAGAGAGCACGATATTATTGATGAAACAATTCAATATTCAGCTTATCCAAGTTCATGAGCAAAAGAATTTAGAAGCAATAATTATCAACAATCATACGTTACTAATTTATTATCAACTAATAAATTAATTACAGCTAGATGTGCAGATGCAGCAATGCAATTAGGATATGAATTAGTTAACCATTTTTATGGAGCTGAAGGTTTAGAAAAAGTTCATTTAGCAATGAAAGCTACAAAATAGCACTAAGTGCTATTTTTTAAAGGATTAAAATTATGTTAAGAATAGTAGCAGGCAAATACAAAAATAAAAAAATTTTAGAACCAGACAAAAACACCACTAGGCCCACAACTGAAAAAGTTAGAGAAGCAGTTTTTTCAAGTTTGCACTTTAAAATGGAAAATTCAGAGTGTTTAGATTTATTTTCAGGGAGTGGAGCTTGAACTATTGAAGCAGAAAGTAGAGGAGCTTCAAAAGTTGTTGCTATTGAAAAAAACCCTAGTGTAGTGAAAATTCTTAAACAAAATATCAACGCTTTAAATTGCCAAAACATTAATGTTTACAACATTGATGCCATAGCTTTTTTAAATAAAACTTCTGAATTCTTTGATTTTATTTTCATTGACGCTCCTTTTAAAGAATTTAACTTAGTAAATGAATCTTTAAATTTAATATCAGATTCGAAGTTACTCAAAGAAGATGGAGAAATTATCATCGAAACTGACATGGCAAAAGAAATTAAAATTCCAGAACAACTAAAAATATATAAACAAAAAAAACACGGTAGAATCGAGCTTCTTTATGTGTGTTGAAAATAAAATTGTAAGCGAATGTATCGAATTAACTTATGAAGGATACGGTGTTATTCTTTATAAAAACAAAAGATTTTTTGTTCCGAATTTACTACCTGGAGAAAAAGCAGAAATTATAATAACTAAAAATCATAAAAATTATGGATATGGTAAAGTTTTAAAATTACTTACATTATCTAAACACAGAAATAGTTTATTTGAGTTTTCTAATGCAGCATCTTTAATTCATTTGTCATATCCCGAACAACTAAAATGAAAACAGCAATATCTAGAAAATCTCTTTTCTCGTAATTTAAATATTTCTTTGTCAACAATAAATAAAATAAAATGATTTGATCCTATTTATAACTATCGTAATAAAGTTAGATACCCAATCTTCGTTGACCAACAAAACATATATTTTGGGGAATATCTTTGAAAAAGCTATCAGTTAAGAAAAACAAAAGCAACAATCTTAATTCAAGATACATTAATTGAAGTGTCTGATTTTGTGCTGGCCAATCTAAATACATTTTTTAAAAATGAACTTTCAAAAGTACGATTTATTAAAGAAGTTTCATTTCGAACAAATAAAGAACAAGAAATTCAAATTACATTTGATCTTGACCCAAGTTATGATTTACCTAAAAAATTTATTCAGTTATTATGTCAAAAAAGCAATATTATTGAAATTTATTCTAGAAAGAATCTTCAAAGCGAACTAATTTACTCAAGAAAAGAGTTTTCAATCACTTTGTCAGATAAAAAATTTAAAATTTCTTCTGATAATTTTTTTCAAGTTAATTTAACAGTATTTGAAAATATTTTAAAAGACATTGCTAAATATTTACAAAATAAAACAAACAAAAATACACTAATTGATGCTTATTGTGGTGTTGGAGTTTTTTCTCAATTTTTTAGCAATTTCTTTAGAAAAAGCATAGGAATAGAAGTTGTGGAAAGCTCAATTCATTTAGCAAAAATTAATTCAACAATTAATGGCTTAAAAAATATAAATTATTACGCCGGAAAAGTTGAAGATGTTGTTTTCAAAAAGGAAATTGATGTTAGTGATTCAGTGTTGATAGTAGATCCGCCTAGAGCAGGTCTTGAAAACAAAGTTATCAATTGAATAAACCAAAAACAAATTAATTCAATCGTTTATTTATCCTGTGATCCAAGAACTCTCACAAGAGATTTAAAAATTTTTTTAGACAAAGAATATAAAATTGTACAGATAACTCCATATGAAATGTTTCCGAATACACATCATATTGAAACATTAGTATTTTTAGAAAAATAACCAATATCAGCTATTGCTGATTTTTCTTTAAAACTGATTTAGTTTTTAAATAAATAATATAATTTTAAATTATGAAAAAAACTTTTAAAAAGTACTTTGGATTATTTGCGATTTTAAGTTCTTTAGCAACTCTGACAAGTAGTTGTGACTTTTTTGATTTAAACTCACAACAAAATCCAACTCCGGTTCATAAAACTTTTGATGCTGTGGATTTAAGTTCAGTTAAGATTAATAAAAATTATCAAAATTTTGATGATAGTTCCATTTCTCCTCATAGAGTTGTGCAAATTACTGATTCAGAATTATTAATTGTTAATGGTCCAAATCTAAGTAAAGAACAGAAAAACAAAATTTTATCTGCAGTAAATTCTACAGATAAAGATTTTCTTTTAGTAAAAGAAAAACAAGATTCAGAAAAGAGATTTTATTTAGAATATATTGATCCTTATACAAAAATTATTTTTCGTGATTATGCTTATTTTGTGGATGGAAACAATAATAAAAGATATTTGCTTGGTAAAAATGCATTAGTAAAATTCGCTCAAGAATTTAAGCGAAAAGTTCCTTTTGGACCTGAAGTATTTTATTTAGAAGCTATTAATATCAATGATTTTAATGTTATCCCAAAATCAGCTAATGGAGCATATATTCCACAAAGTAAAAATATCTATTTAAATGGATTTGCATTTTTAGAAAAAAATATTAGTCTTTATTCAATTATGTCTTCTCTGATGGGAACTCTTTTTCACGAGTACATTCACCATTGAGCCAATACTTATGCTCAAACAGCATTGATAATTGATCCGTTTAACAACAATAAGAATGATTTTGGAAATGAAAAAATTATCTATCATGGAGCTAGCGAAGAAGGAGAATTAAACGAAACCCAACTTTGAAATGGTTACTTTAGCAAAGAATTCAAAAACTTATTAAATTGAAATATTAATATTAAAGCAGATTTAACAGGAAATTCTAATTACGACTTATTAAGCGATATTGCAAAGAGCAAATTGTTGCATAACTATTTTTCTCCAAATGAGCTTTGAGAATACGCAAATACCAATGTTGACAAATTTCATTTTGATGATAAAAAAGAATTTTGGTACACAAGTGATGGCACATTTGTTATTAATCCTAAATCTCTTCAATATATTTTTTCTTTAACTGAATTAGTAGCTCGAGAATACACTAAATTTGCTTTTGAAAATTATTATCCTCTTAATGATGGAATTTATCCAGAAAGTTCAAATTCAACATCTTATTTTGGATGATTTGGTAATTCGGTTGTTTCTAAACAAGGTTATACATTATCAACTTATGGAGCTGGAAATGATTGAATGCGAACTTATTTATTAAATTCAGCAACCGCATATACAAATAGAGGTTTTGACATTAATGAATATTTAGCCTTTCCTGATAATGTTTTTGCGTTTAACTATAAAGGTACTGTAACAGGAGATGATAACTTTGATTCATCAAGCATTTACACTCTCAAAGACGAATTCAAAAATAATAGAAGTTCTAAATTTTATGAATTGTTCCTTGATACAATGGGTTATGGAAAAGCAATAGCTCAGATTTTTCCTAAAATTCAATGAAAATGAAATGATAAAATTGATGATAATACAAAATTACATGAAAGTATCTGAACCGATGATGTGGCCAAAGAATATGTTAAATTCAGCGGTTATTTACCTAATAAAAAATATAGTGGTTTTGTAATCGTTTCAAAAGATAATAAAATACTACAAAGTACAAAATTCCAATATCAAGATACATTTAATTTCTTTGGAAAAAGCGAGTTTGATACCGGTGCAATTATGTTAAACGATCAAGAAAGACAAAAGCAACTTCAAAGTAGAATTTATCCAAATCCAAAAGAAGTTTATTATCCATATATAACAGAAGATTATGTAAAGTTACATGATGGAGATAGTATTTACTTTTGAATTGACGATAATAAAAATAACATTATTGAAGAAAATGAAATCAAATACAATGATCACATCTCTCTTCCTGAATTTCGCAGAGTTTCAAATGCTCATAGTACCACAACAAGAATTGTAAAAACCACATATTTAGAACCAAAAGAAAATAAAATTTTAGTAAAACAAATATAAAAACCTCGAAAAAGTAATCGAGGTTTTTATTTTTTAATTTTATGTAAAACAAATAAATAAGCACGTTTAATGCGAGCAGAAGTATATCTTTTACTTGTACAATTTTTTATAAACGATTCGTAATCAGGCGAATTTATTTGTTTTTTAAAAAGATTTTCCATTCCTTCAGAAATCATTTTATATTTTGCGATTTCTTTTGCTGGAGTCTTGCTAATAATTTTTTGAAATCTTTGATAAGTAGAGGCAATATCTTTAAATTTAATATCGCTTATTTTCACAGGTGTATATTTAGAAATATCTTGTTTTGATTTAATCATTTCTCTGAGTTTGGTTGCGCTTGCAAAATTATTAACGGTTTCTTGAGCATGAAAATCAATAGTTCTTTTAAGCGCTATAGGAACGATATTTAAATTTTCATTTACAATTGTCTTGATGTATTCGATTCCTAATATATCATTGGGCATTGAAATATCTTCATTAGTTAATTCTTGAAGTGCTAAATTTGTGGCTCTTGGAAAACTTAATCCCTTTTGTTTTAAATATTTTTTGACTAATTGATTGTACTGGGCATTATTATTTTTTAAAATTGTAGCAATGTTTACTAGATAAGTAGCATCTCCAATTTCGCTCCCAAACACAAGATAATTTATTCCTTTTTTGGCTAATTTTAAAACACTTTCTCTAGCAAAAATGTGGGCTGCTTGAGAAGAAATATTCATTTTTAGTTTTATAAATTTATTCGCACCGTATTTTTTTGCGTATTTTTTACGCTTGTTTCATGACATACAAATAAATTCGCCTCTTTGAGAGTATCTATAAGACATAGCGACATAGATTCTGGAATTTGGGAATTGTTTTTTAATTCAATTTAATTGATAAATGTGTCCATTGTGAAAGGGGTTGTATTCAGCAACCACTCCGATTTTTACTTTTTTCATTGTATTAATTTTAATATAAAAAAATTAGCGATGCTAATTTTACATTCTAATATTTCCTGCTGTTCTAGGATAAGGAATAACATCACGAATATTTTCGGTTCCTGTTACATACATTACTAATCTTTCAAATCCAATTCCAAAACCTGCTGATCCAGTATTTCCAAATCTTCTTAGATCTAAATATCATTTAAGATCGTCTTGATCAATACCAAGCTCCTTAATTCTTTGAAGCAACTTGTTAACGTCATTTTCCCTTTGGCTACCACCAACTAATTCCCCAACTCCAGGTACAAGTAAGTCAAATGAAGCAACAGTTTTACCATCTTCATTTTGTTTCATGTAGAAAGCCTTAAATTCTTTAGGGAAGTTTATCACGGCAATTGGAGCCTTATATACCACTTCGGTTAAATATTTTTCATGCTCTGTAGCTAAATCAAGCCCAAATTTAATGTCTTTGTTTTCGAAAATATCTTTAACTTTAGCTAAATCTTCAATTGCTTGAGTATATTCAACAATTTTTAAAGGGGTATTGACAAATTCGTTTAAACGATCAAGTAAACTATTATCTAATGTGTCATTTAAGTACTGAAGCTCATCTTTATTTTTGAACATTGTATTTCTAATTACAACCTTTAATAGATCATCAGCTAAAGCGATGTCCTGATTTAAGTCATAAAAAGCTACTTCAGGTTCAATCATTCAAAACTCAGCTAAATGTCTTTTGGTGTTTGATTTTTCTGCTCTAAAAGTAGGTGCAAAAGTATAAATTTTATTCATCCCAAGTGCGGCAGATTCACCATGAAGTTGCCCAGTAACTCCTAAGGTTGCTTTTTTATCTTTTCCAAAAAATGGTTCTTTTTCACCATCGTTTACAACAAAAGTTTCTCCAGCACCTTCCCCGTCATTGCTTGTAATAATAGGAGAGTTCATGTAATAAAACTCTCTTTGCATAAAGTAACGGTGCACTTCGTGAGCTAAAGTTGAACGTACAAGCATAATTGCTCTAAGCAAATTGGTTCTATGTCTTACATGAGGAAGGTCTCTTAAAGTTTCAAGTTTCATTTCTTGGTTTTGAATTGGATAATCTTCGTGGGCAATTGAATATTCAACTAATTTTGTTGCTTCAAGTTCAATTGGTTGTTGTGCTTGTGGAGTTTCTTTTAAAATTCCTTCCACAACTAATCCTGAACCACTTTTAAGTTTATCAAGTAATTCGAAATCAAATTGATCTCCTTTGAAAACTACTTGCATTGATTTAATTGTTGTACCATCATTTACAGAAATAAATCTAACTTTTTTGTTACCTCTATTTGAAGTTACTCATCCTTTCAAAGTGTAAGAACGTGCATGAAAGTAATTTGGTTTTTGTAATACTTTTTTTACTGAAAACATAATATTCTCCATCTTAATGTAATAGTTTTTAAATTATACTTTATTTATTGTTAATTATTTGTTCTTATAAGAACAACAAATTTTCCAATTTCTTCAAAACCAAGTCGTTTGTATAATTGGCCGGCAGCAGGATTGTCTCAAAATAAAATTGGTGTTTTATCTTGATTTAAGATTTTTTTGCATAAAGCAATAGTGCAATCTTTAGCATATCCTAAATTCCGTGCTTGTTCTACACTGAAAATGCTCCCAAGCATTACGGCTTGTTCGGTAGCAGCTGAAGAAGCAGCATGAGCAAGTATTTGATTGTTTTGTTTAACTACAAACCCAAAATAAGACCCATTATTGTATGAATTTCTCAAATAATTAGGATCTTGATACTGTTCTCCTAATCCTTGGAATTCTTTAACGGTATTACGAGCCTCAATAATGTTTGGAATATCGCTTGGGGTAAATTCTACTGAAGTAGTTAAATAATTATCATATTGACTTAAAAAGAGTTTTTTGTTAAGTTTCATAAAAGTTTCTTGATGAACAATAAATTCAAAGCCATATTTTTGTATTTTTTTAACTAAATCTTTATAATCAACTCCTACCAGCAAAATGTTCTTTACATGATGATTTTGAATAATTTCAGCAAATTGTTGTTCATTAAAATCTAAATTTTCTAAATAAATAACTAAATTTCCATAAAAATATAGCACGACATCGCTTAATTTTCCATCGTTGATGTGTGTTGCAATATCATTAGTTTTATGCAAACCAAATAAAGTAATATCAGAAATTAAAAAAGTATTCAAAAACGGACTTTTTTCGTATAAAAAGTTAATTATTTGCTCTTTTTGCGATTCTAAAGCTAGTTTGAAATTTCTCATATTTTTAAATTATATTGTTTTTTGTTTGAGGGTAATTAAAAATTGCAAAATGCCAAAATGTGAAAATATTTTCCAGTTTTGAACATTCTGCAATTAATCTGCAATTAAATCTTTATAATTATATTGAGATCCATTAGTTGATCTCCTCTTTCAAACGAAAGAGTACTCGCTTAATATTTTCCACATACTGATTTTATATATTTACTTATATTTTTCTATCAAGTATCCCCTTTTATTTTTTATAGATATCTAGATAAGTTTTGTCTCTCTCGTTTCTTATCATTGTCTATAAAGTTATGTTGTTAACATTTACTAGTACGCACTCAGTGCGTACTTTCTTTTTGTAGGGACACAAGTAAATAAAAAGTACCTTAAAGGTACTCGGTCAATAGTGATATGGAGCGAGTGAAGGGAATCGAACCCTCACAGTCAGCTTGGAAGGCTGAAGTTCTACCATTAAACTACACTCGCATGCGTTTGTTGCTTAATTATTATAATACAAAAAATTAAAACAACAAAAATTTTTTTTATTTTTTTACCAAACAAATTTCTGCTAATGTTTGGTTGTTTTTTGTATGAGTTATTTCTCAACTATTAGAACCAGCATAATATAGAAAATATCCAACTTCGTTAGGAGATTTTAATATTACATTAGAAGTAGTTGTAAAATTTGAAATCTTATCTTGGTGTTGATCTCTTGATGCTTTAGTAAATATAGCTGCTATTGATAAAGAATATCCTTATTATAAGGAATTTGATCTGATAAGACTGCTCCTTTTAAAATAATTAATTCATTACGTTCATTCTAAGTTAATTGAGCTTTTGCTCCTTTATAAGAAACTAGTAAGATTTGATCAATAAGTGATTTATTTCAAACATAAGAAGGTTTTTTGTTTTCCAGTGTCTTATGATCGAGAATATATAAGGAATTTAAAATATTAAAAATCTCTTGAAGACACTCTTTTATTTCTTTATCTTTATACTGACTTTCTAAAAAGAGTCTTATTTGATCTTTTATAGTACTTAGAGAGTGATTTTTGATTTTAATAGAAAAATAATAAGATCCCTGTTCTAAAGTGTCTGACACAACTCCAAAAACATTCTTTTTTAAAAGTAAATTACAATCGTTGTGGTTTTTCTTTAAAAAAGTGATTTCTCAATTTGTGATTTAATTGTTATATTGTTATTTTTATCTCAAAGTAAATTCATTTGCATTTATTATAAATTAAGCCAATAAATATATAATAAAAACATGAGTCTTTTTAAATTACATTCAAATTACAAACCAAGCGGTGACCAGCCTAAAGCAATTAAAGAAATTGTCGAAGGAATTCAAGAAGGAACTAAAGAACAAGTTTTACTTGGGGTAACAGGAAGCGGAAAAACTTTTACAATTGCAAATGTTATTAAAGAATTTGATCGTCCTGTCATTGTTTTAACCCATACCAAAACTTTAGCCTCACAACTATATAGTGAATTAAAAACTTTTTTTCCTGAAAATGCCGTTGAATATTTTATTTCTTATTTTGATTACTATCGACCTGAAGCATACTTGCCTACAACTGATACATATATTGAAAAGGATTCACAAACCAACGAACAAATCGAAATTTTACGTTTAAGCGCCGTTAATTCTCTATTGACTCGCAAAGATGTAATTGTAATAGCTTCTGTTAGTGCTATTTATGGTGCTTTAAATCCTGAAGTATACAAAGATTCTTTTTATCGTTTTTATATTGGTCAAACCATTTCGGTAAAAGATTTTATCTCTCAACTGGTTCAAATTAAATATGATCGTAATGATATTGATCAAGCACCAGGGATGTTCACTTTAAAAGGTGATGTAGTTTTTGTTAGACCTGCAGACTCTGAAGAATCTTGTGTGAGAATTTCTTTTTTTGGGGATGAAATAGAAGAAATTGCTTTAGTTGATCCTTTAACTAAAGATGTTCTTAAAAAAGTTTCTATTTATACTCTTTCTCCAGGTAATGCATATGCAACTGAAAATTCAGTATATAATGACATTATTCCTCTTATTGAGAAAGAATTGCAAAGTCAAATCAAGTATTTTTCCAATGAAGGAAAAATACTTGAAGCCACTCGAATTAATCAAAGAGTCAAAAATGATATTGATGATATGAAAGAATTTGGGATGTGTAAAGGGATTGAGAATTACTCAATGTATTTGGATCGTCGAACTTTCGGAGAAAGACCGTATACAATTTTAGATTACTTTCCTAAAGATTCTTTAATGTTTATTGATGAGTCTCACATGTTTGTCCCACAGCTAAATGGGATGTATAAAGGTGATCGTTCACGAAAAGAATCTCTTGTTAATTATGGTTTTAGATTACCAAGCGCATTGGAAAATAGACCACTAAGATTTGAAGAATGAGAAAGTGCTTTTGATTTTAATAAAATTTACATTTCAGCTACTCCTGGTGATTATGAACTTGATAAAACACAAGGAGTTGTTACTCGTTTATATGTAAGACCTACAGGATTACTTGACCCAGAAATTATTATTAAACCAACAGAAAATCAAATCGAGGATATCTACAATACTATTATCCAACAAAGAGAAAGCGGAGACAAAACAATTATTTTAACTACTACCAAAAGAATGTCTGAAGAATTATCGGCATATTTACTTGAACGTAATGTGAAAGCAGCTTACATTCATTCTGAACATAATACTTTTGTTCGAAATGAAATATTAAGAAAGCTCCGGGCAGGTATTTACGAAGTGCTCATTGGAATTAATCTTTTACGTGAAGGTATTGATTTACCTGAAGTTTCTAAAGTGATTGTTCTAGATGCTGATAAAGAAAGTTTTATGCGTAATACTCGTTCTCTTATTCAAATTACAGGTAGAGCAGCAAGAAACCACAAAGGACAAGCTATTTTTTACGCAGACAAGATTTCAAAAAGTATGCAAGAGTGCATTGATGATAACAAAGAAAAAAGAGCTTTACAAATTGCGTATAATCAAAAACACAATATTGTACCTAAAACAATTATTAAGCCTCTTAGTGAACCAATTCATGGTCACGGTGTTATGAATGCTGTGCAACTTCTTTTAGATCAAAGTCAAAAGAAAGCCAAAAAAGAGAAGGTCTCACCTAAAGAAAGAGAAGAAGTAATTAAAGAAGTAAAGCGTCAAATGGATGAAGCGGCCAAAATGCTTGATTATGAAAGAGCAATTGAACTTAGAGACATACTTTTAGAGCTCCAAAATGCAAAAAGTTAAAAAAATGCTAATTTTTTAGCGTTTTTTTAACTTTTTCATTTTTTAGTATACAATTTGAGTGAGGTGATAATATGACATATACATATAAAGAAATTAAAAACAATACTGATTTTATTTTGATTCAAACCGTTGACGTTGTTTCACTATATAATGCTTTTAGAAAAATTTTACTTAAAGCAAACTTAAGTGACGATCAACTAAGACATGCATTAACTTTTTCAACATTTCAAAGAAATGATTCATTTGTTAAAGATACTAAAATATTTGCTGTAGCTTTAGGATATTTAAGTGCGATTAAAGCTCAAGCAAATAATGATAAATTTGCTAAAATAAAAGAGATTTTAAAAGCTAATAATATCAACAAATTTGAAGATGTTTTACCAAGTAAAGATCTTCAAGATCAATTATATTTATTGGCTCAAGACCTTTTTTCATTTCTAAGATTAGACGGTAGTGCAAAAAATTTAATAACTTTAGTTGAGGAATTAAATATTTTTACTCCACAAGAAATCACAGAAGTTGAAAAAACAACACTATTTTTGCATCCAGTTAATGGATGTGACTTACCAAGTTAGGCGGAAAAATGTCAAAAAAAGATCAGATTGTCATCAAAGGTGCCAGAGAAAACAATTTAAAAAATGTTTCATTAACTTTACCTAAAAACAAATTAATTATTTTTACTGGTTTAAGTGGATCAGGAAAAAGTTCACTTGCTTTTAATACTATCTACGAAGAAGGACGTCGTAGATATGTAGACAGTTTGAGTAGTTATGCCAGAATGTTTTTAGGCGGTACTAAAAAACCAGATGTAGAATCTATTGAAGGACTAAGTCCTTCTATTTCTATTGAACAAAAAACGACTGTCAATAATCCACGTTCAACCGTTGGGACAGTTACAGAAATTTATGATTATTTTAGATTGCTTTTTGCCAGAATTGGTAAAGCTTATTGTCCTAATCATAATATTGAAATTACTTCTCAAAGTTCCAAAGATATTATCACTTCAATTTACAAACAACCACAAAATTCAAGACTTATTATCTATTCTCCACTTGTCGATGGAGAAAAAGGAACTCACCAAAATCTTTTAGAAAAGTTAAAAAAAGAAGGATTTTTAAGAGTTAAAGTAGATGGTCAATTATTTATGCTTGAAGACAAAATTGTTTTAGACAAAAATGTTCGCCATGTTATAGATTTAGTAATTGACAGAGTTGCTTTAACTGAAGAAAATCAAAATAGAATTGCTGAAGCAGTAGACATTGCTTGTGATCGTTCTGGAGGAATTGTTAAAGTTGAGAACGCTGATTCAAATGAGATTTTAACTTTTTCAAAAAATCATGCATGTATTTACAAAGATTTCAGTATTTCAAAAATCGAAACCAAACTTTTTTCTTTTAATTCTCCTTATGGAATGTGCCAAAATTGCAAGGGGATTGGTGTTGAATTTAAAGCAGATTGAAACTCATTGGTTCCAGAACCTTGAAGAAGTATTTCTTTAGGTGGAATTAAGTACTTTGAAAACACTGTAAACACCCAAAATTTAGAATGACAAGAATTTGAAGTTCTTTTAAATCATTATGGGATTGACAAGGATCAACCAATTGATGAAATACCAGAACATTTACTAAAATATTTAAAACACGGTTCAGATGAAATTATTGAGTTTGATTTAACTTCTAGTGGTGGAACACACCGAAGATATAAACGAGAAATTGAAGGAATTTTAGACAAAGTTGAACGTTTGTACTACAACACTACAAGTGACGCGATCCGAGATTGACTTAAAAAATACATGGGTTCATTTCAATGCCATGTATGTAAGGGAGCAAGATTAAATTCAAATGCATTAGCTATTAAATTAGGCCAAAAGAATATTTATCAGTTTACTCAAATGTCAATTGAGGAGTCTTTAGATTTTATTGAAACACTTACAAAAACTTTTAGTGAGAGTGAAATTCAGATATCAAAAATTATTCTTAAAGAAATAACTGATAGACTTACATTCCTAAAAAATGTTGGATTAGAATATTTAACTTTAAATCGAAATGCAGAAACCCTTTCTGGAGGAGAATCCCAAAGAATCCGACTTGCTACTCAAATTGGTTCTAATTTAACTGGAGTTTTATATGTTTTAGATGAACCTTCAATTGGACTACATCAAAAAGATAATATGAAATTAATCGAAACCCTACGTAAAATGGTCGATTTAGGAAATACGCTAATTGTTGTGGAACATGATGAAGACACTATGCTTGCTTCAGATTACATCGTTGATATTGGTCCTGAAGCTGGTCATAAAGGTGGAGAAATTGTTGCTGCTGGTGAGTTGGAAAAAATAGTTGAAAATAAAAAATCAATTACCGGAAAATATCTTTCTGGAGAGTGAAAAATAGAAATTCCTAAAAACAGAAGAAGTGGTAATGGAAAAACCATAACAATTAATGGAGCAAAACAAAATAACTTACAAAATATTTCAGTGACAATACCACTTGGAAAACTAGTTGCTGTTACTGGTGTTAGTGGTTCTGGAAAAAGTACTTTAGTTAATGAGATTTTAGTTCATGGAATTCAATATTCTTTAGGTCTTGCAGAAGGTAATGCACATAAAAAAGCTTTGTTTGATTCAATTAAAGGACTAGAAAATGTGGATAAAATTGTTCCAGTTTCACAAAGTCCTATCGGTAGAACTCCACGTTCAAACCCTTCGACATACACCGGAGTTTTTGATGACATTAGAGATATTTACGCCAATGTAGAAGAATCAAGAATAAGAGGATATTCAAAAGGTCGTTTTAGTTTTAATGTCGCTGGAGGTAGATGTGATCGTTGCTCTGGAGATGGTTTTATTAAAATCGAAATGCACTTTTTACCTGATGTTTATGTTGCTTGTGATGATTGTGATGGAAAAAGATACAATCGTGAAACTCTTGAAATTAAATACCGCAACAAAACAATCGCTGATGTTCTAGATATGTCTGTAGATACAGCATTGGAATTTTTTGAAGCTAAAACTAAAATTGTCGAAAAATTACAAATTCTCCAAGATGTTGGTTTAGGTTATATTAAACTAGGACAAATGTCAACTACCTTATCTGGAGGAGAAGCCCAAAGAGTTAAACTAGCCACTTATTTACAAAAAAAACCTACCGGAAAAACTTTGTACGTTCTTGATGAACCCACAACGGGATTGCACACTCATGATGTAAAAAAATTAATTCATATCTTAAATCGAATTGTTGATAATGGAGATTCAGTGCTTGTTATTGAACACAACTTAGATGTTATCAAGTGTGCAGATCATATCATTGATTTAGGACCTGATGGAGGAATTAAAGGTGGACGGGTGATTGCTTCAGGAACACCTGAGCAAGTTAGTGCTTCTGAAATTTCATACACAGCCGAGTTCTTGCGTAAAATTTTGAAATTAAAAACCTAAAACGGTATAATTTTAAAATTATAAATAAGGATAATATGTCAAAAAAAATGTATGCAAACGACATTATAGGTTTTTTTGATCTTAATGTCATTAATTCAAATGTTCCTCTAAATAACAGAGAAATTCTTTCTCCAGCAATCAAAAGAGTTGGGTTAGAATTAGCTGAAAACACCGGAACAGAGAGATTAAAATTTAATGTGATAGCTTGAGGAACAAGTGAAAGTAAGTGATTTGACTTAGTTGGAGATAAAAGAACACGCAAATCACTTGAACATGTTTTTTCATTTCAACCGCCACTTGTAATGCTTTCTAAAGGAATGTCAGACTCAAATATTCAATTAATTAAAGAAGTTGCCAGCAAATACAAAGTGCCTGTAGTTCATGACAAATTTTTATCAAGTTCATATTTAACTACCAGTATTGGTACATATTTAAACAACCATTTTGCCCAAGTGGTTCAAGTACATGGATGTTTAATGATGATTGGTGGAATTGGAGTTTTAATTGTAGGACCTAGTGGATCAGGAAAAAGTGAAGCTGCCTTAGATCTAATTCAAAAAGGACATATTTTCATTTCTGATGATGCAGTCCTAATTAAAGATTTAGGAAACCGTTTTATTGGTAGTTCACCACGAATTACTCAAGACTTTTTAGAAGTGAGAGGAATTGGTCCAATTGACATTAAATATACTTATGGTGCTCGATCAGTTGCTTCTTCTTCTCCAATTCACTTAGTGGTGGAATTAGTAAAAAAAGAAGAACAAAACCGATTAGATCGCTTAGGTATTGACTTTCTAAAATATCCAATCATGGGTCGTTCAATTAAAATGATTCAAGTACCAACTAAAGAAGGTGGATCTGTTTCTTCATTAATTGAAGCAGCAGTAAACGCATATTTAGCTCGTCATGATGGCCTTAATGTTATTGATAAAATTGAAAAAAGGAGACTAGAAGATGAATAATGCATTATTAGAACCAATTCGTGCTGGAACTGCAAGATATTTATTTGCAATCGGTTCTTTTGAAGTAAGGGTATATTCAATAATGATTATGCTTGGAATTATCGCTTCAATTTTGACTATTGTATTTTTCTGAATGCGCGAAAAATACAAAATAGAAGTTCTACTTACTTTTATTATCATCATTGTGCCTTTATCAATTTTTGGATCTCGTTTAGGATATGTTGTGGAAGCTCTTCTTTATGAGCCTGAACCATTTAAAAACTCTCATTGATATGCCGCTTGAGATGGAGGATTGTCAATTCAAGGGGGAGTTATTGTCGGTGGAGTTGCTGGTATGATTTATGGATGATTCAAGCGGGATGTGATTGACTACCGTAAAGTTCTAAGTATCATCATACCAAGTGTTTTAATTGGACAATTTGTTGGTAGATGAGGAAACTTTGCTAACCATGAGTTATACGGTAAGGTTGATTGAGATGGATCTGCGGTTTTAGCGCTTGGAGATACTATTGCTAAAAATATGTTTATTTCTGATGCGTATTCTGATTCTCTTGGTTTAACTGGATTGTATCGTTACCCATTATTTTTATATGAAGGACTTGCTAATTTATTTGCTTACTTAGTAATTGTATGAATATTTAACTTCTTTGGTCTTTTCAAACCAGGAACACACGCAGGAATGTACTTTATTTGATATGGTTTAGTACGGTTTGCAATGGAACCTCTTCGTGAAGATTCGTTTGCTCTTTATTCAAATGTTTCGCTGGCTTTTGTGATTTTGGGAACATTATGATTTATTTATTTCCAATTCATTTCAAGAGTGGAATATGTGGTTGTAAAACAAAAATATAGATATGTTTATCAATACAAAGATGAGTTGAAATATCAACTTTATGTATCAAAAACTTCGCCTAAAGCTGTTTTTGGATACGTTAAAAATATAATTAAACCAGCAAAAATTTAAGGAAAAAATGAATACACAATACGATTTAATAATTATAGGAAGTGGGCCTGCAGGTCTTAATGCGGCTCTTTATGCTTCTAGAGCTAATTTAAAAGTAGCTTTTATTGAAAAAGGAACTCCTGGAGGAAAACTTTCAGCTACCAGCAAAATTGAAAACTGAATTGGAACTGAAATGACTCAAGGATGAGAATTGGCGACTGGATTTTTTGAACATGCACAAAAATACGGTGCCAAATATATTTACGGAGAAGTATCAGAAATTATTTCTCACGGTGATTTAAATAAAGAAGTTAAAACAGTTCAAGGAGATTCTTATAGTGCTAAAACAGTTTTAATAGCATCTGGAATGAAAAATAGAATTCCAACATTTATTGAAAACTGTGAAAACTTAATTAACCGTGGAGTGAGTTTTTGCGCTATTTGCGATGGTCCACTTTACAAAGGATTGCCTTCACTTGTATTAGGAGGAGGGAACTCAGCAGTTGAAGAAGCAACTTATTTATCTAAAATTGCTTCACAGGTTTATCTAGTTGTTAAAGATGATTTCTTTAATGCAGAAAAAAGACTTGTTGATGAATTACTTAAACTTGAAAACGTGCAAGTATTCTACAAATCACAAATTTTAAAATTAATTGGTGAAAATCAGTTAGAAAAAGCTGTTCTTAAAAAAGAAAACGGAGAAGAAGTTACTTTGGAAGTTGGATCATTTTTCCCTTACATAGGTCTTATTCCAGTGGCTGATTTTGCAAAAGATTTAGATATCTTTGATGATAGAGGATTCATCATTACAGATGAAAATATGCAAACATCAATTAAAGGTATTTTTGCTGCTGGAGACATCCGTGCCAAAGAAATTCGCCAAATTGTTACCGCTGCTTCTGATGGAGCTATTGCAGCTAAGAAAATTTCTGATTTAATCAACGGAGCATAACAAACAAGGGTTATAAACCTTTGTTTTTTATATAATTATTTTTATGAAAAAGAAAATAGAAAAATTACTTTTAAACAATTTTCCAGTGAATAATTGGGTTTATTTTTTATTAAAAAACAATCAAGCTAAATTAATTAGAATTGATAATATATGTGCGATTTATGAAATGAAAGAATTAAACAATCAAGAAGTTTCTTTTTTGCATTTTATCACTTATAAACACCTTTTAAGAAAACAAACATTACAAAAAATTCAGAGACTAATTGTTCAACTTAATCCAAATTATATTTATGTAGACAAGAATAATTATTTGGATTTTAAAAAAGTAATGAACTCTTTGGAATCAATTGTGTGATTTAATCAGATTATGACAAATGATAATAAAAAAACGAAATTAGAATCCACAAATAGTGAACTAGTTTATTCAAGTAATAAAAGTGAGTATAAAAAATTTTTAAATGGAGAATTTGGCTTTTTTGAAGATCTTTGAATTAAGCAAATTAATTCAAAAAGAAAAGACATCTTTTATCTAGAAAATAATTTAGAAAAAATATGTGGAGCTTCAATTGTTTATACTATCAATAATTATGATGTTCTTTGAGGAGTCAATACTAAAAAAGAGTTTCAAAACCAGGGCTGAGCAACTCAAATGTTGTCTTTATTTTTGAACAAACAAACACAAAACAAGCGTAAAACACTAATATATGTAGATTCTGCATCATCCAAACTAATTAATTTTTATTCAAAACTAGGATTTAAAACAATGGGAGAAATTGCAATTTTTAAAAATAAACTTGTCTAGTCTAAGTAAATTAAAAAGGGCTTTTAGTAAAATTTAAATATGAAACTTTTAAAACTTAAATGACTGCTTATTGGAGCTCCGTTTATTACTCTTGTAAGTAGCTCATGTACAACGATTGTAAAGAAAAACAAGCAAAATTGAGGAGATGAAAAGTTTGTGAAAGAAATAATTAAAAATAATACTAGACGTTTAAGTTATTTAGAAGATGCGCAAAATGCTCAATTTGTTGCTCCTTATAGTTCTAAAAACAATTCTGAAACTATATATCAGTTAACTGTGTATTCTTTTGCAGATGGTAATGGAGATGGAATTGGTGATTTTATAGGACTTAAAAATAATTTAGATTATTTTATAAATCTTGGAATTAACACATTATATTTATCTCCAATTCATCCAGCAAGCTCATATCATGGATATGACGTGATTGATTATTTAGGAGTGGCTCCTGAATTAGGAGGAGAACAAGCTTTTATTGATTTTTTAAAAGAAGCACATAAAAACGGAATAAAAGTTGTATTGGATATGGTGTTTAACCATACATCTTATGAACATCCTTGGTTTCAAGCCGCTTTACAAGGGAATAAGGAATATCAAAATTATTATTATTTTTTAGATGATAATATTTCTAATGTTGATGGACTTGGTGAAGATAATCAAGGAGTAAGAAACCTTTTTTTAAATATTGATAAATCAATTCCGGCAACTAATAAAAAATATGTTGCTGAATTTTGGTCTGGAATGCCGGATTTAAATTTAAATAATCCTAAAGTTATAAATGAACTTAAAGCAATTCAAAGATATTGAAGCAAAATTGGTGTTGATGGATTCCGATATGATGCGTTTTATCACTTTTTTGATAGTAAAAACCCATACAAGGATAAAACTAATCGTATTGAAAAAACTAACACAATCTTTGCTTCACTTAGAGAAACAACTGCAGATGTTTTAAATGATGGGAATCAAAGATCTTCTCAAACACCATTTATGTTTGGTGAATGATGACAAAGTCCTTCAGATTCGCTTATTTATACAAATAAAGTTCATGGCGGTTTAGATAGTGTAATTGATGGAGTGCATTGAAAACACACATTAGATGTAGGAATAAACTATAATCAAGAAAAAGCTATTTTGGAATTAGTGTCGCAAAATAATTCTCGTTGAATGCCGTTTTTAGATAATCATGACGTTGAAAGATGAATTAATTCTGTTAGATCAAAAATTAATTTTACTGGTAAAAACATCTTTACCAATGAACCCTTAAACGAATCTGAAAAATCAATGCTTCAATATGGCCTTACTAGTTTATTATCACGTGGTGGCAGTCCTATTTTATATGATGGAATTGAATTAAACATGCATGGCGGGCCACAACGAAAAGGTGATAGTTTAATTCGTGAAGCTTTTCCTTGAAAAGATCAAAGTAAAGTAGTGGATTTTTATGAAAAACGTTCAGGAGAAGAATATTCAAGAGTTTATTTAAATTTATCGGTTAATGAACAAAAAATTGAAGATGCCATAAAAGATTCTCAATCAACTTATTCGTTAGTGTCTAAGCTTAATAAAATTAGAAATGATTATCCATATGTTGTTTCTCAACAACCAAATAGTGTGGTAGATCCATACCAAATAATTAACAAAGATACAATTTCGGGCGTAATTGTTGATTCGAATGTTGTTGTTAGAACTAATCAAAAAGGCGAATTTTTACTTTATTTATTTAACTGAGGAAATAATGATTTAAGCTTTAGATTGAAAGATGGATATAAAATAACTGAAGTCTTATATTCAAAAAACACTCAAGTTTCTGAGAATAATAAAGTTACAGGAAAGGGAGTGGGGACTATATTAGTTGCAAAAGTAAATAACTTGACTAGTCAATAAGCAAATAAGAATAACTGGAAAAAATGTGGAAATGATTTTTAGGGCAATTTAGAATATTTTATAATTTATTATAAGGTATGAAAAATAATGGGTTTGGCAAGCGTAATAAAAAAATCTCATTTGGAACAAGAATGAGATTTTTGTTATTAGGTAAAAGACCATTAGAACGCAAATTTTTACCTAAAATAATCGAATATTTATTTATTATTTTTGCCAACTTCATGATGTTTTTAACCTTAATCATATTATTAAACTCTTTAAGAAAATACAATTTTGATTTATACAATAAGGAACATCTGAAAGAATTTATTGATCAAATAAAGACTTTTGAAGCTAGATTACTTTTAATTGTAGCGGTTTTTTCATGAATCGTAACTATTTTAATGTCAATTCATTTAGGTTATATTTATTCTAAAACTGAAAAAGCCAAGTGAGTGAATATTTGTTGCATTATCAGTAATTTATTATGCCTACTTCCTTTATCCTTGATTTTTTCAATTTGAGGTTATATTAAAAACGAGATTGTGTTTGAATAGAAAACGGAGAAAAAATGTTTAAAAAGAAATTATTACTTACTTCATCATTAATTATGAGTGGACTTGGTGCATCAGCTGTAGCTGTAGCTTGTGATAATACAACTGGAGGCGGATCAGGAACTAAATATAATGATAGTAAAGAAATTATCATTGCAGTAGATGGTGCTCAAGAAAACTTTTATAAAAAAGTAGTTGAACTTTATAATAAAACAGATATTGCTAAAAAAGGGTACAAAATCAAAACAATCACCAAAAACGTTTTTGATGCAGTTAACACTGATGTCGGAATTACCGATGAATCAGTTCCTGATATTTTCTATGCTCCACAAGATAGAGTCATTGATTTAGCTGTTAAAAAAGCAGTTGTTGAATTAAAACAATTTGAACCAAATATTTTAGAAGAAATTGGTGCGGTAATTGGAGCAACCGATGAAGAAAAAGCCGATATGGTCAAATTCGGTAGTGTAGTTGGTAAAACCGGAACTGGAGCAAATACTAAATTAGAAAGTAGATTATTCGCGCTTAGACACAATGTTGAAGGTATAGTTCTTGCTTCTACAAAAACTGCTGATGAAGCAAGAAAAGAACTTAATAATCAAGATACAGATAGTCTTGAAGAATTAGTTAAAGCCGGAAAAGCGATTATTCGTTTACAAGATTTTTGGTATGGAAACGGAATTTTAGGTGGAGTGTTTAGAAAACTTCAACAGCAAGAAAATCTTACTGAAGATTTAATGTCAAAAATTTTATACCCAAATAATGCCAAAACAGTATCAGGATTCCAAGAAAGCGCTGACAACAAATACAAAAAAGAATTCAGAACTGCTTTAGATGTAGCTTCAAGATTGTACTTCCCAATTTATGAAGCAGCTTACTTAAAAACACCTGAACAATATCAAGAAACTGTTTGAGCTAAAAAAGGAATCACACAAGAAGATTTAAAAGCAGTACTAGTTAGTGACATGGGTCAAGTTCAAAACAAAATTTTTGAACTCATGAAACAAGGAAAAATTGATTATGCAATCATTGGAACATGAGACTTACAAACATCTGAAAATACAGGTGGAGCAAAAAGTTTCTTTAATGTAATCAACACTACAGATGATTATGAATATAGACAAGCTTCAGGAGCTTGAAGTTACTTAATTAACAACAGAAACGCAAATGCGTCTCCAGATAGAAAAAGAGCTTTAATTGAAGTTATTAAAATTGCTTTACAAACAGAACCAAACTTTGAATACTTCAAAGCAGATTCAAAAGTACAATTTACTAAAGCAGCTCAAGAGAAAATTAAGCAAAAAGTTCTAGCTAATTCAGAAGCTACTGCAACTAAATACCAACAATTCTACAAGAGCTTAGGATATAACTCACATGAAGAATTGCTTCAAGGACTTGCTTCAATAGTAGAAGTTGGTAATAGTGCTAATTTAACTCCTTTTTATCAATGAGAAGTTAAAAACAATAACACTGATGAAGCAATTGCAGATGCGAATATTTTAAAATCTGAGTCATTTTCAAATAACAGCACAATTACTGGAGTTCCAAAAATTAGTGCTGAATCTAAAGCTGATTTTGTAAAAACTTTAAAAGAAGAAACTGGTCTTAGAAATGCTTTAGCAGCAATGTATGGAAAAACTCTTTCAACTTTTGAGTCTCCTAAAAAAGATTCATGATGAATTTCAACTGGAATTTTAAAAGATGAGGCCTTAGCTAAATATAAAGCAACCTTGGGAGGAGGAGAAGGTCTTCATTTAAGAAAAATTGAAAAAACTATTTTTGGAGCTGATGGTGACCAAAATGATGATAAAAAAGCACTAGTTGATTCATTGGTAAAAGCATTAGAAGCTAATAAATTAGAGGAAGAATACGTTAAAGTAGAAAACGCAGCGCTTACATTTATTAAAGAAACAGCATCTACTCCAGCTGCAGATGATGTAATTAAAAAAGCTGCAAGATTATATTTAAATAACTATGTAAACCAAGCTTTATGAGAAATGTTTATTAAAGCTGAAATTACAAAAATTGAAAAATCAGAACTTCCTGAAGGTGTTACCGTTGCAAGAATACAAACAGAAGTCAACAATTTCCTTAAAACATTAAGTTTTGATAAGTTACTTGAGGTCCTTTCTTCAAATAGACAAATTAGCGAGGGTGGTCTTGGTGTAATCAAATTCCAAAGTAACCGTATTGATAACTCAAATCCAATTTTAGGAGCTAACCTTTGAGATAACTGAAACAACCAAACATTTGGAAATGCAACATTCTTGGATGCGATTGCTAAAGAAACTGCTGCTAATAAAGATTTAATGTGATTCCAAAGTAAAATTGCTGAACAACTAAATCAAAGATACACACAAGTAACTGCCGGAATTAACCAACAAACTGGTGCCTCAACAATAATTGATTTTGACAAATAATAAGTTTATTAAGTTAAAAATCCATATTCAAAAAAGAGATTTTTATATTCTCATTGCATTGTGTTGCATAATCACTTTTGCATTAATGTTTTGAGTACTATCAACATTTGTTGATAATAACTTATTACAAAAATATGATGCTCACCACATTGAAAATATAAAAATTGCTAAGTTATTGTCATATATTGGTAATTCCTTAGTTATAGTCTTCTTTTGCGTTTATATTTATTTTCTAAGATATAAACTCAAAGCAGGCTATATCTTTTTTATGTTTTGAATAATCGTGTTTTTAGCTATGGCATTTTTGCCTTTCATAAGCAATTTTAATGAGTTAAACACTTTGCAAAAAGCTTTTGGAAGCATCAGTACGATTGTAGCGTGCATTATTAGCATTTATTTGATTGTATATTTAGTGAAACTAATTATTAAGCGAAAAGTGCACAAATACGAATTTATTCAAAAAATGAGAAAGGAAAGGGGGTAAGTTTGGAACAGCTAAAACTTTACAATTGATACAGTAAAGAATTTGAACCTGTTGTATCTGAAAGCGGCAAAACACTTAAAGCGTATAAACACATAGCTAAAGTCAAAGGGCAACGTATGTTAGCAGATTTGAATTTTCAACAAAAAGTTGAAAAAGATCTGTTTTTAAGAGCAAAAAGTAAATTAGAAGCAAATTTAAAACGCGAGCTTTCAAGTCATCGAGTTGCGTATATCAATAAAGTTAAAGTCTTAAAAGAACAATATAAAAACTTGAATTTTGCTCGCTCCTTTGAAGACTTTATTAATTTTGAATTAGCTAAATTGAAAAGTAGAAAAAAAGAACTACATTTGTATGCTAAAGATTTTCAAAAATCTCTCAAAGATACTGGTGACTCTTTAGAAGTGAAAGAACAATTGCTTTTAAAACTTAAACAAGAAACAAAATTTGAAGAAGAAAAACTTTTCGAATCTTACAAACTTTTTAAACGTTCAATTAAAAGTAGATATGCCAATGAATTTATTTCTCCGCATTCAAGGGAACAGCAATTGATAATTAAAGATTTTGTTAAAAAAATTGAAAAAAAATTAGCTTATTTTCAAAGTAAACAACAAGAGTATTATCAAGAATATCTTAACAAGCATCAAGCACTCAAAAAACAATACAAAGTTGAAAAAGCCGATATTAAGCTTGATTATAAACAAAGAATTTTAAAATCAGAATATGAGTACAATGAAAAATATATCACTCATAAAGAAGAGATTTTAGAAAAGAAAAAAGCTTTTTATGAAAAAATAAATCAGCATAAAAACGAGATCAAAAACAGCGAGAAACAGCATCAAGATGCTTTAAAAATAATTAAACAAACTTCAACTCAAAAAATTAATGCATTAAAAAAACAATATCAAATCCAACTTAAAAACTTAAATGAGTTAATCTCAGAATCAAATCAAAAAGATATTTATTACTTACTTGAAAATCTTTTGGAATTAAATCATATCGATGAGAGTAATTTTGAAAGAGTTGTAGATAGTTTTAATGATGAACAACAAATTACATTTAACGTAATTAAAAATAAAGTGGCTTCATCAAGTAACAAAATTAGAGTTAAAAGAGTTATTAAATACTTTTACAAAGGACAATTTTTAACTCAAAAAGGAAATCTTTTAAAAACACACACCTATAATGGACATTTTGATATTGAAGCAGGAAAAGCGTATAGTGCTTTATCAAGTGATGCCAATAAAACTCGATTAAAATTTCTTTTGGAAGAGTGTCAAACTCTTGCTCAAAAGAAAATTATGCAAACTAGAAATTTAGTTAAACAAGAAAAAGTAAATCTTAAAAAGCAAGCTTCAAATGCTAAAGCAGAATATAAAAATGCTTTAAAAGAAACACAAAACAAGCTTAAATCAAAACAAATTTCTAAACAAGCTTATAAAAATTTAAAAATCGAAAATAAAATTGCTTACAAAGAAGCAATTAATGATATTAAATTAAACAACGAAGTTTCAAGAATCAAAAATACTTTGTGAACTTTATATTTTAGACGTAAAGCCGAAGAAAAAATTGATTATAAAATTTTTGAAAGTAAGATCAACGAAGCTCAAAAATCAATTCCAACTGAATGCATTAAAAACATCAGTATTTGAGCTACATTGCTAGGATTTATTCTACCAGGTCTATCAGAATTAATTTGATTTAAACAGTATGCCAAAGGAGCGGTAATGCTTGCCTTTTCGGCGCTATTTTACTTAGGATTTATTCCATTCTCTTTTGGATTGTATTGAAGTAAAATCGGTGGAGTATTTGGATTAATTGATCTTGGAGCCGATATTAGGAATATCGATCAAGGGGTGTTACCAGATGCTAGATACTACCTTTTTGGAGGAGTTGTATCAATTATTTTGCTTGTTTTTGCGCTAGCATATTTTAGTATTTCTGCCATTGGAGCACGTAGAGTAGCTATTGCATTAGAACATGGATTACGACCAAGTAATTGATCTTCAACTAAACGTTGACTTAATACCAGCGGTTTTCCCTGAATGATTTCCCTTTTTGGGTGAGTATTAATGGTTTTTGTGGTGGCTACACCTGTTATTACCTCAATTTTAATTTCGTTTACTGATTTTGGATACTTACATGATCCAGTGACTCAAAAAGTATCATGAGTTGGACTTAAACAATGAGGGCTATGATGAATTTTTAGAGAAAATCGTTTAATCACCTCTTTATTTAGAGTTTTCTCATGAACAATTGTGTGAACTATTTTTTCAACACTTTTACCAATTGCGCTTGGGATTGCAATTGCCATTTTAGTAAATAATAACCGTTTAAAAGGTAAAAAAATATTCCGTTTGATTTATATTATTCCATGAGCTATTCCTGTTTTTATTACTGTAACATTTTTTAAAAACTCTTTTGCTGGTGGAGATAGTGGATATTTCAACTCGATTTTTATGGCTCTTGGCTTAATTGATAAGCCAATTAACTGATTGTTTGATAATGTACTTAGAGTTCGGATTTTAGTGATTTTAGTACAAACTTGAATTTCGTATGCTTGAATTTTCATGTTGGTTACAGGTAATTTACAATCAATTCCACGTGATATTTATGAGGCAGGTTCAATTGATGGAGCCAAAGGTCGACAATTATTTTGATATTTGACTATTCCACAATTGCTTATGATGATTGCTCCAATGCTTATTGGACAATTTGTGGGAGCGTTTAATAACTTTACTACCATAAGCTTATTCACCGGTGGAGGTCCTGAATATTTAGATGCAACTGTCTTTAAAGAAGGAACAACTGATATTATTATTTCTTGAGTGTTTAAAATTGCCCAAGGAGCAATTAAAATCGAAAGTGACCAAGCTTTTGCAGCAGCTTTAACCACACTTGCTTCATTAATAACCATTTCAGTATCTGCACGTGGATTTATTAAAAGTATTACAAGGAGAGATTAATTATGACTGAATCAAAGTTTTTTAAACCAATTCACACCAAAATTAAAACTACTCCTAAGACAAAAATTAAAAAAAGAATTACTTTTAATGAATCGGACACTAAAGCCCCAACTCCAATGGAAATTGCTTGATTGTTTGTTAATTATTTGGTATTAATTTTTTGAGCCATTATCATTTTATTCCCTGTTTTTTCACTCATTACAGCTTCATTTAATGTTAATAATCCTCGGATTATTGCCATTACTCCGTTTAAATTTGGTTTTGATAACTTCACTTATTTATTTACTAGTCCAAGAAGTTTATTTGGAACTTGATATAAAAACACTTTAATTATTGCTACTTTGACAATGGTACTTGCTACCACAGGAGTGGCGCTGAATGCTTATGCATACTCACGCTTTAAATTTTCTGGTTCAAAATATTCTTTAGCAATTATTATGTTGCTACAAATGATTCCAGCCACTTCTTCATTAATTACCTTATTTATTATTGTTAAAATGGGTACTAGTTTGGGAGTAAATCCAATTTACATGCTTATTATCATTTACACTGGAGGAGCTATATCATCAAACACTTTTATGCTCAAAAGTTATTTGGATACCGTTTCTCAAGAACTTGATGATTCAGGTAAAGTTGATGGATGTACTAACTGAGGGTTATTTTTCAAAATCTTACTTCCGGTAATTCGTCCTGCCCTAATTATGGTGGCATTATGATCATTTTTAATTCCATTTACTGATGTTATTTTGCCTCGTTTTGTTCTTTATGAAAACGAATCTAAAACATTAGCTATAGGACTTTTAACCTTAATTGAAACAGAACCAAAACACATTCACTATGGAGCGTATTTAGCAGGATCGCTACTTGCTTCAATTCCAGCCTTTTCACTATTTATGTACTTACAAAGATTTATTGTTGGTGGACTTTCAGAAGGAGCAGTTAAAGGATAATTATGTTTAAAAGAAACAAAAACAACTTACAATCAAATCATGAACAAGAAGAGTTCAACTTTGAGCAAATTGATTTAGATAAAATGATTACTGAACTTGGTGAAGTTACCAACACAAATAATGGTGCTCACATTAAGTTGGTGAATTTATCTAAAAAATATGAAGGAAACGAAAAATACACTCTTAAGGATATTAATTTAGAAATTAAACCGGGTTCATTTTGTATTTTTCTTGGACCTAGTGGTTGCGGGAAAACCACACTTTTAAGAATGATCGCAGGTCTTAACTCAATTACTTCTGGTGATTTATTGTTTAACAACAAAAGATACAATAACTTATTACCAAATGAAAGAAACATCGCGATGGTCTTTCAATCATATGCTTTATACCCTCATATGAACGTATATAACAATATTTCATTTGGATTAAGAATTGCCAAAGAAAGAAAAGATATTATCGATCGTAGAGTTAAAGATGTTGCTAGAATTTTAAAAATTGAAGATTATTTATATCGTAAACCGAGAGATCTTTCTGGAGGACAAAGACAAAGGGTCGCTATTGGAAGAGCTATTTCACGGAAACCACTTGTGTTTTTAATGGATGAACCACTTTCAAATTTGGATGCTAAATTGCGTGAAAGCATGCGTAGAGAAATCGTTTCAATTCATAGAATGCTTAAAACAACAAGTATTTACGTTACTCATGATCAACTTGAAGCTATGACAATGGGTGATCAAATTGTGGTTTTTAATGACGGATCAATTCAACAAAGTGGCAGCGGAAGAGAACTTTATTTTAAACCAGCAAACTTGTTTGTGGCCAAATTTATTGGTTCTCCGACAATGAATACTTTTGATGCTGTATATAGCAACGGAAAAATCACTTCAGTTGATAAAAGCTTGTCTTTAGCCGTTAGTGAAAGTGATGCAAAATTGCTTGAAGAAGGTCAAGAAGTGGTTGTTGGTTTTAGAAGTGAAGATATTAAAATCTCTAAAGATTCAAACTCTCACTTAACTGATGCAATTGTTTTTAATATCGAATTAATTGGAAAAGATCAATTGGTGTTAGCTAAACTCAATGAAGAGTTAGAATTTATCATCACTGCTTCAAATAATGAAGAATACAAACTTTATCAAAATATTCAATTGACTTTTGATGTTTCAAGAATGCATATTTTTGATAAGCAAACTCAAAAAAGAATTAACTAATGAATTTATTTAGAAGCTATAAATCACGGAAAATACTAGTTTTAAGTGTAATTGTCTTAAGCGTTGTTATTTTAATTTTATTAAGCTTGCTTATTAAAACTTTCTTTGATAGAATCGTTTATGAACAAGAATGACTTAAAAGCAATTTAAGCAAAGAACTTACTGGTCTTAGTGATGCGCAAGTACAAGCTATCATAGAAAAACGTTCAACTAGTATTCAATTAAGAACTATCTTTTTGAGTTTAATTTCAACAGCTATATCAGCAATTGCGTTAGTGCTAATTTTAAGTATTGTGTCAATTTATGGTCTTTTGAGCAATTTATTTAATGGATCAAAATTATTACAAATATCTACATATTTTGCATTAATTGCATTTGTGATGCTATTCTTTTTAGTAGCATTACAACCAACTGAATTAACAATTTCCACAACCATTCAACTGCAAGGTCCGGATGGAAGTTTAATTAATGTTAATGATATTACTGCAAGCAATAAAATCAACTATACTTCTGCTTGAATTTGTTTATTTGCAAGTTTCACAGTTATGATTATCATTATCGTTTCTCGTTTAAAATATGGATTTTTAACCAAAGATATTATTTTGAACAAAAAATTCAAAGCATTAAAAAATGAGCAGCACTAAATTGTGCTGCTTTTCTAATTTAAAATTTGATACATGAAAGAAATTAGGTGGTAAAAGAATTTACATCTTTAAGCAATAAAATTATACACCAGAAAATCACCAAAAGTAAAAAAGTTCAAAAAAATATACGAAAATTAGCTTGCATACAAAATATGATGCAAACCCCTTCTCGTGCGTGATCACACGCACCCGTATGCTTTTAAGCAAGAAAAAGTGCTGTCAAGTTTAACTTACCGTTAAAAGCACTCTTAAATTCATTTACTTATAGTAAATGGAATTCAAATTTTCTTGTATGCACTACAAAAAAATTTGTATGCAAAAATTGATTTTGTATGCATTTTTGTAAGCAAAGGTATTTTTTTGAAGTTTTAATATATGTAATATATTAGTTTATTTTAGTTTTTACATACAAAAACGGACACCTTAACAAAATCAAAAAAATTTAGTGATTTAAAATAGCAAAAATTAAAGATTTAAGATCAAAGTTTTTTAATAGAAATAACTCGCTTTTTAAATAAAAATCAAATTTTCGTTATTTTTAATGTTCATTAAAAGCAAGTTTTTAAAGCATTCATTACCATAAATTGCAAACTTTCTTTTACATATTTTTTTCACATAATGAGATATGAAAGCTTCTGTATGTGAACCAATATTGAATTCATTTTCGTAATTTACAATAGCTGTTTCATTGCTTTTTAAATACTTGTAAAAATCTTTAAGTTCTTGAATTTTTGTTGAAGATATTTGATCTTTTCGTTTTGCAAATTCTTCTTCTAATAGTGAAATAGCTTGTTGTCATTTTCCTTTTATTATCAATAACTTAGAAAATCTATACAAAGTTATTTTGTTTTGTTGTAAAAAATCAATAAATAAAGCTTTATTTTTAGTGTTGTATTTAGAAAAACCACATAGCATAAAGAGCTTTCTTGTTAAGTGAAAAAGATCTAAAATATATGTTGAATTTAATAACTTAGCAAGACCTTTCATATATCTTGCTCCGTCTCCATAAAAGATAATTTGCTTGATTTGATCTCCATAATGTTTGTAAATTAATAATCTAATTTTGAAGTAAAGTTCGTGTAAAGAGCTGTTATTTTTATCAACAATTGTGTCTTGAATAATGACAGTTTTATTAGTTAAATTATTAAATTTATCTTTTCCTGTATGACAAACAATTGTTCTTAATCTGTGTTTGACAATTTTGTTATTTTTGTCTCTAAAATAAGAAAATGTATCATCTACTTCAACATATAAAATGTTTTTATGAATGATATTTTCTGCTGTAAAATTCACTTTATTTTCAACTTTTCGTGAGTTTAAAATTGTTGAAACATATTGTCTAGTGATAGCTTTGTTTAAATGATTTTGAGCTATTGAACGATTTGAAACACCATCAAGTTTAAGCATAAAGACTTTGTTTTCTAAGTCTTCACAAATGTTTTTATACTTTGGTATTTTCAAAACTGGGTTGTCAAAATAACGAATTTTTCTGTTTTTATCTCTATATTTAATCTTCTGAAGAAGTAATATACCATACGAAGTCTTAACTTTTCTAGTAATTCTTGAATGAATATTTCACCTTTTTTCTTTCCTTTCTTTTGAGAGTGAAAAAGCAATTTCTTCGTTATAAAACTCCTTTTGAATAAGGTTAACTATTAATTTATTTGGATCATTTTGCATATAAAAATTATAAAAAAAGAACTCAAAATGAGTTCTAATTATTACATTTGCATTTCAAATTCTTTGTCTTTTTTCTTGATTTTATTGTTTTTACGATATTTCTTACATATCAAATCTCAGTCGTTTTTATTATGTTTTATATATTCTTGAAAATCTTCTTTACTTGCGTTTTCTAAATCTTCAAAGATAAAACCTAAGTGGTCTAAAAAATGATCTATGTCTATACCTTCCATATATTTTTCTTCATCAAATTTAAAAGTAGAAATTATAATTTTACTTTCTGGTTGCATAGTTTTTTTATTAATTTCAATTCTTTGATATGTTATGTCGTAATTAAACTTATTATCTGTAAAGTTGTCTATAAGAAGATCTACGATATTTCTTGCATCTTCATAATTAAGGTTGTTTATCTCTTCAAATTCTCTATCTTTATACAATAAATCAAATTCTTCTGTGTCCATTACCATTATATTTGTTGTATCAACTCAGTCGTTTTGCTTTCGTTTTGGGTTTGACAATTCATATTCAAAAGGTAATTTCTTTCTATCTTTTTTTGCTGAACGCATATTTAAATAGAAAGTATATTCTCCATAATGAAATACAATTAAAGGTCTATTGCTTGTTGACTTTGCATTCGTTCCATCATAAAATTTACGCTTTATAATAAGATCTCCCTTAGTGTCAAACGAAATAGTTTCAATGTTTTTGGAAACTTCATTTTTTTGTCTTTTTCACACTTTATTTATCATATTTTTTCTCCTTTGCTACAAATAAATTATATTACTTAGGTTTAGTTCCGAATTTAGTTTTAATTGCTCATATAATAAATAAAACTAAAATTGCTGTTCCGCCGATTACTCCAAAACTTATTCCTACTTTTTCTTGTTGTGTTAGCGTTTCTTTTTTAGTGTTATTTGGGTTTTCTGAGTTGTTGTTTTTATCTGTTTTTCTAACATCTACAAAACCATCTTCTCATTCATTTTTAGCGGTTTCTTCTTCGTTTTTATTACCAAAATCACTATTTTTAGATTTATCAAGTTTGTCTTTCAACTCTTGTAATTGCTCTTTTGTATACTTGTTTTTTTCTTTGTTTAAAGTTAAATCTGTTTCAGTTATACTTATCAAATCATTTGTAATTTTAACTATTTTAGTTCCCTTTAAAATGTTATTTAAAGGTCTTAATTTTAAATTAATTGTATTTATTTTATTTGGAGTGAGCAATTTTTCTAACTCTGATACATTTTCAATTGTTAAATAATCATTAAAATTTATTCTATAAGCTCTAAGATCATTATCAATGTTTTTTATAATCTCTGAGTAAAGTTCCTTAAATGTTGTGATTTGTTTTAGTTCAATATTTGATATTGAATAATTGATCAAATTAACATTAGAAGGTATAAAATTGTTCTTTACAGCATTAGTTAGTGATATTCTTCTTCTACCAACTAAATTGTTATTTGTTGTATTAATTGAGTTTAAATATAAATCAAAATAAATTGGATCTTTGAATGAGCTTACAACTTTAATTGCGTTTTTAACTACATTATCAAAGTTTTCAATATCAAAATCTATTTTGTATTTGTATTGTTTGTTAATAGCGTTTTCTATTGCTTTTAAAATAATATTTTTTGCTTTCAAAAAGTCTGTTTCTCCATTTAAATTTAAATTTGTTAAATTAAAATTGCTAAAAATATTTATATATTTGTTTTCTAAATTTACAAAGATATCGTTTAAATCAACATAAATAAATTGCTTTTCTCTACTGATAAAATAATTATTTTGATAACTTCTTTTAACATTAAATTCAAATCTTAAAACATTATTAAATGGTATTGTAATATCAAAGTTTACTTTATCTGAATCATTAAAATCTAACAAACGAACCCGATCAATATTTGCTACAATATCTTGAATATCAAAAGCAGTTTCAGTAATAGAACTTAAATAAGATCCATTAATAGAAGGAGTTATTTCTACTTTTTGTGTTGTATTTTCAAACTCAACATCTTCTTTTCATTTCACAGCAACATTTCAAACTGATTTTTTTATTGTGAAAAGAGAATTAAATGATTCTTCTTTAAAATAAAACGAATAAACTATTTCATTATTTTTACTTTCTACATCAAAATCAATTTTATCTTTTGCTTTTTCTGCAATTACAGCATATTGTTCTCAATGTTGTTTGTTGTATTTGCTAAAATCTTTTTCACTTATTGTTTTAGCAAATTCTTTTAATTGGTCTTCTTGAACAAACGGAGTGAGTGTTATTTTGTCTTTTGGTGAAATGATAGAATTATCGCTAATTTTTTTACCGTGAATATAAGAATTATCTTCTTCATTATCTTCATTTCCGTAAACAAATTTATATGTTGAAGAGACATAAATTTTTCAAAAATTAATTACTTCTTCATATTTTAATGAACTCAATTTTTGTTCTGAAACATAGTTATTATCAAGTAAAAATTTAGCTAAATTTTTACCGTGATATGAACTTCAAAATGGTATTACAGAAGGGTTTGAATAAACTTGCGAAAATAATGCAGAAGGTTCATTTTTACCGATTAAAAACAGTTTGTAAGTATCAATATTACCTTTATCTCTAATGGTATACATTCAAAGACCCGAACTTGAAAAATAATCGTTTTCATTTTTGGAGATGCTTATTTTATTACCGCTTGAAGAAGTGTTAGTGCTATTATCTATATTAGTATCAAAAGTGCTATCTTGTAAATTTGAACTAATAAAAAATCTTTTTGCTTGTTCAATTTCTGAATTTGAAGATACATTTATTCCTTTTCCAACAACTGATCCTTGTGCAATAAAACCAAGCTCTATATCAAATAAATCACCATTTAAAAGAGTTGGTCTTCCAAGATCGTTTATATGTATAAAATTACCTTGTTTGTCTCTTGGATCTTGTAAAAAGCGTGTATCTTCGGGTAAGTTAAATTTAGAATAATTCACCCATAAAATTTCTTCTTTTGTTCCAGTTTTGGGGTTGATTAACGGATCGTATTTAGAGTTTGGTATTTTATTGTTATTTTGATCTAATAAATATTCTCCATTTTCTTTTTTTAAATATGGTTCAATTAACTCTCTTTGCTTTGGATCGATTTCAGGGTTTCAAGCGTATCATTTACCTTGCAAATCATTTCCAAGGGAGTTAACAATTAAAATAACTTTATAACGAGATATGACATTTTCATTGGTTTCGTTAACATTTGATTTGTCATATTTTAAAATTTCTATTTCATATTTGTTTGTTTGTTCATTGTCGTTATCTTTATTATTTGAACTATCTTTGTTTTGTTTGGTTGTGTTTCTTAAATCTTTTAAGTCATATTCAAATTTACGATCTAAAACATCAATTTTATTTGAATTAATGAGTAAAACTTCATCTTCTCTAAGAGTTGTTAAAAATCTAATTTTAGCGGGAGCGTGATAAATTCAAGTTCCCCCATATTCATTACTTAGTTCTTTATCATTATCAATTCTAATTGGTTTATCAACTACAAGTTTTCTGCTATAAGGTTAAGTAATATCAACGAATTTGCTTGGTATAATTCTTAATCTATTTGCTAAATTTTTATTAGCAAATTTATTAGTATTTTGAAAGTAGATATCAATATTATCTTTAAGTAATATTTTTTCTCACTTTTGAACTTGTGGGTTGTAAAATTCATATCAAAAACGGACTTTTTTATTATCAGAATAAATTTCGTATTTTAGAGATGCTCTATAAGCTTGTTCAAGTTGATTTTTATTTTCTAATGAGTAATACTTTTGGAAAAAATCACTATTTTTTAGTTTGTTTTCAAAGTATTCTTTATTGCTTTTATCATCACTAGCAACTTTATTATCTGTTAGTCCATAAGTTGCTCCAACATCAGTTTGTATTGTTAATGATTTAAGATTTTTAAGATCAGAATTGTTAAAATCTCGCTCAACATTTTTCATATGTGAGATAAAATCACCTGTTTGTTGAAATTTTTGTGAATGTTCATATTGAATTTCAATATTAGCTTTTACATTTGTAATTTTTGCATTTCCGTTTCTTTGAGAAAATTCTCAACTATGAGTTAATAAAACATTTAAATCAAAGCTAATTGTCATATGTTTTAATTTGACATCATTGATCATAGAAGGGTATTTTAAACTCGCATATTTTCTTTTATTGAGTTCGTTTTTAAGATTATTTATAAAACTTAAATCAAAAATGTCTGTTATGTCTTTTTCAGTATATGAAACTACATTATCATAAAAATCACTTTTAGCTATTAGAAACTTAATATTTTGAGTTTTCAATGTATTTATTCAATTTGAACTTGATTCTACATTAGATAAATCAATTATGATTTTTGCAACATTTTTGTAATTGTTTTTTCAAGTTTTATCATCATCACTTGTAAAATAAAGAAGTTCAGGATCGTTAATAAGATTTTCTTCTTCTTGTGTGAGAAATTCTCCTTGATGAGCATATAAGTTAGAAAGCGTGTTTTCATAAGTGTGATTATTTATTATTGCTTTTGCACCTACCATAACATCTTTTACATTTGGGTATCAATTGATTTCTTTGTATATAATTTTAGAAAAACTTATTGTGTTAAGTGTTGTGCTTTCTTGATTTACTCTATTATAAATATCATTAAAGGTTAAATATTCACTATTATTGTTATTATTACTTGTAATAAAAGAAATAAGCGGTAATGCACCACCAGATACACCACCGACTAATAATAAAGATTTAATTCATTTTGTCTTTGTTTTCATAAAACTCCTTTAAAGCAAAGTTGTTATTTTGAGTATCTAAAACATCTTTATAAGTTTGATTTAATTTTTGATCAACTTGATTATCTTTTATGGTAATTACTTTTAGTTTTTCATTTAACTCTAAATACAAGTCGTTTCTAGCTTGTTTGAAAGCTAAATCATCAATATAAATTTCACTGTTTAAATCATCTAAATTCACATCATTTGGATCTATTTTGGTAAAAAGTATTTTCATAATTGCTGTTAATTTCTTGTTCAGCAAATCAATTTGTTTATTTTGATGTTCGCTGTATGCTTTAATTTTGTCATTTAAAGGTTTTGTTTGCACATAAACTGCTTTTCTAAAATAGTAATGCATACGCTCTTTAATTGAATCTAAATAAACATTTTCTTGCTCTCTTTTAATATGAGAGATTATAATGTCATTTAAAACAGTATTTAAGCTTTCACCGCTCCTTTGAACTTTGTTTTTAAAATTATTAAATAAATTTGCATCTTCAATTGATCTAAATCTTCCACTGTATCTGATACTTATTTCTTTTTGTTGTTTGTGTTTTTTAAGAACACTTCTTATTTCATTAGTAGTTGCTTTTATATTAGTCATAAATTCTTAGATCTCCTTTGTCAAAAAATAGTCGTTTCTCTTCTTGATTATAATAAGCATCAAACGCAATTTTTTCGCTACTATCAACAATTAAAATACCTTGACCTACCGATGCAAATGCTAAAAAGTTTTGTTCAAGCTCTGATAAACCACCAGAGTTTTTAAACAATTTATTAATTTCATTAATAGTTTCAGATTTACATTTAAGTAATACTGAATATTGACAGTTTTCCAAAATAGCTTGACCCTTTTGAATGATGTTTTGAGTTTTAGTAAAATCTTGTGGGTTTTGAGTTGTTATGATAGTTCCACAATTGAACTTTCTTCCTTCTTTAACAGTTGTAAAAATAAAATCTAGTGTTGATTCGTTTCGTTCATCAATGAACATATGAGCTTCATCAATTAAAATTCAAATCTTAGAATTATCTTTGTTTTCACGGTTTGATATTAAACCTTGAATAAACGAAATAATTAAGTAAAACGCACCATTAAATAATTCAGAACTAGATTTCATTAAAGCAGAAGTATCAAAAATAATTGCATTAGAACTTAAATCAACATTGGTTGTTTTGTTATACAAATGATAATATTGACCTTTTTCTTGAAAGTCCACTTTTAAGTGTTTTAATACTTTTGATATTTCAGGACTTGGTTCTTCTTCTTCAAGTTCATTAATGAGATCGCTCATAATTGGGTATTGATCATTGCTCAAAGTGCTTAAATCTTGATCAATGTCTTTAAAGTGTTTTTCTCAAACTTTTCTAATAGCACTTCTTAGTAAAATAATATGGTCTTCATTAAAATGCGGGTAAATAATCTTAAATCATTTCATTAAAGCATTTTCATTTAAAGTGAGCAATTCGCTGTTGCGTGTTAAGATGCTTAATGAAGAATCAGGGTTGAAAATTTTTCTAATTTGTAAAGGGTTAAATGCAACATCAGCATTTGTTCCTAAATTAATTTTGACAGCTCCAAGTTGCATTAAACTTTTAGAATATTCGCTCTGTGGATCTAACACAATAACTTTGTCTTTTTTAGCAATTTTAGGAGCAATTAGCTTTTTAGCAAATGTGCTTTTTCCACTACCGCTTGTTCCTAAAATAAACATATTAAAGTTATTTCTTCTTCCGTTATTTATTCCTTGATCAAAGAAAATTGGACTGTTCCCGTTGTAATTTGAATTACCAATTATTGAAAAGAACTTATCATTAAAATATTGATTATGAAACACCCAAGCAAACCCAATGTTAGTTGAAAGTTGTTCAGTATATTCTTTGAGCATATCTGTATTTTTAAATAACATAGCTGAATATGCATCAAATTGTCTGTATTTTAAGTTGTTTACAACTCCTTTTCAAGATTTTATATTTTCTTCATTTTCTTTTTGTTGTGCTTTTAAATCTTCTAAATTAAAAGCTCTGTTTACTAAAATAAATGAACTTTCAAAGAGTTGATCTTCACCAGACACAAGCGATTCGCTAAGCTCATTTAAAGCATCTTGATCTTTTGTAATTTTTCTCTTCTTGTATCTATTTTGAACTTCTTCTTTTATTTCTTCAAGGTTTTGTTCTGCTCTATTTAATATTCTCTCTTTGTGTTTTTCTGAAACTGGGTTTAAACTTCAAATAATCATTGAGTTTGATTTAAAAGTGTCAATAATTCAACTTTGTTTGAGTCTTAAAGGGTATTCACTAATGGTTTGTATTGAATTAAAGACATTATCAGTTTTAAAGTAATTTTTCTTAAAGAGAACTTTATCAAAAGCAAAAATTTCATTTAAGTTGTTCTTGTCTAACATATCTATCAATTCTTCTTCGCTAAATTCATTTCCGAAACGATAAACTTTATTTAACATTTTCAAAAAGTCTAATTTACTAAGCATCTTTGAAAAGATTTCAGTTTGAAAAAGTCTTGCTTGTAAATTTTTTATACCGTGATAAAGTTCATTTTTGTTGCTTGATACCATCACGACATAATATTTATCTACTTTTTCATAAGTATCAAGAGTTTCTAAATCGCTTTTTCAAGCGTTTTTTAGTGCTTGCATATTTTCATCAACTTTGAGTGTTTCAAGCGATTTAATATTTTCTTCAAGTGAAACAAATTCTGGTATCTTTACAATAAATATCTTGTCATTTAAGTTAGCAAAAGCTTGTGTTAGTTTTTGATAATATACTTCTTGTTCTTCAAATTTATTAATAGTAATATCTTTCCCGAAGACTTCTAATGCAAGAGCATATGAAGTGTTGTCTTTACTTAAAGAAAGCTTTAAAAAATTATCTTCAAAATTCTTTAAGTTAAGTAGAGTTTTAGTATTAAAGTTTCCTAATTTATTTTTAGTAAACAATTTTTGTCTGAGTAAATGAACTAGCATTCTATAAATTACTAAATAAATTCTGGTTTTGTGTTTTGGTTCTTTTAGTATTAACAAACCACCCAAAGAAACAATTATAACTCCTACAACAAGTTTAGTTATTAGACTTCCGATTTGATGAACAGCAAAAACTGTTATTAAAATTACAGATATTAAAATTGTTATATCAATAACATTAAGTCCCCTTAAAGAAAATTGTTTATATTTTCTTAACTTATTTGTTTGTAATTTCATTTATTTTCCTTTATTTTGTAAGCTTGATTTGTAATTGTTTTTAAGCTCGTATTTTGCTTTGTCTCTTGCATCAATTTCATTCATTTTACTTTGAGCTTTTGTAATGATGCTGTTTTTTTGATCTTCAGTAATTTTGTTTTTAGCAAATTGTTTTTCAGCACGAGCTATTTTATGTTCGTTTCAAGCATATTGTTGAGATCTTAAATAATCTTCACCTTTACCGATTAAACCCCCACGCACTTTATATTGATGCGATGGTATATTGTTTTCTTTAATGTTTGCTTTGTGTTGTGCAAGTTGTTGTTTGTATTGTAATTTTGAGATATTACCGCTTTGAAGATTTGCTTTTAAAATACCTTTTCCTACATCAACACCAAACGCACCTGCTTTTAATGCAGTAGCACCTTTTGCTAAACCACCTACTGCTCCGTGAGCTAGACCAACAGCGGTTCCAGCACTACTTGCAACTTGAATACCAGTTCTGAACATATCTTTTGCAATTCTAAACCCAGATTTGACAGACTGTCTTTGTCCAAAAAGATCGCTAATATCTCCAATTAAAAGTTCAATTCCACCAAGTGATCCAAGCAGTAAAATAATTTTTAAAGCTCCACCTAAGATTAAACTATCTTCCGTGAAGATATCAACACGGTTCATAAAACCTATAAACAAAATAAAGATATTTAATGCAAGCATATATGAAACAATTGTTGTAAGTTTTGAATAAAACATAACTTTTCATTTGTTATACACCGCATCTTCATCATATAAACGAAAGACATTTACAAGCGGGTATATAAAGAATAAAGCACTTGCACTCATTATTTGCGAAACAAGAGAACTTGCAATTGATATAACTTGAAAAAGCATCATACAACCTACAACTGCAACAATAATTACAACAACAATAGAAGGTTGCTCTGAAACTGGGAAAGAATAACGATAATTATTTTGAGCTATTGTATTTCAAGTTTCTTCGCTAATATCGCTTGGTTTAAGTGATACAAAAGTATTTTTAGCAAAATCAAACCCATTTTGTGCATTTGTTCCAAAAAATGCTATTTGCAATAATTCTTGAAGTAAAGATAAAAAGAACATCACAAAAAACGCAAATAAAGGGTATAGTATAAATGAACCTAGCACAGGTAATATTTTTCTTGCTGTTTGTGAGACTTTTTTATCTACATCTTTTCCTTTTAAATAATGTTTAGTCAAACCAAAAATTGCTAAAAAAGCAAAAGATAATAAAGCAATTAGAAAAATTAAATAATATACACGATTAACTTGTAAAACTCCGTTTTCATATGCATTTTCACCATATAAAAAACTAATTAATAATTGAATTCCGATCTTTTGAAAAATCACAGATATTTAAGACAAAATGTTATATGGTATAGTAATAAATATGTCTCATAAAATAGCTAGCAAAGGGTATAAAATCAAGTTAAATATAAACATATTAGAAAATATTAATGTTTAACAATGTATTTCGTGTTTCATCTGCTAGATATGTTATTACACCACCAATTACTGATAAAAGTATTAATATTCCTATTACTAGATATATACCATATTTACCGTAGTCCTTATACATCTTTCTTATTTGGTCAGCTTTTTGAAAGTGTGCTAGTATAAAATATACAGCTATCATAATTATTGTTAAAGCTATAACAATAGCAGCTATTATAACAACAATGTTAACTCCTTTACTTCATGCTTTTTGAAGTAAACTTTTTATTTGTTCGTTTTCTTCATAAAATGCTGTAATTTTTGAAATCATATATCTCCTTTTAATTTAAAATTGTGTAAAGTAAAGCACTGTGTAGTAAAACAATTAATGTTAAATAAAGTGCTTTCTTTCAATTTTTTCAACTTGTTATTTTTTTATTTTGTTTACGGGTTTTTCTTATGTCTCAAATTATTCTTGCTCATAGAATAATTATTAAAATAATTGATCAAATAATCTTAGAAACTACCATCTTATTTTATGCACTTTCCAATTCATAAGCATAATGCTATCATCATTATTGCTCCGAGAGCTTGCAATAAATCATTCATTTTTACTCCTTTAATTTAATTATTGTTGTGAATTTAGATAAGATAAAATTGAAAAAGCTGAATAAAACATAGAACAAATGACAATTGCAATAAGAGTAATTATTGATATGAAGGTTATAATTAAAAATATTATGCATAAAACACGAATGGTTTTTGTGTTAAAAACGAAAATAACTAAAAGATAAAACAAACCACTTATAAAACAAGACACAACAGCTATTCCTAAAAAAATAAAAATCAAAATTCATCAAATCATAAGTTCTCCTTTGTCATTAAAGTTTTACATTATCTTTGATTTGCTTTCGTTAGCATTTCGCATAAAGAGCTTACTCCCATAAAACCTAAACCAATAACACTTACGAAAATAGCAATTAATGATAATATGGTTGCAATTGAAAAGATAAAAAATAAAATTAGACCAATTATTCCTGAACTAAATTCAGATAATAAAGTAAAGAAACTACTTATAATAAAAATTCCGATTGATATCAACAAAATGTTTAATAACATAAATTCTCCTTTAAACAAAAATAAAAAATACCTTTTATAAAAAAGATCCAAAGCTAATACAAGCTTTTTCTCTAATTTATAAAAGGTATCTTATTTAATAATAAGTGAAGGTAAAACGCATTAATAGCAATTATCACCATTTATTGCATTTAATGCAATAAAATTATATCAAAATATCTTTCGTATTTTCATTTTTGTAATAAATTATTTGCTGATTTTTTAATTTTTCTATCGTTTGTTTATACGAAGTTTTTGATGTTTGAGTTTCAAAATCACTAAGTAAATTAATATCTAATTTTTTATTTAAGTATTTTTCAAAATACTGTTTTTGTTCATTAAACAAACTATCTCAAAGAGTGTTATGTTTATTAAATAAGTTAAAATACAAAGCTAATAAATTTTGTGATAATCACAAATACATCTTTTTATAAAAACTTTGATAATCAACTTTATTATCTGTAAAAATAACTTCTTTATTTACAGCATAATATCTTTTTAAATTAAGCATCTTGACAATATCAGAGATTAAATTATTTAAAATACTTTCAAAAACTTCTTTGTTTTCAAGTTCGTTAAATTGTTCTTCAAAAGTTTTATTTTCATTGGTAATATTAGAATTTAAAAAGCTAATATACCTTAAAGTGTCTTTAAAAAGATTAAGTTGCAATTTATTGTTTTCATTAATAATTACACTATTTAATAAAAACTGTCCATAAACTGCTAACACTGCATAATCTTCATTTTCATTACTTAGCTCTTTTGCAATTTCGTTAATTTTCTCATTAGAATTATCAAACATAAATAGTCTTTTATCTAAATTTAGATAATTTACTATTGTTTGATAGTTATCAATATTTGTTTGTAAGATTTTGTCTTGCTGATAAATTTTATCTTCTAAGTAAATTAGAAAATTACTTACTTTGTCAAATTCTTCAATATCAAAATTATTCATCAAGTTTGATATATCTGTTCAATATTTATTAATGCTTTCGGGTTCACTTGTTGTTGATATTTTATATTCACTTAAAGGTTCGTATTTGGAGTTTGATGCTGTGTTTATATTAATGCAAGAAAAAGTTGTTAAAGGAGTAAGCATTGTAAATAATGCACATAGTTTATTCAAAGATTTTTTCATCATTAAACACTTTCATTCATTTATCTTTAAATTCTTTTAAATAAGGAGTTATTTCATTTAGTTTTTCTTGTAAAGAATTTATTTCTGTTTTGATGTCTTCAAGAAGATTTGGATCTGTTAAATTTGATAAATACTCTTTGCGTTGTTCAATTTGATTTTTTAAACCTTTTGCTCTCATATACAAATCTTTATATTTTGCATCACGCTCTGAAATAAGTTCTTTTCTAAGATCATTTTTTAATTCTTTAACTTGTTTAAGATCTTTAAGTTTTTGTTTGAAATGTTCATTGATTTTAGTTTGTGATTTATTGTCTTGTTCAGTAAAACTAAAATTTGGTTGATTAAAATTGATGATGTATTCGCTAAGTTCAAAATCTTTTGCATCTTTATAAATTGGTTCTTTTGGAGATTTGAGTTTTCAGAAATTATAAGCAAGAGAAGATTTTAATTTTAAAGGTTTACTTTGCATTCTAAAAATAATGTGAGTGTTAGAATCAAGAGCTTTTAAATCAGCAATACTCATAATTTCTTTTTCCGCTTTTGAAACTGATTCGTTTTCTGAATCGTTTTTGTTTTTAGAAAAAGAACTTTTTAAAATGTCTTTTTTACCTAAGGTATTAACAATTTCTTTTAGCGTTTCATCTGAATCAGAATTAATAAACGCTGTAAGTCCTGTGTTTTCTAAAATGATATTTTTATTATCTTTACCGTATTTGTCTAGTTGAGAATATGACTGCAAAATAATTAAAAACATAACTTTTCTAGATAACGCAATTGAAAGCTTGCTCCCAAAATCATTAATGGTTGGTAAATTACCGAATTCATCAAAAATATTTAATAAATGTCTTGCTAGTTGACCCCCATTATCATTTGCAATGGTAATAGCAATTTTATATATTTGATCTACTATTAAATTAACAATTGTGTTTTTAGATTTTTCGTGGTCGGGAAACTTAATAAAGACAGCAAATGGTTTACACTCTTCATTGTATAAGTCAATTTTTTGATTTAATCTTGTTATAGAGAGTGTGTTTAAATGATGTTGATTTAATAAATCTAAGAAACTTTGAAAAGTTGTTATATTTGAATCTTCATTAAAATTCTCTTCATAGTAAGTTTTAATTGCAATATATGTTTTATCAATAATTTGTTTTTTATTATCAATGTCAAAGAAATCATTTGAATTGTTTTTAATCATTCTTTCAACTTCTTTGCTGTATGAATAATATTTAGCATACTCCAAAATAATTTCGTTAAAGCTTTCATTGAATTTAAGTTTATTTTCTAAATCTTTATTTTGATCTTTATAAAAATCAATTTGTTCGTAAAAATCTTTTACTTGTAAGTTTCAATGTTGAGAATTTTTATAATTGGGGTTGCTTAAATAAATAAGTTCTTTAATATCAGTTTCACTTCTTGAAGAAAAACTTCTAATACTTTTATCTTCTGCAAAAATACCAATTGCACCTTTTGCGTTTGTTAAAAAACCAGATAAAGTTTGATCTGCTGTTTCGCTAAAAGGTTTGATCTCTTCACGATATAGTTGTAATAATTCATTAATATTATCTTGTCTTTGTTTTTTGTTAATATCAAATTCATTATCTTTAAGTAAATTACTTGAAGATGTTTTTTCAAGTTCATCAAGTTTTTTAATTCATTTTGAATTTTTGATTTCAGAAACACTCAAAAACTGAGTGAAGTTTGCTAAATTAAATTGATCTCTGGTAATCTTATTTGGTTGTAATGTAGAATAAAACAAAAGCATTTTACCAATAGCAATTAATATTTTTTTAGCGTTAGTAGTTCAAATTGGTTCTTTTGATTCACCCCAACTAAGAGAATAAATAACTTCAGAAAGCATAGAATAAGCAAGCGTTTTATTATTATCAATATTACCTTTTTTAGAATGGAAGGTATCTCAAATGTTATTGAGTAAATTAAACCCTTGTGAAGTGATAGGATCTGCTATATCTAATACAACAGCACGGTAATTATTATTTTGTAAATCTTCATATACTGCTGAATAAAGTTCTCCTTTGGGGTCTGCAACAACGAAGTTGGGTTTTTTGTTTTTATCTTCAATGTTTAAATTGTATTTCAAAATAGGTATAACAAATTTTTGAGTTTTACCAGACCTTGTCCCACCGAGAATTTTTAAATTAAGTGGGAATTTAGATAAGTTCACACCATTTCATTTAATTTTGTTTTTGTTTTTGGAATAAGACACCACTCACGCTGGATCTAAATTGTTTAATTCATAGTTTTTACGAAACTCTGAATAATTACCCAAGTTCTCAATTTCGTTGTAAGTTCAAGAGTTATTCTTATCTAAATCTTTTTCGTATTTTTTATCTTTCTTTTTGGACTTTTTATATATTAAAATGCAAATCTCAGCAAAAGCAGAACCACCGATTAAGTAAAATCAATAGTTTTTTAGTATATTTGTTAATACACCAACAAAATTACTTAAACCTTCTTCTTTTGATTTATTTAAATATAAATTGGTTTGAGATATGAATTTTAAGCAAGCAAATGTTAAAGTTAAAAATATAAAAATTAATATTGTATAGAATGTAAAAATACCAATAACTTTTCAGATTTGTTTTTTAGTATATTTGAGTTTGAATCATTTCATTTGTCTCCTTTTAAAATAAAAAAGATAACTACAATTAAGAGTTATCTCTAATAACCTAAGAATTCTGGAACAGCGTTAAGTCTTGCTTGATACTCTTCAATTGGAATTAAGATATTTCTGTTAATGTCAACATTAACTTTGTTGTAATCACTTAGTGTTGGGTTTTTAGTGTTAAATTGATCAGAGAAAGTAGCATCAATTACATAAATTTTACCGTTTTTATCATAGTTTAAATTTATGTGAGGAAGTCTTCTACCGTTTGGAAAATAATATTGATCATTAAATTGAATGTTGTTTTTGTGTCCAATAGCATTTAAAGATAAAAACATAAATTCTGAATAAGCTTGACAGTTAAAAATACTTTCTTCATTTTCAAGTGTTAAATAAACTTTGTTTATCATTCTATCTCCGACATTATAAAAGTTTTTAATAACTAAGTATTTAGTTAAAGCTTTAACTTGTTTGTCAAAATCTCATTTTTTTGAAACTACTGTTGGAACAATATCTTTTACCAAGGTAAAATGTTTTTCGTAAAGTTCTTGTGTTTTATAAGGTTTTTTATCTTCATTTTGTCAAACTAATTCTTCGCTATTGTTAGCTAATGTTCTTGATTTAGTTAAAACAAAACTTCAATCAGCATCAACTTTATTTTTCTGATTTTCGGTTTTATAATTTTGTCTAAAATTTCACTTAGAATTTAAAAAATCTAAGTTAACTTTATCTTTAACATCAAATACCATTCAAGCATCTTCTTTAAAAGAATTAACAGCTGGTAATAAATTATCATTTACTTCTTTATATTTTTCGTAAAATATTTCTTTTTCTAAATTAACCATTTTTTCTCAAATTGGAAAATCAGCAACAAAGGTAGTATTTATTTTTCATTTATTTGTATTTAAATATAATCTTGCGTTTTTTACAAAAGTATCGTATATTTTATTTTCAACGAAAAAGTTTACAAATGTATTTTTTGATGTATTCATTACTGAATCAATTAATTGTATTTTCTTATCAATGGTCTTTATGATTTCGCTTTTAAATTTCAAATAATATGCTTTCAAATCTTTGTTTAATAACTTTTCGTAGTTGTTAATATAAAAATCATTTACATCAGATTTTAAATTAACAAGATCAGATCTTTTTGAAGGTAATTCTTTGATTATTTTGTCATAAATAATTGAATATTTTTCAGTTAATTCTAAACTCAATTTATCTTCTTTTATAGGTTCTTCTTTTTTGATTTCTTGATTAGTTGAACAACTAAAAGCAATTAATGGAGAGATGCTTAAAGGAGCAATAAATAATAATTTTCTTAACGCATATAATTTCATATAATGAAATTATACTCTTTTTTAAGTATTATTTTAATAATACTTAAATTTTATAAATATGATATGTAATTGTTATATTTGTTGTTAGAAATGAGTTGGTTTATTTTGTAATACGACAGTTTTTACTTTTTCATATTCTTCAACTAAGTCTGTAAGAGAAAAACCTTTAACTCTTGTGTTCTTCTCAGAAAGTTTTTCAAAGTCAATTAAGTCAAAAACTTTTTGAGCTATTGGGTTTTGAATTTTTATAAAAAGATATTGTCTATTCTTAATTAAATCTTTTGGGTGAATTATTTTAAGTGAATAGTTATAGAAACCTTGTCTGTGAACAGCAAAGTTTCAATTATAAATGTCTTTGTTAAAATACTTTAAGGTTCTAGGAGTGTTATTATGAATGAATGTTAGAAAATCATTATGTTCTTTTGGTTTAGGAGTTAGTAATCTTTGATTTTTTAGACAAATATCTTTTTTAGTTGTTCATATTTGAAAAACACAGTTGACATTATAGTCTTTCTTATTGATGGTAAAAGCATTTTTCTCAACATCTATTTGATATACCAATTTCGCATTAACATTTATTTGTTTTTGAATTGAATATCTCTCAAATATTTTAGGTAGAACAAATGCAACAATACCATTTTCTTTTAAAGCTTTGTTTAAGAATTGTAATGCTAATTTTCCACTTTTACCAAACGGTGGGTTTCCAATTACAAATCTATTTTCATTGTATAACATAGGAGTTTTTAAATAATCAGCTTTTACTACATTATTAAAATAATAATTGCTTACATCTATGTCATAAGCTTTAATTTGAGATAGTTTTATATTATATTTTAAAAGAGCATTCACAAAACTTCCAGACCCAACGCTGGTTTCAATAATTTCGCTAGTTAATACTTCTTGAAAAATATTAATAACTTCTTTAACGAGTAAATCAGCAACTTCTTGCTTTGTGAAAAATTGATCTAATTCTTTTGCTTTCTTCATTTAAAACAAGCTTACTGTAATTCAGCAGAAAGAATATGTGTGTTAGCTACAAAAGGACTGCTTTTTACTAAGACAGCTTTATTAGGAGATTTAGATCCAAATGCAGATGATGGTTGAGTATCATGTAATGTATCATAGATTAATTCTTCTTTTAAAGTAAGTTCTTTTAAGTTTGCACTACCTAAAACTTTTACATAAAGATTATTACCTGAGATTTGGATTTGAAGTTTGTTTTGCACAGTTTCAAAAGTTCCAAAATGTGGTTTACCCCTTCCATCATCTCATTTACTTACAATTCCTACATTACCAAACCCAGATGTTCTTGTTTGAGAATCTTCTCTAACTATAAAAATAGGAAAGACATTTGTATTTAAAATGTTATCTCCGTTAGCGTAATCACCCCTTGTTTTAGCATTTAAAGGTATAACTGTTTGATTTGAAGATAAACTTGAAAGAGATATTTCTTTTGTTGTTATTTCAGTTGTTCTTAGAGAGCTTATTATATTACTGTTTGTGTAGTATGGTAGATCTTCTTTAAGAGTTAACTTAATATTTGAAAAGTCTCTTCAATTATCAGGGAGTGTATAACTATATGTTGATAATGTATAATCACTTATGTTGTTAAATAATACTGTTTCAGTTGAAGAACTTGATTTAGGTATATTGTAAGGAGCAGAATATCAAGCATTGTTTCAAGCAATACCGTATTTTTCAAAAAAGTCTCCATTACCTTTGTTTTTAATATCACCTAATACTCTACCTTGAACACCTAAATTAAATGATGTGTTTTCTACTCTATTTAAAACAAGTTTAGGAACTAATGCATCAAGTTTTGCTTGCAATTCTGTATTAGAATTATTTTTATCTTTTACTTGATTTTTAAGTCTAAAAACAATACTATCTGCTTTTACATTTGCACCATCTGTTCCATAATCAAAATCTAAATTATCAGTTCCTGCTAACTCAACTAATTTTCTTTTAGCTTTTGTTAAGTTAGAATTTGAAGTATTAAGTTGACTTTGCAACTCTTGTTTTTCTCTTTGAAGAGCTTGAAGTTGATTTTGTTTTTCTTGAAGTTGATTTGAAAGCTCTTGGTTTTGATTTTCTTTGTTTATTAGCTGTTCTTGTAAACTTGAAACTTGTTCTTGCAAAGTTTGAATTTGCTTGTCTTTTTCAGATAAACTTTCTTGTAGTTGAGCTTTTTCGTTATTTAAGTTTGTAATTGTTGTATTTAATGTTTGAACTTGATCTGTAAATTTAGCAATTCTTTGTTCTTTTGCTTGTAAATCATTTTCAAGAGCGGTTTTTTCACTTTCAAGTCTGGTTTTGTCATTTTGAAGATTTTGTTTTTCTTCTTGTAAAGTTTGAATTTGAGTTAAGTTATTTTCTTTTTCTTGTTCAAGTTGAGCAATTTTCTTTCTTAGTTTATCAACAATACTTCCTTCAAAAGCTCCTTCTCCATTATCGTTAATATCTGCTTGACCATTATCCGTTCCAATTAAACGAACAAGTAAAGATTTAGCATATGTAAAATCTCTTTTTGTGTCTTTTAATTTTTGATTTACATTATTTAAAAGTCTATTTAAAGCATCAGGAGTTGCTCAATAAAAATCTTGATATTGCTTAACTAATTTTTCACCTTTGTTAATTAAAGCTTTTGTAAAATCTTTATTTAATTTTTCTTGGTATTTACTTTTTACATCAGCATTATCATAATATTGTTCTAATTCGTTAAACATTTGTTGTTCTTCTGAACTTCATTCTTCAAAGTCTTTGGTTGGTATTTCATATGAACATTCGTTTACAAGACCTTCTCTAGCATCTGAACAAGGTTGATTATCTCCTTCATAAAGTTCATCATAGTTAAAATCATGAAGATATTGATAAATCTCTTTATAAGTGTTTGTGTGTAAATTAACATCTTTATATAACGCTAATAATACATCAACATATTGTTCTTTTAAGCTTTGATTTTGAGTTTCTAAATCATTAATTTGTTCATTTTTATTAGCAATTTCTTCTTCAAGAGTTGCTTTAACATTTTCAAGTTCAGCAACTTTATTTTTCGCAACTTGAAGTTGTTCTTGTAAAGAGTTGTTTTGATTTTGTAAATCTTCTTTATCATTTTCAAGCATTGCAATGATGGTATTTAAACGAGCAATTTCTTCATTGTTTTGTTCAATAGTTAATTGAAGTTGAACTTTTAAGTTATCTCTTTCTGTTTTCAGTTGATTAAGTTGTTCTTCTAAACTTGCTTTATCTTTAAGTAAATTGTCTCTTTGTAAAGAGACTTTTTCAAATTCAATTTGTAAACTTTGTAGTTCGCTTTTTAATTTTCCTAGCTCACTTGTGTTTGAATATTTATTATCTTTGGAGTTGTAATTTTTACTTCCAACAAGTTTAAGTAATGCTTGTTCTTTTAGAGCAATTTGTTCTCTTAAATAATTTAGTGTTTGACTTTGAGTCATTGCATCATTACGCATTCTTTCAATATCACTTTGCAAATCTCCAATTTGAAAATTAAACCTTGAATAATCACTTTGGTTTTTAGCATACACTCCATCAAGCATTGCTTTATATTTTTCAATTTCTTTTTTATTTTGTGCTTGACCACAACCCCATAAAATCAAACTAGCTCCCGCAACAATTCCTGCAGCGGTTGCTCCAATAAATCATCATTTCTTATTTTTATTTTTTTCTGTTTTAACTGCTTGCATTTTTTCCTTTCTAAAATTATTTAGATTCTAAACCAACTAATTTGTCAACTTGCGATTTAAAACTTTTCAAATCAGAAGTTTCAACATTGATTTGATGTAATCTATTTTGAAGTGTTTCTTTTTCTTGACTTAGTTTTTCAAGTCTCTTACTTACTTGTTTGTATTGAATACTAATTTTTTTAGCAATTGTCATTTATCTCCTTTGTTAGTTGTTGTTAATATTTTTTACATTACATTTTGATTTCGTTTGACATCAATTTTTTTAATAGATATTTCATATTCTTCTGAATCTAAATTCATATAGCTGTTTATGAATTCTTGAATTTTTGGGTTTTTATAATCTTCAAAAACAGAACGATCAACTTGCATAATATTTGATTTACTGACCATATATTCAGATTCTCCTTTTCCAACATATTTTGCGTTAGGATCTAGTTTTTGTCAAACATAGCTTAAACTTTCATTGTAAAAATCAAAAAGCAAATCATATCTTAAATAAGATATTCAAGGGTTTATGTATTTGCTTGTTGATTTGGGTTTAAAAGAAAATGTCTTCTTTTCATTATCTAAATAATAAACATCAACAAAAACATCATATTTATTGTTATTATTTAGCAATTGAAGTTTTTTTATTTTAAAAGAATACGGTTTACTTAGACACTTCATTTCTCAAAGTTCACAAGAACTGTATTTTCTAGAATTAATCTTTTTAAAATCACTTTTAGTAAATAACCAGTTGATATTTTTGTTGGTATCAAAAACACTTAGATCATATGAAAAACATTCTGTTCTTATACTTTTAAGAGAAAGTTCGTTATATTGCCTTTTAGCTTTCATTGACTATACTATTTATTACTTCCTTGAATTCAAAATTCTGAGCAACAAGATTTTCAAATTGTGTTTCGTTTATGTTAAAGACAAAAAGTTTTAATCTCTTTCAAAAACCAATTTTCTTAGTTAATAATTTGTAAATTTTTAAGGGTCTAATATTTCGTAATTGATATTCAATGTCTCTTTGAAATTTAAAAGTTAAAATTAGACAAAAACTCAAAATAAATATAGCTATAAAAAATCTTCAAAGCACTTCTGGTTTAGTTAATAAATCTTCTTTTATTTGTTGAAATAAATATGTTGCTGTTGAAATGAAATATATTAATGAAAATAAAAAAAATATAGTAGCAATTCAAACGAAAAAATAAATACCTTTAAAAAATCTCTTCTGATTTAAGTCAAATTTTTCATAGACTTTAATATTCATATTATTCTGAACCTTTCTTATTTGTTTTATTTAATCTTTCAATATCTACAATAGCTTGAAAAACAGAATTTAAAGGGTTTATATCAATAGAATTACCAGCAAAACGATATAAACATTCCTTGTTTAATATTCCTTGTTTGATAAACGGTTTTAGTTTTTGGTAATCTTGATCTGAAAAACCCATTATTTTTAAAGATTCTTGCGGTGTAATTAAACGAGCATTTAAATAATTTGGATCGTTGTTTTCACATTTGATATAACCAGCGTTAGGGTGTCTATCTTGTCTAGTTGTTAAAGTGTTTATTGCAAAATTTCTTTGTCTTGCTAACTCTAAATTATGTAAAGGTTTATTTTTGTTTAATATTTCAATTCTAGAAGGAGTATTTCTTATTTTGCAATTAAAATCACTTATATTTTTATTATCAATATCAAAGATTTCTTTATATTTACTTTTTAATTCTTTTTGAGTTTTTAAAATATTACTTGCTCCGATGTTGTCTAAATATTCTTGATATTGTTGATCATTTAAAAATGGAGTTTTAATATCTTCTAAAACACTAAGAGCAAATACCCGTTCTCTTGTCTGTAAAGAACCGTGTTTTTGAGCGTTTAAAACAGCAGTAAATGTTTTTTAACCATTGGACTTTAAAAAGTCTGTTCATTCTTGATATTCAGCAGAGTATTTTCCAACAAGATTTTTAACATTTTCCAAAAGTAAATACTTTGGTTTGTTTTTGCACTCACTAACAATTCTTCCAATTTGTCATATTAAATGACTTGTTGAAGAATTATCTTTAATACCTTTATCTCTACCCATATTAGCTAACGATAGTCCTTGACAAGGTGAAGAATAAGTTATCAAATCAATTTTGTATTGATCAATTAAGCTTGGTTTTACACTTTGTATATCACTATGATTTTTATTTATCAAATTAGCAACTACAAGAGCTTTTTTAAAATTTAAATCTTTGCTAGTAATTGAGTTTGTAGGTTTTTTACTATTTAAAGAAAAAACATTCTTTAAAAGATATTCATTAATTTGATCTTCATTTAATAAATTGTTTGCTTTCAATGTCTTTTCTATGGTCTCTTCGTTTAACTTATTATGCATTGCTGAATAAGCAATAATACAACGAGCATCTCATTCAGAAGTTGCTATGATGTCAAATTTGATATCTTCATTTTTAGAATTGATATTTTTTATACTTTTATGTTGTGAACCAATACCAGCAAATGTTTCAAAAACTTTAATTGTCATATTGTCTTACTTTTTAATTGTTTCGTTTTTATTCATTACTATTTCTACATTGTCATTTCTTTATTTAGTTTTCAAGAAAAAATTTCTTTTCATCGTTCTTCTTTTTTACTTTCTAAATCATTAACAAATTCTTCATAACCATATTTTTTAATTGTTGTGTCAAAATCTAATCTTTTTGGTAATAAACAAAATTTTTCATATGAATAAAGACTATTTTTTGATTCAACTAAGGTGCGATCTTCATTCATTAAAAATGATTTATCTAAATGATCTAAAAATTGCAAATCAATATCTTTTGTAAAAACTAATGAATTTTCTTTAATATATTTTTCTGCTTGCTCGTTATCTTCTACAATTGTTTTAATAATATAACTTACATTATCAATAAATTGACTTACAATAGTTTCTTCTTCGGAATAATAATTAGGAGAAAACATTATTATAGCTTCATCATTTGCACTTCAAGTGTAATGCTCTACATTGTCATTATCTCTATCTTCTATCATTTCTCATAGATAATCAATTTGTTCTTCTAATGAATAAGTTTTCCAATTATGTTTATAAACTTCTTCACTTGTTTTGTATTTAGTTTTATGTTCTTTATTAAATTCTTGAATTTCTTCTTGTTCAAGTTCTTCTTTATATGAATCTTCATAAACATTAAGTCAATACGGATCAATTTTATTTAAGTTATTTATAACTTCTACAATTGCTTTTTTAGAAGGTGTGATTTCTCCTAATCTATCAAAATAATTAAGTTGTGTTGATCTAAACGAATAAATATTGTCTCAAATATCTTCAATTAATTCTTCTTTGTTTAAATAATCAGTATCGTTTTCTTCATTATATTTTTGAAGTTCTTTTTCTGATAAACCAATGTGATCTAATAAGTAATCTTCTTCGCTGTAAAAAAGATGAATGCGTTCTGCAAAAGGTATTAATTTACCGTTTCAATAATACTCATAAGAAGAAGGTTTGCTAAATGATGATTTTCCCATACTTATTCCTTACATAATCATTGTGTTGTTGCTGGTTTGTTTTTCTTTTAAATCAAGTGTTAAAGAATCTAATATTTCTTCAATTACTTCACTTTTTTTCAACACATTTAAATCATTTTGGTAAGCATTAATTTGAATGCATTCATTATCATCGTTGATTTTGTTAACAAGTTTTTCAGACATATATAAGAGTCCTACATCAGACATACCTTCTTTTTGAAGTTTTTGATCAAAGATATCTCATAAGGTGTCATAATCAAAGATGTCATTTTCTGCTAAGTATTCTTCTACATATGAGTTGCTTTTATCTAAATTAACAATTTCATTAATTGTTTTTAAATTATCAAGTGATACATCAAGAGCATATACATCAGAGACAGCTCTTAAAAGTTTGTCATTTTCTACAACATCTTTGTTTTCAAAAAGCTCTTTTTGTGTTTTTGAGTATTCTTCAAGTTGTGATGAATTTAACTTGTCAGCTTCGGTTTTAATTTGTTCAATTACATTTGTATTTAAAATTTCTAAAACATTAATTGTTTTTTGTTCTTTTTTCATATTTATTCCTTTTTTGTCTTTCTTTTTCTTTTTTATCAAGTAGTAAATAATCTATTGCTGATAGCATTATTTGTTCTTTACAATACAACTCTAATTCTTCTTCATATTCAAAGTCAAGTCCGATGTATTTATGGTTTTTATTGAAATTATTAAGTAAGTCTAACGACAATTTTAAGAATCATGAACTATCGATACCATAACTTTTGAAAAATTCATCTAAAAATTCATATCATTCTTTATAACTCTTAACTCATTTGCTTTCAAAAGAAATCTCAACTCATTTTGAACTTTTATCTAATTGAAGTATTTTGTAAATTTCTTTTAAGTTATCTAGTGATATATCAAGTTCGTATATTTCAACAAGCATTTGATAAGATTCTTGGTAGTAATCAAAAATTGGTTGATGCTTAAATATTTTTCTTTTTAACGATACATATTCTTTAAGTTCACTTTCGTTAAGTTTTTTTTGATATTCTTTAATTTCATTTTGTTTTTCTTTGCTTAGAGCTTTCATATAAACCTTTTACATACTTACTTCCGGTTCTTTTTTGTTTGCTGTTTCTAAGTTGCGATAATCATTTTTTAAATAAACTAAATTTACCTTATTATCATTGCTTTGAATTACTTCATTAATTTTTGTCAAAACAGATAATTTGAAAATATCATCAACATTATTTAAAAGAAGTTCTTTATTAGCATCTTTACTAAATTGCGAAAATTCTTCTTGGTCGCTCATATAAACAGCATTTAAATCACAATACAAATTACTCATTTTTGAATTTGCGAAAACTGATACTGTATTTTGTAAATCTTGTTCATTTAAATCATTTAAGTTTTTAACTATTTCAACAAAAAAGATTTTGTCATCTATGTCAAATAAAGTTAAAAAATATTTAGAATCTTGCTGATCTTTGCGTTTAATTGAATAAACATTAAATAATTTATTTTTCATTTTGATTTCCAAACCATTTTCTTTTTACATATCTCATTCTCAGTCTTCTTTTGAATTTTCTTCAAATGAATTTGAAACATCATCACTAATTCTTTTAGCTTCTTCTAAAAATTCTTCTTCACTATGAACATTTTCTTTACTTGGTTCTTTCTTTCTAGCTAATAATTCTTCTTTGCGTGCTTTTCTGAATTCTTTTTGTGTTTTAGTTTCCATAAAGTCAAATTCTTCCACCACAACTGTTGTGTATAATTTTTTATCTTTTCCTTTAAAAGAATTTAATGAACCATTAATCAAAATTGGGTCTCCTTTTTGAAAATGTTTGTTGATTAATTCTGCTGTGCTACCAAAAACAATACAGTTAAAATACATTGGTTCACTTTCGTTGTCTTTTTTAGTGAATTCTGAATTCACAAGTGAAAAATTTAAGATCTTCTTATTTTCAGTTTCGCTTACTGGTTTTATTTTGTAGTCCATATAGCTTAATCTTCCACTTAAAATAATTTTGTTCATATTGTTCTCCTATAAATTTTTATTTTTTGTTGTTCCGAAAACTTCATAAGCTTTCTTGTAGCTTTTTAAAGCTTTGTAAATAATTTTTGGTAATCTGATAGATTTATCTTTATCAGATTCATTATCTGAATTGACATTTACTTTTGGTGTGTAATTAATAGCTAAATGCGGGTTTATCTCTTTTAATCTTCAATAACTGTAATTTAACTTTAATTTGTTTTCGTTTGTCAATTCTTTAATTAAAGTGTTTGCTAAATTGGTTTTAAGTTCTGATAACTCCTTTTCTTTAAAGTTGTTTTTTTCTTTATCGTTAAAAGGTGTTTCATTTATCAATGCAGTTATTTTTGAAAATTCCTTACTCAAATCATCATTGTTTTCAATTAACTCTTCAACAACATTAAGAACCTTTTGTTTTAGTTCTTCATTTAAAGTTTTAAAGCGTGGTGATTTAATTTTTGAAAGTTCATATTGAAGTAAAGTAATTTTCTGATTTGAATTTTTAAAATTATTTTGTTCAACAATGCTTTGTTTGTATGTTTTTTGTAAAGTGTGCTTGGTGTTTCACACTTGTTTTTTTGTTTCAAAGATTTCTTCTAACTCTTGTGGTGATTTTAAGTTATTCAGATGTTGAAGATTTTTGATTAAGTTTGCTTTTTTAAATCTTCCACTTTGTCTAAAAGTCTTTTTCCCATTTCTGGTATTAATAAACTTTTGTTCTTTTTCAAAAAACACTAAATGCAAATGGGGGTTGTCTGAGTTAGTATGTAAAGTAGCATAAAAATTTAAGTCTTTGAAAGATAATTTTTCTTTTTCAAATAATCACTTTAAATTTTTTGATGCATATTCAACATAATCTCTGGGTGAATACAAGTTATGTTTTTTAGCATATTCCACTGTAAAACTCAATACCGTATCTCAGATAAATTGATCTGACTTTATTTTTTGAAAAACCTTTTTGGTTTCGTTAATATCAACTAGCGATACTTCTTCTGAAGAGTGAATTTGATATAAACCAGAATTACTTTGCTCATTTAAAAGTTTTTTCAAAGTTAGTTTGTAGTTATTGTCATTTTCTTCAACTAACTTTTTAATTTCAGAATTTGATAAAGATGTTTTTAAACAAGCATCGTTTCTGGTGATGTAATCAACTATGTTTCTTTTATCTTTACAGGTATAGTATTTTCAGTTAACTTTTTTATTTGTTTTGTCTTTGTATCTATGAGCGTTGTTTTTATTTACTATTCTCTTTAAAGCAAAAATTACTCCTTTACTAATTGAACCCCCTTATTAACACAAATACCTTTTTTACCTTCATTGTGTTAAATACTCTAATGTTTATTTAATGTTTATATACTTACTTAATAGTCCAAAATAGATCTCTTTTTACTTTGCTTTTCAAGTTTTGGACTCTAAAATTGAATAACTGAAAAAAACTAAGACTTTTAGCAAACTGAAAATCAAGTTGTCGTTTTATTTGTTTTCACAGATAATAAAGTATTACCTAGTCCATCATTGATCTCTTTTTACGATTTCTTAATTTACAGTTGTTTAACTGTTATTGTTTCAAGAAAAAATATGTTTTCTGTTGTAAATTGATTTTTCCCGTGTCTAATTAGATTTTTTAAAATTTTGAATACCTTAAATGCATTTGTTTTAAATGATTTGAAAATTTTGCAATTAAAATGTCTTCAAATTGATGAATATGAAAAATTCTTTTTTAGAAAATAACTGAAAGATATTTTAAATTCTCACTTTCTAAAAATTCTTTTTTCTATTTCTCAAACTTCTCCATAACGAATGTCGCTATGTCTAAATTCAGACTTTTTTCTTATCACTTCCTTTGGAGAATTTGCTTTCAACAAAAACATATTTAAGAGTTGAAAATAAATTTGTTTTGGGTTCACCATTCCAAATTGCTTTAACATTTCTTGATCATCAACCTTAAAATACCTTTTACCTTTTTCGTGTAGCTTTCTTAAAAGCTTAATTCTTTCATTTTCAAAACTAATGAGTTTCATTTTTTGTAAGTCTTTTAATGACTGATAAAAGGTTGATTTTGAAAAGTATTTTTCTTCTCCTATTGATCAATTTCCATATTTGAATTTTCTAAAATCTAAACTGCTTACTGCTACTTTGTCTGAATTCTTTTCAAAGTAGCAGTTCAACATTGCAAATAGCACAAGAGCTTTTCTTTTTAAATTGATAATTTGAAAAATTTCTTCATCAATTTTCAGTTTTGCATTTTTCAATAGGTATTCACTATTTGCGTTGTTCATAAAAACTCCTTGCTTAAAGTAAGAAAAAATACACCGCTTTTCACGATGTATTTTCCCGACCACCTAATTTTTGCATCTATCTTAAAATTTTAGATTCAAATGGCAGAAGTTCAAAGGATGACACTTGCTCTAACTTAGAGCTAAATAAAACATTCATATCTTTATATTGTTCATATAAATGTTTATGAGTGCTAAAATTGTGCATAACTACAACTTTTTCTTTGTTAACAGCAACCTCAAATATTATTAGTCCTTTAGAAGAATTTACTTCAACAAAGTTTATGTTTTTTTGAATTTGTTCTAAATCTGTAAGGTTGAAAAATTCTGTTTCTAATTTAAAAGCGTTTAATTGTGAAATAAAATCAAATACTTTGTCTTTTACCAAAGGAAGATTAAGATTTTGTCATTTCATGGAGTTAACATAATCGGTAGTTTTATATGTATTTGGATGTACCATGTTTTTTTCTGCATTTAAATTTAAATAATCTTTAGAAAGACTAACTTCACATCTATTGCCATCTTGACCAGAAAAATCGCATGGTTTAGATTGGAGTAATTCAGTTCCTGCTAAAAGCAACTTGCGACCTTGAGTAGTGTGCAACATAATTAAAGCTTTTCGATATTTTTCAATTAGTTCTTCAAAAGTGTTGTTCTTAGAGTTAATAATAATTTTGTCCCACAAAGTAAATCCATCATGGCATGAAACATATCCTAAATTTATCTTGGTTGTATTAGCAAAAAGGTCATAAAAATTATTCGAATGTTCAATATCACCTCATTTGTAGTCTTTTAAATTACCTACAATTGAAGATACGTAGCGTTTAAATTGTTCTAAATTATTTTCAATAATTAAACCTTTTTGAGATTTATTATTTTCATTGCAAGTAATTGAATCTCTGAGAGTATCGTTAAAATATGCAAACTCAAAATCATTATCATTGTAACCTTTAATGTAAGTAGAAGAAAATTCTAAATCAGAAAAAGGTCAAGCTTCACCATGTAAAATGATATTTGGATTAATTTTTCTAAGCTCAAAAGCAATTTGTTCATGTGTTTGTTTGTCAAAAAAACATGATAAGTCGAATCTAAATCCATCAACATTAAAGTATTGAACAAAATATTTTAAGACATCAATAATTAACTTTCTAACCATGAATCTTTGAGTGGCAAGAGGAGGTTGATCAACCGGGTATTGTTTGGCGTTGTTTCTAAAGTAATAACCAGGAAGAATGTTATTAAAGATATCGTTATGCATTAAATGGTTAAAAACCACATCCATAATAATGCCAATTTTATTTTTGTGAGCTTCATTAATAAAATTAGCAAACTCATGAATTCTTTGAACAGAAGATAATGGATCACTTGAAAAAATACCATTCAAAGTGAAATAGTTATGTGGATCATAACCTCAATTGTAGTTAGTATTTCAACCATTTCCTTGATTTTGGAGATAAATTTTTTGCTCAAACTCATTGACTGTGTAAGTGCTTTGTAAAGGTAAAAGTTGTAAATGTGTAATGTTTAGATTGGTTAAATGTTCGAAAATATTAGCTTCTAAAGCAGCGTTAAATGTTCCGTTTTTAGCTTGTAATTTACCAGGATAAATGCTGGTAAAATCCCTAATTTGTAGTTCGTAAACAATGGCTTTGATGTTGTTGCTAATTTGAGGTTGCAATTTTTGAGGTTTATTAATGGTGGTGTCTCAATCAAAAATTAAAGCTTTCCCAACTTTTTGTTGTAAGTGATTAAAAGGAGCCATAGATTTTGCATAAGGATCTAAAGCAATGGTTACACTATCATCGCTATGAGTTATACGATACTGATAAAAAGACCCTTGATATTCATTTGAAAGTTGCAACTCTCAAATTTGTTCTTTTTTATTCATATTAAGAACTTGAAAATCATTTGACAAGTAATCTTTGAAAATTAATACTTCAACATTTTTAGCAATTGGCTGTCAAAGTTTAATCAAAAATCCTTCATTGTTTTTTGTTACCCCTAAATCATCTTTATCGTATGCAAATTTAGAATCAAAGTCTTTAAATTGTTCTTCGTTTCAGTTAATTAAATTCATAGTAATTAAATTTTATAAATTTAAACATTTTAAATAATTAAAATCTTGCATATACAACAAAAAATAGCTTATTAGTGAGTCAAATGTGAAAACTGCAAAATTTTCCACATTTGCAAAATGCAATATTTTTAACTCTTTTTCCACATTTTAAGGTAAGATTAAATAAAATATTAGTTTTTTATTGCTTGACTAGTCAAAGCAAAACCATCTTTATTAGCAAGCTAAAAAACCGAAATTTTATAATTAAATTAATATTTTTTAAATATTTAAAGGAGATTAAATAAATTATGAAAAAAATTACTAAGATGTTAGGAGCTTTAGGTGTATTGGCTCCATCAGCAGCTTTTGTTGCTGTTTCATGTACTCAAAAAGAAACAGCAAGTCAAAAATATTTAGAAGAAATGAAAAACGACCCTACCGTTGCCGCTTTAAAAGAAAAATTTAAAAACTATTCAAAAGCGGAACTTAAAATTCTTTCAGGAAAACACGAAGCAACTCAACAATCTGAAGACTTAATTAAAGCTTTCAACCAATTCTTCGGAACAAACCTTAGATGAATTCAAGGTGGAGGTTCAGGAAACTATGAAACTTTAATTGATGCCAACTTAACAAACGGAAAAACAAACGGAGTTATTTTATTTAGTTCAGAAAAAGCAATCGGATTCTCAAAATACAACAACTTATTAGTTGATACAAGTGCATCAGAATATCTTGAAAACGCTACTGGACAATATGAAGATATCACTGTTGGGGACAAACACTTTATGCCTCTTTCAGAAGAATCTTACGGAATCATCTACAACAAAGATTTATTTGCTGAAAAAGGAATTATGGTTTTAGAAGGTAAATCATTTGGAGATTCTACAACATATTCAGCTGATGGTGTTTCATTAACAAAACCAACCGAAAACTACAATGGAACTGTTGAAAAAGACGGTAAATTATATGTATTATCAGGTGATTTAACAGCAGCAGGATTTGAAGTTATTTCAGCTAAATTAAAAGACGCAAATGTTCAACCATTCTACAACGTATCAAAAGCAGAAGGTGGAAACATCTGACCTATTTCAAGCCACACAATGAACGCTGTCTTATCAGCAAGATTACTTGGATCTAAAGGTATTCACGCTGACAAATACAACGAAGTTGTTGCTGATTTAAAAGAACACCCAGAAAACATCTTTACAGCAGATACTGTTAAAGCATTTAGAGATGTATTAATTGATTCATATAAAGCATACAACCCAGAATATTCACAACTCGAAAAAGGAACTGTTGATTCAACTGTTGCTGCAACAAATGTTGCAATTGGTAGAGCAGGAATGTTCCAAAACGGTACTTGAATGTACTCACAACTAAAACAAACAGCTAAAAAATACAAAAACTTTGGATTTTTACCACTTCCTATAGCAAACGTAGATAATGGAAAAAGCTCAATTTTCGTAGCCGCAACTCACAGATGAGGAGCAACAACAGAAAACAACAATCCACAAGTGAAAGAGCTTACAAAATTATTCTTACAATTCTTATACCAAACACAAACAGGAATTAAATTCCTATCAAACGAAATTGGTTCATCAAACCCTTATGCAGCTTCAACATCAGTTAAAGTTGAATCAGCAAACCAACTTATTACTTCTGTAAACAACTACACAGGAGCAAACACTGCAACTTGAGTTATGACTAACTTCCCAGAAAAATTCAACAATGCTAACTCAGATTATATTGAACTTATTCAAAACTTAGGTTCACAAAACCAAGGACAAACTCTTTCTTCATTGGTTTCAATTTACAGAAAAGCTCTTGAAGATGCTAAAACAGCAGCAGCTGAAAGTGGAAAATAAACTCAAATCACAAATTTGAATAAATGCCGCTAGCCGGCATTTATTAACGAAAGGACAAAATGTATAAGAAAAGATGATTTTTCGGTTTAGTATTACCGGCATTAATAATCTTTACTCTCATCGTTTTAATTCCTACTATTATGTCAATTGGTTATTCATTTACTGATTGAAATAGAGAAAACCCAAACGCTTCATTAGCGTTTGTTGGATTTAAAAACTTTGCCAACGCATTTAAAAGCAATGGCTTTTTAGAGAGAATTGGATATACAGTTCTATTTGCAATTATTAACTTAGTTTTAGTTAACTTCCTAGCACTTGGACTAGCATATATCCTTAATAAAACCTTTATTCGTGGTAGAAACATTCTTAGAAGTATTTACTTTATTCCAAATTTAATTAGCGGGATTTTAATTGGTTATATTTGACAAAGAATGTTTAATCAACTTTTACCTGAAATTTTTCCTTCAGTGACCGAATATTTAAATGGGAAAAACTTCACTACCGCAACACCAAATAGCGCTTTATTTGCAATGTCAATTGTGTACACATGACAAATGACAGGTTACATTATGGTTATTTACATAGCAGCGTTGCAAAATGTTAATAAAACCTTAGAAGAAGCTGCTGCCATTGAAGGAGCAGGAAAATGACAAACATTCAAAGCGGTTGTTTTCCCTGCTTTAGCTCCTGCTTTAACTATCGCATTCTTCTTAGTGTTAAGTGGTTCATTTAAAATGTTTGACCTTAACTATGCAATTACTGACGTGGCCAAAAGAGATTATCGTTTAATTGCCGTGGATATTTTCCAAACTGGTCAAATTGAAAAATTCTATGCTGTTTCACAAGCAAAATCAGTTATTTTCATTATCTTAGTGTCATTCTTATCATTTGTGCAAGTATATATCAGCAAAAAATTCGAGGTGGAAACTTAATATGAACAAAAAAAGACTTAAACCCACAACTATCGCAGCTAGAACTACAACAATTGTTTTTATAGTATCTTTTGCTGTATTATGACTTTTACCTTTTATTATTATTGCACTTACTTCTTTTAAAAATGAAGCTGCTAACTTGACACAAAATATTTTTACTTTTGACGGTGATTCTTTTGGTGCGGATAAAAACTATGATAAAGCCTTTGAATCATTAGACTTCTTTACCAGTTTCTTTATTACCTTGTTTTTAACAGTTGCATCAAATTTAATTATTATTTTATTAAGTTCGCTCACAGCTTGACAACTCGCTAGAGCCAAAACTTGATGATCTAAAGCACTATTTTACTTATTCTTAATGTCAATGATCATTCCATTCCAATCAATTATGTTTCCATTGTTATCATTTATGAACACCTTATATTTGGATAATTTAATCGGAATGGTTGTAATGTATACTGGATTTGGATTAGCGTTAAGCATTTTCATGATGCACGGATTTATTAGTACTATTCCTCTCTCACTTGAAGAAGTTTCTAAAGTCGAAGGGTATGGACCAATTCGTATTTACTTTAAGGTGGTATTACCTTTACTTAAACCAATTATTGTAACTATTTTAATTTTAAACACCATGTGAATTTGAAATGACTTCTTACTTCCTTACCTATTTTTAGCTGCCAAAGGAAAAGAATTAACTTTAATTACAGCTTTACAAAAAACCGTTTCAGGATTTAGTTCTTCATATGGAACTCAAAGTGCCGCACTTATTATTATCGTAATTCCAATGATTGTATTCTTCATTGTGTTACAAAAAAGTATTGTTTCAGGAATTACCAACGGAGCAATTAAATAAAGGAGACTATTATGCAATTTAAATCAAATAATCAAGTTTTAAATCCAAATGGATTACCTTCGCATATTGAAAAGTTATATGAACAACTTAAAGCAAAACATGAACAAGACATGCTTAATGCTCAAGATCAAAATTATGTTTTAAAAATCGAAAACATGGATAAGGTTTATGATAATGGTTTTCAAGCTGTGTTTGGTACTTCAATTGATCTTAAAAAAGGTGAATTCTTATCACTTTTAGGACCTAGTGGTTGTGGTAAAACAACTACTCTTAGAGCTATTGCTGGATTAGATTTACCAAGTAGTGGAAAAGTATTAATTAACGGAATTGATGTTACTCACTCAGAACCTTCTGATAGAGATATTACAATGGTGTTTCAAAATTATGCTCTTTTCCCACATTTAACCGTAAAAGACAACATCGGTTTTGGTCTTAAAGCAAATAAAGCTAAAATCGGTGCAGAAGCAGAATTTTACAAAAAAGAAATTTTCACTAAAAACTACATTAATTCACTTAAATCATTAGTAAACAACATTACTAACTACAATAAATTAGTTGAAAAACAAAAGAACTTACTTGCTAAAATTAACAAAAAAGAACAATCTTACAATGATTTAAAAGATAAAAGCAAAAAATCTTCTCGGGTAGCTTTCTTTAAATTAAATGGACTAAAATCTCTTTATGAATCTAATGAAAAAGAATTGAATTTCATCTCTTCTCAATCAAGTCGTGTAGAAGAATTTAAAGCCGAAATTGCTAAATTAAGTGAACAATTAAAAGAACTTGCTCAAGCTCGCAAAGAAGCTAAAACCAAAGATAACAAAAAAGAAATCATTGAAGCTAGAATTAAAGAAGCTAGTTCAATTTTAGGATTAGATTACTACTTAGATCGTAAACCAGCGGCTTTATCTGGAGGTCAAAGACAACGTGTAGCACTTGGACGTTCAATTGTAGGGAATCCAAACTTATTCTTAATGGATGAACCTCTTTCAAACTTAGATGCTAAATTACGTGCATCAATGAGAACTGAGCTTAGAAAAATTCACGAAAGAGTTGGAGCTGGAACAGTTTATGTTACTCACGACCAAATTGAAGCTATGACTATGTCAGATAAAATTGCTATTATGTCAGATGGATTTGTACAACAAATTGGGGCTCCTGAAGAAGTGTATAAAAATCCAGCTAACGTATTTGTTGCTCAATTTATTGGTACTCCAACCATGAACTTACTTTCAGGAAAATACGAAAATGGATACTTTGTAGCCGAAAACTTAAAACTTCAAATTCCTGTTTCAAAACGTAAAAATATTGAAGAAGGACAAGCGATTATTTTTGGTATTCGTCCACAAGATATTGCGGTTGATGAAGTTGTTAAAGATTCATATAATGTAGTTCTTAAAGTTAAAGTTGATTCAAAAGAACTTTTAGGAAACGAAATTCAATACAATGGATTAATTGAAGGTACTGATCAAAAATTAACTTTTATTACCAGTACATATGAAAAATACAACAACGGTGAAATTGTCGAAGTGTATTTAATGGAATCAAGAATTCATATTTTTGATGCTAAAACCACCATTTCACTAACTTCTGAATTTAACTACCAAACATTACACTCACTTAAAAACTGAGTTGAATCTTCAGAAAAAATTCAAATTCGTAGAGACTTACTTGAATTTACTAAAAACCAAGCAAAACGTGGTTCTTTAACAAAAGTAGCTTACGAATTTGTTAAAAAACATGTTAAATGCGCATGTAAAAAAATGTGTCAACTTAAAAAAACTAAATAAGAAAATTAAAATGGAAAACAGGGTTTTCCTTGTTTTTTTACATAGCAAAGAAAATATCAAAATACTTGATTTACGGATTTGACTTATCAAGAATTTATGGATATTTTAGACAGCATTTTTTATAATTACGATACTTATTTTAAAAGAGAAAAACCTAAATAAAAGAATAGGAAATATTATGAAAACAATCAAACTTGAAGACAGAATTATTTATCAAATTTTTCCTAGATCATTTATGGACTCTAACAACGATGGTGATGGAGATTTAAAAGGAATCACCAGCAAATTAGATTATTTAAAAGATCTTGGGATTAATGCAATTTGACTTTGTCCAATTTATCAAACTAACTTTGTTGATGCAGGATATGACGTTTTAGATTACAAAGATGTTTGGAAACAATTTGGAACATTAGAAGACTTTAAAGAACTTACAGCTGAAGCTAAAAAAAGAGGAATTGACATTATCATGGATATTGTTTTAAATCACGTGTCAAATGAACACGAATGATTTAAAAAAGCATGTGAATCTGAAGATAATGTTGAACACAATTATTTCATTTGAAGAAAAGAATTAAACGAAGAAGAAAAAGAAGCTGAATCAATTTTTGGTGGTAGTGCTTGAGAATATGTTCCTTCAGTTAATAAATACTATTTCCACTTATTTGCTAAAGAACAAGTAGATCTAAACTGAGAACATCCAGATACTCTTAAAGCAATGGTTGATGTTATTAACTTCTGATATGACCTTGGTGTAAGAGGATTTAGATTAGATGCTATTAAACATGTTTCAAAAAACTTTAGTGAATTCAAAAACAATCGTGCTTTTTCATGATGCAGTGGAGCTACTGATTATTTAAAAGAATTTAATAAACTAGCATTTGATAACAAACCTGATGCATTCACTTTAGGAGAAGCTAGCTCAATTTCACATGATGAATTAATTGAATACGGAATTACCAATAAAGTTTCAGATAATTACTATAACTTTGCATGATGATGAATTGGTTGAGGAAGACAAACTGGTAGAAATGGTTATGATGCAAATTGAAATTATCATGAATTTGTCAATCAACAAAAACCTTTCCAAAATGACGAATTAATTAGACCTGAAATGATTACTAACTTCTTATCAAATCACGATACTTCAAGAAGCATTTCACGTTGAGGTTCAGAAACTACCTTTAGAAACCAATCAGCTAAAACTCACGCAATGATGTTATTTTTACTTAAAGGAATTCCATGTATTTACTATGGAGAAGAAATTGGTCTTTTAAACACTCATTTTGAGAAACGTGAAGAATTTAAAGATGTGGATACCCACAATTCATTTGCTAATATGGTGGACAAAGAACCAATTTATACTGAAGAAGAAATGTTGCTTTATTCAAACATTAACTCTCGTGATGCTGGTAGAGTTATTATGCAATGAGACAATAGTGTAAATGCTGGATTTAACAGCGGAGCTACTCCATGAATTAAAAAAGGAAGATTTGCTGACACCATCAACGTTGCCAATGAATTAGCAAATCCAAATAGTATTTTGAATTTCTACAAAGAAATTATTAAACTAAGAAAATCAACTTATCATCAATTATTAACCTATGGTAAATCAGATATTTCTTTATTAGATTCAGGAGTAATTACCATCACTAGATGAGATGATAATCAAAAAATAGTTGCTTATATTAAATATGACTGATAAAGAACTTTCATTAGATCAAGATTTAAACCAAATCGTTTTATCTTCATGATCAGATAAAAAAGTTCCAAATGGTAAACTTAGACCATATGAATCAGTTCTTGTTGAAAAATAAGAAAATCAAGGAGAGAGACAATGGATTTTTTAAAATATGATTTAAACAAAAAGACTGTTTCACAAATTAAGTTTGATAAAACTAAAACTGCTAAAAGCGAAAGTATTTTTGCTTTAGGAAATGGATACTTAGGTCTTAGAAGCGCCGATGAAGAACCAGCTTACTACAACAAGGAAGATTTTTTTGTTAATGGGATTTTTAACAAAGCTTCTGCAGATGATGTGTCTGAATTAGCTAACTTAGCTGATTTAGTTACAACACCAATTTTATTAAATGGAAAACAATTAGAATTAAGCGAAGAAGACAAATATGTTAAAACCTTACACATTAAAGAAGGTCTGTTAACTAGAGAAGTTGAAATTGAACGTCCACAAGGGAAATTCAAGTTGTTCTTTGAACGTTTTGTATCACAAGATGATAAAAACGTTTATGCACAATACATCAGAGTGGAAGTATTAAGTTTAGCTAGAGGACAAAAAGAACTAACTTTAACTTTACTTCCAGCAATTAACGGACAAGTAACCAACACTGGATCACAACACTTTGCCGAAGGTTTAAAATCACGTCCTACCACAGAATCAGTACAAATGCAACAACAAACTACTTTCTCAAACAAATTTGCCGTGCATAATTTAATTACCAATGTTAAGGTAAATAACAAAAAAGTAGCTAGTGGTAATGATGATTATGTCGTAACAATGGCACGTCGTAAAGTAGGATTTAAAATTAATTTAACAGTTAAAAAAGGTGATGTTGTTGAATTAACTAAATTAATGTCAGTGCACACCAGTGTAGATTCAGAACACGAGCTATTAAACAATGACAAAGTTATTGCTAATGCTAATTTAAAACATAATGAATTGCTTTCAACTAAATACGAAACTTTAAAAGAAGCTTCAATTAAAGCAATGCAAGAAAAAGTTTGAAATCAATTTTTTGTTGAAATTAACGGAAAAACCAACGATGCTAAATATGATACTTTAGCATTGGAATTTGGAATTTTTCATCTTAACTCTTTTGTGCCACAAGATTCAATTTATAAAAATGTTGGAGCAAAAGGACTTAGTGGTGAAGGATATCAAGGACACACTTACTGAGATACTGAGTTTTTCATCAACCCTAACTACCTATTTACTAATCCTAAAGTAGTTAGAAATTTACTTACTTACCGTTACTTAGGAATTGAAGGAGCTAGAGCTAAAGCCAAAGAACAAAAAATTCGTCCTGAAGAAAGTAATTTACTTGGGGCTCAATTCCCTTGAGAAATGGCTTGACCTACCGAAGGTGAAGTGTGTCCATACTGAGGACAAGCTGATGTTGTCACTGGTGAACAAGTACCTATTGCTTCACGTAGACAAGAAATTCACGTGTCTGCAGATGTGGCTTTTGCTATTAACCAATACTATCAAGTGACTGGTGATGAAGATTTTATGCAAAAAATGGGTTATGAGATGCTAATTGATACAGCATACTTTTACACCAATAGAGCCGAATTGCAAAGTAATGGAATGTATGCAATTAAAGATGTAATGGGACCAAATGAATACAAAGGAAACATTGATAACAACGCTTACATTAACAAATTTGCTCAATACAACATTGAACTTGGGTTACAAGTAATTGACAAACTTTCACAAACTAAAGAAGATAAAAAACTTCTTAAAAGCATTCTTAAGAAAATTCCTTATAGAATTAATGTGGCTAAAATGAGAGAAGTAGCTGCTAAATTAATTCAACAACAACCAAATGAAAACTTAGTGATTGCTGAAAACGATCAATTCTTAGGATTGCCTAAAATTGATGTATCTCCATTCCAAATGCTTGGAGATGCTGGTAAAAAACTTTTTAGCACCAAAGAAGGGCACAAACGTTTATGTTCACAATTAGTTAAACAAGCTGACGTTGTGCTTTTAACTAGTTTAATGCCACATTTATACTCAAAAGAAGTTCGTGAAGCTAACTTTGATTATTATGAACCAATTACCACTCATGATTCTTCACTTTCTCCAGCAACATATACCATTGAGGCTGCTCGTTTAGGAAAAATGCAAAAAGCATATGAGTTATTCAAATACGGTATTAACATCGATTTAGGAACAAACATGCACTCTTCAGATGCCGGAATTCATGCCGGAAGTTTAGCTGCGATTTGACAAATGATTGTGTTTGGGTTTGGAGGTCTTGATTGACACAATAATCAAATGCACATTCACCCTAATTTACCAACTAAGTGAGATTCATTAAAATACAAATTTAATTATGCAAATGGAGAATTTTTAGTTTCAGTATTCAAAAAGACTTTTGAAGTTAAATGTCTTAAAGAAGCTAACAAAGCACTAATTATTGGAAACGAAAATGTCCACTTCAAAGAAAGCGAAGTAAGAACCTTTAAAATTGATGAGGTGCAAATTTAATGAAAACTACTATTAAAGGATTTGTCTTTGATTTAGATGGCGTAATTACCGATACTGCTCACTTACATTATTTAGCTTGAAAACATGAATTAGCTAAATACAATATTGAATACAGCGCTGAAGAGAATGAACCTCTTAAAGGGCTACCTCGTAAAAACACGTTAATTGCGATTTTAAAATTAAAGAATAAATTAAATGAATTTGATGATGCTTTAATTGAACAAATGTGTTTTAACAAAAATGAACAATACAAACAAATGCTCCACACCGAATTAAACTCAAGCGCAATTTTGCCAGGGGTTGAGCAGTTTTTAAAAGAACTTAAAGCACATGATTACAAATTAGCTATTGCTTCTTCTTCTTATAATGCTCCACTTATTTTGGAAAAAATTGGTCTTAAAGAGTACTTTGATTTTATTGTAAATCCTGCAAATATCAAACATGGAAAACCAGCTCCAGATATTTTTGTAGCTGCAGCAGTAGGAATTAATTTAACCCCACAAGAATGTGTGGGATTTGAAGATGCCCCTTCAGGACTTGAAGGAATCATAAAAGCCCAAATGCATTCAGTGGCAATTGTTCCTGCTGGAAGTGAACATTTATTTAAAGGAGCTACTTTAAATATTCCTTCAACTAAAGAATTACATTTACAAACTATTTTAAATGCAATTAAATAAGAGTTGAGCTCGCTTGTAAAGCGAGTTTTTCTTTTGAAAAAATCATTATAATACCTATATGAAGAAAGATCATTTTGATACTCAAGAACTAACAGTAGCATATGAAAAAGTTGTTGAAGTAAAACGTGCTAAAATTAAGCAATCATTGCTTACCTTTGGAACTTTTTATCGGGTAAAGTCACTAAAGTGACAAATTATTTTTACCTTAATTATTGCGATCTTTTTTGCTTTATTTCAATATTTAATTGTTCAAATTACTGGTTTATATGAAATGGGAATTGCAGCCATTTCCCAATCAGTGGCTCGATTAAGTTTTCAGCTGTTGCACAACTATGAAAACAAACTAGTTGTTTATAATGTAATTTTCTGAATGTTAAATCTAATTGCTAACATTCCACTATTTGTTCTATCATGAAAATTCATTGGAAAGCGTTTTACCTTACTTAACTTAATTTTTATGAGCACTGTTTCAATTACGGGATTAATTATTAGTAACTCTATTACTAACACTGAGCCTTTATATATGTTCGGTAAATTAAATGAACATCAATTAGTAACTTGGTCTAGTGGAACTTTTTCTGATTTTTCACTTATTTTCTATGCTCTTTTATGAGGAGCAATTCAAGCAGTATGCACAGCTATTTTGCTTATTATTGATTCTTCTTCAGGAGGTTTTGATATTTTAAGTGTTTATTTATCACACAAAAAATTCAAAAATGTCGGGCCTTTATTAATGATTTTGCATTTAGTATCATTTTTATTTAGTTACTTTTTAGGAAGTTACTTAACAAATGGACTTCAAAATAATAGCTGAGAAATGCAAAATCTCTTTAGCCCTGCATTTGTGGCGGGATTGTTGATGGTGTTATTTAATGGGTGATTTTTAAATATTTTGTTTCCCAAATTTAAAATGGTCAAAGTTGAAATTATTTCAAGTAAGCCTTGAGAAATTATTCAACAGGTCAACTTGCTTAAAGATTATCGTTTTGCTACAAGTGTATCTCAAGTTATTGGAGGATATACTAAAGAACCTCAACAAATTATTTCTACCACTTGCTTATTTATTGATGCAGCTAAATTTATCGAAGTGGCTCGAAGTGTGGATCAAAATGCTTTTATTAGCATTGGGAATTTACATAAAGTCGATGGCTATTTATATGTCACTTCCACTCAATATAATCGTTTATTTAAGCGTAAAAAAAATAAACCTGTCAATGAAGAATAATTTCATCTCAATTGAGATGATTTTTTAATACTTAAATATAATTATTAGTAATGCTTTCTACCACTACTATTAATAAAGGAATTTTTATTTATAAAAAAGAACTTAGTGAAAACGAATTTTTAGTAACTTTTTTAACCACTGAAGGTCAGCTTACATTATTTGCACAAGGTTTAAATAAACCAACATCCAAAAATGCTGCTAATTTAATTTATGGAGCTTTATGTGAGTTTGAATATTTTCAAGCTCGTCAAACAAACAAAGTGGGACGTTTAAAAAAAGCGACATTGTTATTTAAATATGAATTGGGTAATGAGAAATCCTTTACTTTTCTAAGTCGTGTTCATGATTTAGTTAAAAACATTCATTTTCAAAATGAATTTATTAATATTTACTTAGAAATTGTAAGTTATATTAACGATGAGAACTTTTATCAAAGTTTTAATTGCTTTTTGAAGGCTTTATTAAAATATTATGATTTAAGTTTTAATTTAACTTCTTGCTTAGAGTGTTCAAATAATAATGTAACTTATTTTGATTTTAAAATTAAAGGTTTTTTATGTTCAAAGCATTCAACAAAATCTTATAGTTCACTCTTGCTAGAGCGTTTATATATATTATTAAATGACACCAAAGAATATGTTCAATTACCTGTTTCAGAAGTCGATGAAATAATTTATTATTTAATTACATCTTTTTGCTTAGAAAATAATTTGTTTGCATTATAATAATTAAGCACTAAGTTGCTAATCTAAAAAAAGAAATAAAAAATATTTTTGAAAAAAATTTTTATATGTATAATTAGAAAGCAAACATTGCAAAAGTTCTTTGAAAACTAGATATATACAAAATACATGACAGTCAATTTTTTCGAGAGTTTGATCCTGGCTCAGGATGAACGCTGGCTGTGTGCCTAATACATGCATGTCGAGCGGAGTTCTTTTAGAACTTAGCGGCGAATGGGTGAGTAACACGTACTTAACGTGCCCTCTAGATTGGAATAACGCTGAGAAATTAGCGCTAATGCCGGATACTTATTATTAACACATGTTGATAATATAAAAGGAGCGTTTGCTTCACTAGAGGATCGGGGTGCGGAACATTAGCTAGTTGGTAGGGTAATGGCCTACCAAGGCGATGATGTTTAGCGGGGTTGAGAGACTGAACCGCCACACTGGGACTGAGATACGGCCCAGACTCCTACGGGAGGCAGCAGTAGGGAATTTTCCACAATGAGCGAAAGCTTGATGGAGCGACACAGCGTGCAGGATGACGGCCTTCGGGTTGTAAACTGCTGTTATAAGGGAAGAAAAAGCAGTAGAGGAAATGCTATTGCCTTGACGGTACCTTGTCAGAAAGCAACGGCTAACTATGTGCCAGCAGCCGCGGTAATACATAGGTTGCAAGCGTTATCCGGAATTATTGGGCGTAAAGCGTCTGTAGGTTGTTTGTTAAGTCTGGCGTCAAAACTTGGGGCTCAACCCCAAATCGCGTTGGATACTGGCAAACTAGAGTTATTTAGAGGTTAATGGAATTCCTTGTGAAGCGGTGGAATGCGTAGATATAAGGAAGAACACCAACATGGCGAAGGCAATTAACTGGGAATACACTGACACTGAGAGACGAAAGCGTGGGGAGCAAACAGGATTAGATACCCTGGTAGTCCACGCCGTAAACGATGATGATTAGCTGATGGACACCATCGGCGCAGCTAACGCATTAAATCATCCGCCTGAGTAGTATGCTCGCAAGAGTGAAACTTAAAGGAATTGACGGGGATCCGCACAAGCGGTGGAGCATGTGGTTTAATTTGAAGATACGCGTAGAACCTTACCCACTCTTGACATCTTCCGCAAAGCTATAGAGATATAGTGGAGGTTAACGGAATGACAGATGGTGCATGGTTGTCGTCAGCTCGTGTCGTGAGATGTTCGGTTAAGTCCTGCAACGAGCGCAACCCTTGTCCTTAGTTAGATGATCTAAGGAGACTGCCCAGGTAACTGGGAGGAAGGTGGGGATGACGTCAAATCATCATGCCTCTTACGAGTGGGGCAACACACGTGCTACAATGGACGGTACAAAGAGAAGCAATACGGCGACGTGGAGCAAATCTCAAAAAACCGTTCTCAGTTCGGATTGAAGTCTGCAACTCGACTTCATGAAGTCGGAATCGCTAGTAATCGTAGATCAGCTACGCTACGGTGAATACGTTCTCGGGTCTTGTACACACCGCCCGTCAAACCACGGGAGCTGGTAATGCCCGAAGTCGGTTTTGTTAACTACGGAAACAACCGCCTAAGGCAGGACTGGTGACTGGGGTTAAGTCGTAACAAGGTATCCCTACGAGAACGTGGGGATGGATCACCTCCTTTCTACGGAGTACAATTATTAGTTAATTAATTAACTAACTTTACCTTAAGACTATTATTAACATTTGGTCATGTACATTGAAGTAGTCCAATGATATATCTAGTTTTGAGAGAACTTTCTCTCATTATGTTCTTTGAAAACTGAATAGTAAAGATAAATTAATATAACAACGACATCAAAAAAACAATTAGTCAATTTGTTTTGTGATACCGAGTTGATAATTATTAGCAATAATAATTTATTAAAATGTCTTTGAATACATCAACAATAGGAAAATACATAACTTTTAAATAAGTAAGAGTTTGTGGTGGATGCCTTGGGTCTGGAAGTCGATGAAGGACGTGATTACCTGCGATAAGCCTCGTGGAGCTGGATATACGCTACGATACGGGGATTTCCGAATGGGGAAACCTAGTTAGGGGAAAGCCTAACTGCTCAGCGATGAATATATAGTCGCTGCAGACGAGACACGTTGTGAACTGAAACATCTTAGTAGCAACAGGAAGAGAAAATAAATAATGATTCCATCAGTAGCGGCGAGCGAACGTGGAAGAGCCCAAACCAACATATGTTGGGGTTGTAGGACTATCTACATGAAGTTACAAAATTTTGTTATAGCAGAATTAGTTGGGAAACTAAAGCACAGAGGGTGAGACTCCCGTATGCGAAATGGCAAAATCTTCTGATAGTATCCTGAGTAGGGCGGGGCACGTGAAACCCTGTCTGAATCTGCCGGGACCATCCGGTAAGGCTAAATACTAACCAGACACCGATAGTGAACTAGTACCGTGAGGGAAAGGTGAAAAGAACCCCGGGAGGGGAGTGAAATAGATTCTGAAACCACTTACTTACAATTAGTCAGAGCCCGTTAATGGGTGATGGCGTACATCTTGCAGTATGGACCGGCGAGTTATGTTATCATGCGAGGTTAAGTGGAGAAAAGCGGAGCCGTAGAGAAATCGAGTCTGAATAGGGCGTTTAGTATGATGACATATACCCGAAACCATGTGATCTATTCATGAGCAGGCTGAAGCTTGGTTAATCCCAAGTGGAGGGCCGAACCGTAGTACGCTGAAAAGTGCCCGGATGACTTGTGAATAGCGGAGAAATTCCAATCGAACTTGGAGATAGCTGGTTCTCCTCGAAATAGCTTTAGGGCTAGCGTGTGATGTTAAACTTTGGTGGTAGAGCACTGAATATGGAATGGCCGCGCCTAGCGGTACTGACTATAATCAAACTCCGAATACCATTGTGTATTGTCATGCAGTCGGAACCGGGGTGCTAACGTCCCGGCTCGCGAGGGCAACAACCCAGATCGTCGGCTAAGGTCCCAAAATTGTGTTAAGTCAGAAAGGTTGTGGGGTTTCATAAACAACTAGGAGGTTGGCTTAGAAGCAGCCATCCTTTAAAGAGTGCGTAATAGCTCACTAGTCAAGAGACCCTGCGCCAATAATGTAACGGGAGTAAACACAATACCGAAGCCACGGGTACGAAAGTACGTTAGAGGAGCGTTCTAATTGCGGCGAAGTCAGACCGTGAGGACTGGTGGAGCGATTAGAAGTGAGAATGCCGGTATGAGTAACGATTCGTAGTGAGAATCTACGACGCCTATTGGGGAAGGTTTCCTGGGCAAGGTTCGTCCACCCAGGGTTAGTCAGGACCTAAGGAGAGGCTGAAAAGCGTATCCGATGGACAACAGGTTAATATTCCTGTACTATCTATAACCAGTGATGGAGTGACGGAGAAGGATAGCACTACCCATTAACGGATTTGGGGGTAAGCTTTTACTGGTGAACATAGTTAAATGCGTGTTCTATAACCGGGAGAAGTGATGCATAGGCTTATGCCAAATTGTGTGATTTCATGCTTCCTAGAAAAGCTTCTAAGCGTTAAAGTTATAGGTACCTGTACCGAGAACGGACACACGTCCCCAAGATGAGTATTCTAAGGCGAGCGAGAAAACTAGTGTTAAGGAACTCTGCAAAATGACCCCGTAAGTTCGCGAGAAGGGGTGCCTAGTTTACTAGGCCACAGTAAATTGTGAGGGGCAACTGTTTATCAAAAACACAGCTCTCTGCTAAACCGCAAGGTGAAGTATAGGGGGTGAAGCCTGCCCAGTGCCCGAAGGTTAAGCGGATGCGTTAGCTTTTAGCGAAGCGTTGAAGTGAAGCCCGGGTGAACGGCGGCCGTAACTATAACGGTCCTAAGGTAGCGAAATTCCTTGTCGGCTAAATACTGACCTGCACGAAAGGCGCAATGATCTCTCAACTGTCTCAACACTAGACTCGGTGAAATTATGGTCCCAGTGAAAACGCTGGGTACCCGCATCAAGACGAAAAGACCCCATGGAGCTTTACTACAACTTCGTATTGGAACTTGGCCTAACATGTGTAGGATAGGTGGGAGACTTTGAAGTCAAGGTGCTAGCCTTGATGGAGTCGTCCTTGAAATACCACCCTTGGTATGTTGAGTTTCTAACCTGCTACCCTGAATCGGGTAGGGGGACAGTGCGTGGTGGGTAGTTTGACTGGGGCGGTCGCCTCCTAAAAGGTAACGGAGGCGTTCAAAGGTACACTCAATATGGTCAGAAACCATATGTAGAGCGCAAAGGTAGAAGTGTGCTTGACTGCGAGACCTACAAGTCGAGCAGGTGCGAAAGCAGGACTTAGTGATCCGGCTGTACGTCATGGAACGGCAGTCGCTCAACGAATAAAAGTTACCCTGGGGATAACAGGCTTATCTTGCCCAAGAGATCACATCGACGGCAAGGTTTGGCACCTCGATGTCGGCTCATCGCATCCTGGAGCTGGAGTCGGTTCCAAGGGTTTGGCTGTTCGCCAATTAAAGCGGTACGCGAGCTGGGTTCAGAACGTCGTGAGACAGTTCGGTCCCTATCTGATGTGGGCGTTGGAATATTGATGAGAGCTGCTCTTAGTACGAGAGGACCGGAGTGGACGTACCGCTGGTGTTCCAGTTGTTCCGCCAGGAGCATAGCTGGGTAGCTAAGTACGGAAAGGATAACCGCTGAAAGCATCTAAGTGGGAAGCCTCCTCAGAGATAAGTATTCCCTTGAAATTCCTTGTAGACTACGAGGTTGATAGGATGGAAGTGTAAGTGTAGTAATACATTCAGCTGACCATTACTAATAAATTGATAGGTTTAAAAGTTAAGATGTACTTCAAAACATTTTAATAAATTATTATTTTACTATTCAGTTTTCAAAGCGCATAAGTGCCAGATGGGCACATTTTTTTATGCTTTGAAAGACATCTAAAATACACAAATAACGCAATTAAAAAAATATTTATTTAGTATAATTAGAAAGTATTTTTAGAAAGGTCAGAATTTTACATGAGAAATTTAACTTTCACCTTTTCTAGATTGCTCTATAAAGCAAGAAACAACTGAAAAGAATTTTGAAGTTCCAAAGAAATAATAAGAAAGGTTATTTATACTTTCTTACTTTTAGCTGTATTTGTTATTGGAACAACAATTACTGTGCCATTTGTTAAATTAGCTAATAATTCATCACTTGGGAATTCAAGTAACTCATTTGTGGATACTTTAAACTTAGTTGGTGGAGGAGGTCTCAGGCAATTTTCGCTTTTTGCCTTAGGAATTAGTCCCTTCATTAACGCTTCCCTTATCATGATGATTTTGCAAACTCCAATTTTTCCTCCGATTTATAAACTTTCACAATCGGGTCCTCATGGACGGAAAAAAATCAATATCATCACTCGTATTATTACATTAGTAATCGCTTATCCTCAAGCTGTGTTTTTAATGAAATCACTTGCTGCTGGACAAAATCCTTTTATAGAAATTGTTAATACTAATGCATTTAGTTCAGTGGCTTTAGAATACTTCATTGTTCCAATGATTCTTACAGCAGCTTCATTATTTGCTTTATTTATTTCAGAGCAAATAACCAATAAAGGAATTGGTAATGGAACTAGTTTAATTATTTTTACTGGTATTGCTATTCGTTTACCATATCAATTCCAATCTGCTTTTAAGTACTTCATTGGTGACATTAGCAATTCTAATGGAACATTAGTTGGAATTATTAGTTTCTTAACTTATGTGTTAATTTACTTTATTTTTATCGTAATTTTAGCAATTGTCTACAATGCTGAGCGTTTAGTACCAATTCAACAAATTGGAGCCGGTAGAAGTAAATCGCTTAAAGAAATGGGTAAATTACCAATAAAACTTAATCCTGGTGGAATTATGCCGATTATTTTTGCTATGATGGTGCTTTCATTCCCATCAATGATTGCCAACTTATTGCCAAATACAAGTGCATCAAAGCAATTTATCAACACGGAATTGCAATTTACTAGACCAATAGGATTATCATTGCTAGTGGGAATTACCTTTGTGTTTTCAATTATTTTAGGACTTCAACAATCACGTGCTGATAAAATTGCTGAAGACTTTGCAAAAAATTCAACCTTTATTCCAGGGGTTAGACCCGGAGAGGAAACACAAGATTACTTAATTGCAATTGTGTTTAGACTTAGCTTATTTTCTGCTTTCTACTTAGTAATTTTAGCTTCAATGCAATTTATACAAATCTTGTTAGGTCTTCCTGCAGCTATTTCTTTTGGAGGAACTTCGCTAATGATTTTAGTTTCAGTAGCCTTAGAGACAGTGGCTCAATTAACTGCAAGATTAAAATCTTCAAGATTAGCTAAAGCCAAAAGACAATCAAGACAATACTTAATTGATAGAGAAAAATACGATATTGATAATAGAGGATTATTATGATAAAACAAAATTTAATTTTTATGGGACAACCTGGTGTTGGAAAAGGAACTGTAGCTAATATTCTAACTAAAATCAGTCCTTTAAAACATGTTTCTACAGGAAACATTTTTAGAGAAGAAATTGCCAATAAAACAGAACTTGGCTTGCAAGTGGAACAAATTGTAACAACTGGTGGTTACGTGCCTGATTCAATTACTAATTCCATCGTTTTGAATGCTATTAACAAGTTGCAACAAAACAATGACAAATTCATTTTAGATGGATATCCTAGAACCATTGAACAAGCTAATTTCTTAGCTTCACTTAAAGATTTGGAATTTGTTGCCATTGAACTTGTAGCACCAGAAAATGTGATTTTAGAGCGTCTTAGCGGACGTAGAAGTTGCCCTAAATGTAAAAGCGGTTATCATGTAAAATTCCAACCTCCTAAAGTAGCTGAAACTTGTGATTTGGATGGAGAAACTTTAATTACTCGTAAAGATGATCAACCTGAAGCTATTAAATTAAGATTGGATATTTACAACAAACAAACTAGTCCTTTAATTGAATATTATCAACAAAAAGGAATGCTAATTCGTATTGAAGCAGTAGAAACTCCTGAAGTTATCGCTAAAAAAGTCCTTGAAAAAATCAAATAAAATGATAAAATGAATATACTTTAAAAAAGTATATTTTTTATTATGAAAAAAAGTTTAATTAAAACGCCACAAGAAATAGCAAAAATTACCAAAAGCTGTCAAATCTTGGCAGAAGTCAAAGCAATTATTTATGACTTTGTAAGACCAGGGGTTTCATTAAAAGAAATTGATCAATTAGCTTTTAATGAAATAAAAAAACGCAAAGCCGAACCTGCCTTTCTCGGATTATACGGTTTTCCTGCGACAGCTTGCATATCTGTAAATGATGAATTGATCCATGGTATCCCAAGTGATTACATCCTACGAGAAGGGGATCTGCTTAGTGTTGATCTTGGATGTAAATGAGAAGGATACAATTCTGATAGTGCTTTTACAATGGGTGTTGGAAAAATTTCTGAAGCTGATCAAAAATTAATTGATGTAGCCAAAGGAGCTTTTGATGCTGGAATAAAAGCAATCAAAAAAGGAGCAAGAATTGGTGATATTTCGTATGCGATTGGTTCGTATATTAAAGCCGCTGGTTATTACACTCCTGATGAATTTTGTGGACACGGGATTGGTTTAAACCTCCATGAAGATCCAAACGTTCCTAATGATGGTAAAAAAGGAACTGGAATGCTTTTAAAAGATGGAATGGTTATATGCATTGAACCAATGATTACCCAAAGTCCAAGAATTAAAACGTTAAGTGATGGTTGAACAATTGCTTCACATGATAAAAGCAAAACATCACACTATGAGCATACTGTGTTAATTAAAAACGGTAAAGCAGTAGTATTAACGAAAGGAATTTAATTTGGCAAAAGATGCTATCAAATTTAAAGCCGTAGTCAAGGAAGCCTATTCAGCTGATTTATATTCAGTAGAACTTGAAAACGGTGTAGTAATTAAAGCTCACATTTCAGGAAAGATGCGGGTAAATCATATTCGTATTTTACCTGGAGATACAGTTGATGTGGAAGTGAGTCCTTATGATTTAACTCAAGGACGTATCACTTACCGTCACAAATAAAGGAGAATTAAATGAAAGTTAGAGCAAGTGTTAAAACAATGTGTAAAGATTGCAAAATTATCAAACGTAAAGGAATTATTCGTGTTATTTGTTCAAACCCTAAACACAAACAAAGACAAGGATAATCAGAAAGGATAAATTAAATGGCTAGAATTTTAAACGTTGAGATTCCTAATGACAAGCGTGTTGTAATTTCTCTTACATACATTTACGGAATCGGAAGAACAATCGCTAAAGAAATTTGTGCAAAAGCTCAAATTAGTGAAGACGCTCGTGTAAAAAGTCTTTCTGAAGAAGAACTTTCACGTATTAGAGAAGCAGCTAAAGACTACATGACTGAAGGGGACTTAAGAAGAGAAGTTAACCTTAACATTAAACGTTTAATGGAAATTAAATGTTACCGTGGAATTAGACACAGAAAAGGACTTCCAGTACGTGGACAATCAACTCAAAAGAATGCTCGTACACGTAAAGGTCCTAGAAAAACTGTTGCTGGAAAGAAAGGTAAATAGATAATGGCTCGTAAAACTAAGAAAAAAAATATAACAACAGCTGTTGCTCACATTCACTCAACAAACAACAACACCATTATTACTTTTGCTGATGAACAAGGTAATGTAATTGCTTGAAGCTCAGCTGGAGCAATCGGTTACAAAGGAACCAAGAAAAAAACTCCTTATGCAGCAGGTCTTGCTGCAGCAGCAGCTTCTGAAGCAGCTAAAGAACACGGTGTTAAATCTGTTAAAGTAGAATTAAAAGGACTTGGAGCAGGTAAAGATGCTGCAAGAAAACAAATCGAAGTTTCAGGAATTACTGTTACTGAAATTAAAGATGTAACTCCTACACCTCACAACGGTACAAGACCACCAAAACGTGTACTTAAACGTGAACGTGCTAAAAAATAGTTTGAAAAAGAGGTTAATATGGAAAAAATGACAAAACTAGATTACCTACAAAAAACAACATCTGCAAACAATGATAGTGATTTTAACTTAACAGTTCAACTTAAACCACTTGAAAGAGGGTTTGGTAATACCTTAGGAGTGGCTTTAAGAAGAGTTCTTTTATCAAACATTACATCTCTTGCACCTTTTGCGGTTAAAATCGAAGGTGTAGAACACGAATTCCAAACCATCAAAGATGTGGTGGAAGACGTGCCAAGTCTTTTAATGAATTTAAGAAAAGTTCGTTTTAGCTACAATCCAGAACTTTTAGCAATGGATGAAATCGTTAAAGCTGAACTTGTTATTGAAACAACTGGTAAAATCAAAGCTCGTGCATTAGAAATTACTTCACACCCAAAAATTGAAGTAGTTGATCAAACAGTGGACATTGCTACTGTACAATCAAAAAGTGCACTAAAACTTGAAATGTTCCTTCGCCAAGGTAGAGGATTTACTTCTTTTGAAGAAAACAAACTTTTAATTGCTAAACTTGAAGACAAACTTCAATCAAGCATCAGAAAAGGAAAATTAATTGCTGTGGACTCAAACTTTTCACCAATTGAAAATGTAAATTACACAGTTAAAGAACTTAACTCAGCATCACCACAAATTGAGGAAGAACTTGAATTAAACCTTAGAACTGATGGAACTATTCGTCCTAAAGAAGCTCTTAAACAAGCTGCAGAAATCTTAATTGGACACTTTGCAGTTATTGGAGACGTGGATGCAATGAAAGTGGATATTTTCAAAGAAGAAGAAGTTCTTGAAGAAGGAAACGAATCACCAGAAATTGATATTAATCAAATTAACTTATCAGTTCGTTCATTAAACGCACTTAGAAGAATTAAAAAGACTAAACTTAGCGATATTGCTAAAATGACATATGAAGAACTTGAACAAACCAAAAACTTGGGTTCAAAATCATTAAACGAAATCATTGAAAAATTGCATGAATACGGATTCAAACTAAAAGAGGGGGATGAGTAATATGGCAAATCCAACACAAATTTATTCACGTGACACAAAATGAAGAAATGGTGTAATGCGTTCACTTGTTAGTGAACTTGTTGTAAACGGGAGAATCACAACTACTTTAACTAGAGCAAAAGAACTTAGAAGACACACAGAAAGAATGATCACAAAAGCTAAAAACCCAACTTTAGCTAACAGAAGAGCTGTTGCAGCTTATGTTCGTGACATTAAAAACAAAGACGGTCTTAGCGCAATCAAAGTTTTATTTGAAGTTGTAGCACCTAAATACGCTGAACGTAATGGTGGATACACAAGAATTATCAAACTTCCTAAACGTCTTGGTGATGCTACAAGAATGGCAATCATTGAACTTGTTTAATTGCAATTTAATTTAATCTTTAATTACACATAAATAATTTAATTCACACTCTTTACTGGAGTGTGTTTTTTAATTTAGTCTAAATAAGCATTTAAATTTAATAAAAGAGTATAATTTAAAGTGGAATTACTTCCAATAATACTTATTAAGGACTAATATGAAAAAAATCTTATTTAAAATCGGAGAACCTGTTGCTAATGTTTCTAATTTAACATCAGTTATTGCAACAAACGCTACTCCAAATAATTTGCAAGCGCAAGATAACACTACCAAAAAGCCAGAAATAGATATTATGAAAGTGGCTGAAGGTATTGCACAAGCTAATCCAAATTTATTAAATGATATAGATTCTAAAATCATTGATAAAAAAATGAGTTCTACAAAACTTGTTAACTCTTTAACTGATTCAAATCTTTCTGAATTAAAAAACAGTGTTCTAAATCATTTAGAAAAAACTGGGGTAATCACAGAGAATCAGAAAAATATTGCTTTAAATTCAGATAAAACAATTGTAGATTCAAAATTGAAACAAGGTTTGAAAAAAGAATTTATAAAAATTAAAAAAGAATTCAAAAAAAATGATGCTTTGACTAAAGAGTTTAATAAAAAATTAAGCGTTAAATACACAGATGTTAAAAACGGATACAAGGTCAATATAATAGAAGGAGAAGTTAATTCAAAAACCATCTATTTTAAAATTGCTGAACTAGAAGAAAAAATGAAAAAGTTCGCAGAATTTAAGAAAAACGTAGATGAAGTATTACTTAAACAAGAGGAATTGCTAAAAAACTTAAGAATCGCCCTTATTGCGGCTGCGGCTACTGTAGTTACATTATCTGTCATGTCTTTTTTACCTTTTGTTAACGTTTTCGCTATATCCGCATTACCTTGAGCAAGTGCTGTCTCTACTGCACTTTCCATAGCTGTAAATAGTCAATCATTCAATGTTGATCGTATTAGAAAAGTATCATTTAGTTCTAAAAGACTATTAGAAATATATGGAAATGAAAACAAAGTGATAACAGCTGCAGGAATAGCTTCTCTTGGGTTTTCTGTGTCTAATGCTTTCGGTACACTCGGAAAATTATCGTCTCTAAGTATCGAAGGATTGATGATGGCTAGAACACTAAAGGACTCGGTTAAATTTATTCAAACATTTGCAGGTAAAATTACTGTTGTTGGAGGAACTTTAGATGTTTTTACACTAATTACCACATCTTTTGATTTGGCCGAACAAAATAAAAGAATTGACAAAATAAAAAATGTATCATCGGATATAGGTGACGAAATAATTCGATTAGGTCAACTTATTAATAATTATAAGAAAGTAGAATGAGTTGTTATTGACGAAACACCTCAAACAGATTACTATAATAACGGAGGACATGGAGGAAGAAACTTAGTTTTTAAAAATTTAGAAACCAATGAAATCAAAACATTAGGTCAAATGCTTAATGAACCAGAATGAAAATTAAAATTGTGAAGACTTGCAAAAGTTTACAACTCTAAATTGGGAATTTGATATATTAAAAAATTACCAAATTCTATAAAAGAAGATAATTTAGGTTAATTCAATGCTCTTAATATTTGCTCATGTTCTTTGAGGTATTTGTTCGTTTATAGGGTTTATTTTAATAATTAATTTAGAATCTAGCCATTACACCCCAACTTTTATAGCATTAATGGCTAAGGAAAAAATTAAAAAATCTTTAAAAGATAGGGAAACCCTAAACGGAGACTTTAAAAATGCTCTGTTGATAATTTATTTTAAAATCAAAAAGTTTTCTTTATCTTACATTAGCATAATAATAATTTATTTTAGTTGAACTTCACTTTATTTATATTGGGTTATACCCAACATGAAAGAACTATTTATTTATTTCGTATTAGATTTAGTAATAACTGGTGTTTATGGGATATTTTTAATTAGAACTTTCTTTATAACTTCTACATTTGTAAGATTTTTAAGAACTTTTAAAAAAGCCATGAATAAAAATGAGATTGGTAAAGAAAATATCATTCATTTCCAAAAAGAAATTAACGACAATTTCGATGATTTAAAGGATGTTCAAATCTCATTTTTTGTAAAAAGATATGTATGAAAACACAAAACATTGTTTATGCTTAGTTTTGGTATGTTATACGATTATTATGGAACGGACTTTGTAATGATAATGCCAATTATCTTAAAAGATATTGACAATCCTCAATCTATTTATTTTTCTTTTTATCATCAGGAAGTAATAAATTTTTATAAGGAACTAAAAAACTAGTATGAATATTCTATTTTGAGTAGGATTAATTTCTATTTTAACAACAGTGGCATTTTTATTTTTTATGACATTCAGAGTAACAAATCTTTTTAAATGAAATTTTTTTAAACATTTATTTAAGCAAATTGTAAATAAACTTTATTTTTCTTTTGAAGAAAATTATCCAATTCCTGAAGATTTTTTGAAAGGTGCTAATTTAATAACTAAACGTATAAAATTTTACATTATAGCGAATAGCATTTTTATTTTGTTTTTTATCATAGTGTTGTCAGTATACTTTTTTGTTTTCAAAAACTATTTTGAAAACACTGATAAATTCAGTTCTTTAGAAACTTTGATTGTTTTTGATTTTATTTTCTGTTTTATACATCTAGCATTTATGTTTGCTTTAATATATTTTACTTTCAAAGACATTTTTAACACAATTCTTGTAAATAGAATGCTAGAGAAGGTAAAAATTAATTCAAAGATGTTTGATAATATTTTGGAAGAAAATATAGATAAAAAGTGATCGATTTTATCTATAAAGAGAAAATTTTGGATTAACCCAAACAACAATGCTTTTGATATGAGCCATCTCGCAATTTATTATTTTATTACAACTAGTGAAGAAGGGAAATGAATAACTGAAACAAACTTAGATGTGTTAAAAATGATTTTTAAAAATTTTCACAAAATCAGATGTGTTTATGCGGTTTTGATTACGTTTATAAATGATTCTAATTCTCCTTTTTATGAAGAGAATTGAAAATACTATTTTAATGCTTATTTACATTTAAAAGAACTATCAATGCTTGAATAAATGTTAACGAGTTTATCTTGATTGCCTTAAGAGAGTATAATTTTATTAACTCACTTTGAGCATTTTGTAAATATCATTTATTTTTGCATATCGTTTAATTAATAAAAAAATTCAACCAAAGGAACATATGTTTTTAACTATTTTTTACCCATTTTTAGGTCTGTATCTATTTCTTATTTTAATTACACTCGCATTTAGCGAAGATAAAAATAGACTGCTGACTTTAATTATTATTAAAACAAACGAAATATTAAGTGGCAATACCAACTCAAAATCTCTGCTTAAAAGAAATCTCTATAAAACAGTTTTGCAAAATTATTTGAGATTAAAACAATGAGCTCTAAAATATCTAATTGTTGCACTTATAGGTATAATACTTGCTGCGTTAAGTTTTATTTTTACAAGTATATTTGCAAGTGATAAATATAATGAAGAATTATTTTATGGTCTTTCAGGAGGTTTTAGCGGAATTCTTTTGATTTTTGTATATAGAAGTATCATTGTATTCTTATTATTTATTAAGAGCAAGAAAATAATTTACAAACATATGCAACCTTTTAATTTAAAAGAAATTAAAAATGAATTATCTTCTTCAAAGAAAAGCACAAGCTTATCTATGATAGCTAATAAACAAATACCTATGTTTTTACAATCATATTTAAGCAGAAAAGTCGATCTTTTTTATTTAGAATCTTCTTATTTTGTTAAATGTTTTGGAAGTGAGTATTTAAAAAACATTGAAATTGCTCTTTTAGATAATAACAACATTAATTCTGATCACTTTTCATATTACTTTAAGGACATAAACGAATGAAAAAGCGAGGTATCAAACAATGGATAATTTTCTTTTTATCGGGTCAATTTGTGCATTTGTTTTTGTGCCTTTTGCAATAGCATATTTTCTATATACTAAATCTTTCCAAATGTCTAAAAAAATTGCTTACTCACTATTTTTTGATACTTACGCAAAAATAAGTTTTATGAGAGATAAAAACATATCTATGGATAAGACATTCCAAAGAGGTGTTAAAGCAATTAAAATCCTTTATATTAAATGAATTAAGATAAATTTCATTGTCCTTTCAGTGTTTTTACCGTTTTTTATATTTTCGGTTGTTCTATTTGCAATAGGAAACTATTCTATTATTTTGGATAGCACAATACTTGTTTTTGTGGTAATTGATTTTACTGTGCTTTTGCATATCACTGCTATGATAGTGGCTGAATTGTTTATTCAAATCTTTCGTTTGTCAAAATTTAACAAACTTTTCAACTTAAGTAAGAAAAATTTAGCTGAAGAAAGCTTAAATTTGAATGAGTATTTTGACAAAGAATGAAAATTAACTTATACTAAAATTCCTATCATACAATATAGCGCTTATAATAATGGTAGAGAAAGATTGCAACCTTTTACTCTAACTTACGGTCCAGCTAAATATTTTAATTTAGGCGCTGATGAAAAACGAAAAATTCTTACCAATTTAGATGTTCTAAAAACACTTTTTAAAAAACACGAGCATGTAAAAGATGTGTATTACGTGTTTGTAAGCTTAACTGACGATAAGAAATCACCTTTTTATCTAGAAGAATACAAATATCATGCTAATGTGTATTTACATTTAAAAAATCTTTAATTTTTACAAGATATTTCTGCTCGGAATGTCTTGTTTTATTTTAGAAATTAATGCTTTAATATATAATTTTTTCATGATTGAAACTGTAAAAAATACTCAACATAAAATCCTTAATTTTATAGGACAAATAGTTTGAATAAATGCCAAAATAACAACCGAAAACAAAAGAAACTTGAAAAAATTCAAAACATTTAAATTGGGATATGCTTTTTTAATTATTTTTGCTTGTTTAATCTCATTTGCCAACTTATTTGTACCTGCTGGAGAAAATTCATCTACAGCGGCCAAAGTGGTTATTTCAAGTGCTCAAATTCCGGTCTTTTTCATTTTTGTAGGAGATTATGTTTTGCACTTAATGACTTACCATTTGCATTACAAAAAGAAAAATGCGTTTCATACTTATTTAAAATTCTTTATTTCTTATTATTCAATTGTTGCTTTTTTATGTATCTTAGCTTCAATAAACTTAATCAGCTTATTTGCCAATATTAATGATATTGACAAAAAAGTATTAGATTTTTTTAACGCCTTAGGAATGGTGAGAATTTTAAGACTCTTGATTGTATTACAAATTTTTGCTCCATTTGCCATTATCTTTAGAGTTTTTAAAGATCAATCTAAAGTTTTAATTAATGTTTTTGTGTTAGTTATTGTGCTAATTGTTTTATTTGCTTTAGTAATTTGAAACGCTGAAGTGAGTCATTACAACGAACAAGTGAATGAATTTGTCAATGCGAATTTAAATGGAATGAGTTTTGAAGAAGCTAAGGTAGCTTTACAAAATCATCCTGATTATCCACAATTTCCAAGCAACTCAGTTTCTAATTTTGGAAATTCACTCTACTTTACCACCATTACTTTAACTACAATTGGATATGGAGATTTCTCTCCTCAATCACCTACAGCTAAAATTATTGTAATTGTCATTTCAATAGTTGGTATTGCATTAATAGCGATTCCTTCCGGGGTTATTGCTGGTAGCTTCTTACAACAAATGCAAAACAAAATCACTCAAAAACAAGGAGAAAAACACAATGATTAAACTTGGTTCACATGTTTCGTTTAAAAAACCTAATTATTTAGTTGATGCTGCTGCAGATTCTTTTTCAAATGGTGCCAACACTATGATGATTTATCTTGGAGCACCTCAAACAACTTTAAGAACAGCAGTAGAAAATTATCAGCTTGAAAAATATGAGCAAGTGTTTGAAAATGTCATTGCCAAAGAAGATATCATTGTGCATGCTCCTTATATAGTTAATCCAGCTAATCCAGAAAAAGCTGAGTTCTCAGTTGATTTTTTAGTTAAAGAAATTCAAAGAATGAATTATATTGGTGCCAAATATTTAGTGCTACACCCAGGGGCATACACTAAATTTTCTCCTCAAGAAGCATTAGATACTCTGGTAGATAGTTTAAAAGAGATTTTAAACCAAACTAAAGATGTTATTATTTGTATTGAAACCATGAGCGGAAAAGGAAGTGAAATTGGAATTAATTTTGAACAAATTCGCTACATTTTAGATTGAGTAAATTCTGAACGTGTTGCTGTTTGTTTGGATACTTGTCACTTATGAGATGCTGGATATAACTTAAAAGAATATCAATCTTTTAAAGACGAGCTCAACAAATGAAATCTACTTGAAAAAGTTAAAGTCATTCATTTAAATGATTCTAAAAACGATCTTTCTTCACATAAAGATCGTCATGAAAACATCGGAAGAGGATTTATTGGATATGAAACCTTAAAACAAGTAGTTCATGATCCTGATTTTGATAATATTCCAATTATTTTAGAAACTCCTTGAACTGAACAAGGACCAATTTACAAAGAAGAAATTGCGTGATTGCTAGATAAAAAATAATTATTACCCTTAAGGGTAATTTTTTAATATTTAGCAATTTAGATACTTAAGTGCTAAATTATGATACAATAAAATCATGAGTAGAATCAACCATAAACTTGAACAAATTTTAAGTGCCACTATTGAGTTATACACTCAAATTAAGCAACCAATTAGTAGTGCTCATTTAATTGAAGAAAAAAACATTAAGTCTTCTAGCGCAAAAGTAAGGTATTTAATGAAAGAACTTGAAGATATGGAGATGTTAAAAAAATCCCATTCCTCTAGCGGAAGAATTCCAACTCCAAAAGGTTTAAGTTACTATGCAAAATATATTGCTCAAGCTAATGAAAAATTACTTGAAAAAAAACTCAAAAAATCTTTTGAAGACAAAAAAGAATCAGCTGATTTTACCATTTCGCAAGCAGCAGAAACAATCGCTGATGTAACTGGTCTTACTTTAATAACTACTAAATTTGATAAATCTTTAACTTTAAGAAGTATTGATTTGGTACCTATTAGTGATTTTATGGCAACTGCAGTTATGGTAGTATCTAATGGTGAAGTGCATTCTAAAATCATTTCACTAGACGATAATAAAGTTAATATTAAAGAACTACAAATTGCAGTACGGGTATTTAAAGAGAACTTAATTGGAGTAGCCATTGAAGATTTAGTAGAAAGAACTTATGCTTTAAAAGAAGTGCTTAAACAAGAAGTTTCTAACTATTTAGAAATTATTGAAAAATTTGTAGGGAATATCTTTAACATTAAAACCAAAAATAATGTTTATGGTCGTAAAGAATTGATTTTAAGTCAGAAATTAACTCGAGAACAAGTAAATCAAATTATTAACTTAGTGGAAAATTATTCAATTTGAGAAAAAATTGAAGATAAACTGGATGAACAAGAAAACTTGAAAATATCAGTTAATGAAGTGAGCGCTTTTTTAACCAAAAGAGTATCCACTCCATTAGGAACCACTGAAATTTCAATTGTTGGACCACAAGATAGCGATTTTAATGAAATGAAAACTGCACTTAGTGTGTTTGAAAAATTATTACTAAAAGGGGATAAAAATGAAAAAGATTAAAAAAGGAGATGTTTTAAACGGAACATTTAAAGCAGTAATAAATGATCAGGAAATTAAAGAATTGAGTGGATTTAAATCAATTGTAGTAGGAGAGAATGATTTAAAGAGTAATTTAGATGATTTTTTAATTGATAAAAAATATAAAAGACATTACGCTTTTGAAGTCACATTAAATGAAGATTATCCAAATAAAGATTTACAAAATCAAGTTGTGTCTTTAGAAATTAGTGATGTAAATATCACTACAAGTGGTGCTCCTTCTGAGAAAGATAAACTCAAAGAAGAAGTTGAAAATCTTAAAAAAGAAAACGAAGAATTAAAATTACAAGTTGCTACTTTAAACAATACTTTAAGAACTAGTGAATACTTATTTAAAGAAAAAATGCTTCAAGCGTCTGATAAAGCCCAAAAAACAATTGAAGAAAAAACCTTAGAGATTGCAAATAAGTATGCTAAAGATAAAGAAGAAGTTAAAAAATTCGCTCTTCAAAAACTAGCTTCAGAATTAGCAGTTCCATATAATAATTTATTAATGGCAACTAAAGCTGGAGAAAATTCAGACAACGCACAAGTTAAAAATTATTGTTATGGTTTTTCTTTAGTTATTAAACAGTTACAAAATGCTTTAAATGAAAGCGGTATTGAATTAATAGAACCTAATGTGGGTGAAATCTTTAACGCTCATGAGCAAGAAGCTATAGATGTTGTTAGTGATTCTTCAATGCAACACGAACAAATTGTGGCGGTAATAAGAGTTGGATTTAAACTTCAAGATCGTACTATTGTACCAGCGCAAGTAAAAATAAACAAAAATTTATAAAATTTAGCAATTAAATGCTTAGACTGCTAAATTTTATGTTATAATTAGATCAAATAAAAGTGAATATTGGAGGAAATTATGGCCAAAGAAATAGTATTAGGAATTGACCTTGGAACAACTAACTCAGTTGTTTCAGTTATTGAAAACAAACAACCAGTTGTATTGGAAAACCCTAACGGGAAAAGAACTACTCCATCAGTAGTTGCATTCAAAAACGGAGAGATTATTGTAGGGGATGCAGCTAAAAGACAAGTAGAAACCAACCCAAACACCGTTGTATCTATTAAAAGATTAATGGGAACAGCTAAAACTGTACATGCTAACAACAAAGATTACAAACCAGAAGAAATTTCTGCAATGATTCTTTCTTACATGAAAGACTACGCTGAAAGCAAATTAGGACAAAAAGTTTCAAAAGCAGTTATTACAGTACCAGCTTACTTTGATAACGCTCAACGTGAAGCAACTAAAATTGCAGGTAAAATTGCCGGACTTGATGTTTTAAGAATTATTAACGAACCAACTGCAGCTGCTCTTGCTTTTGGTTTAGAAAAAACTGACAAATCAATGAAAGTTCTTGTTTATGACCTTGGAGGAGGAACCTTTGACGTTTCAGTGTTAGAACTTGAAGGAGGAACCTTTGAAGTTCTTTCAACTAGTGGAGACAACCACCTTGGGGGAGATGATTGAGATCACGCTATTGTTGATTGAATGATTAAAGAAATTAAAACTAAATATGACTTTGATGCAAAATCAGACAAAATGGCAATGGCTAGATTAAAAGAAACTGCTGAAAAAGCTAAAATTGATCTTTCTGCTCAATCAGTAGCAGCAATTAGCTTACCATTCCTTGCAGTAACTGCAAATGGTCCAGTTAACGTAGAACTTGAGCTTAAACGTAGTGAATTTGAATCAATGACAGCTCACTTACTTGATAGAACTAGAAAACCTATTGAAGACGCTTTAAAACAAGCAAAAATTACAGCCGCAGATTTACATGAAGTTCTTCTTGTTGGAGGAAGCACTCGTATGCCAGCCGTACAAGAACTTGTAAAAAGAACTTTAGGAAAAGAACCTAACCGTTCAATTAACCCTGATGAAGTTGTTTCAATTGGAGCAGCAATTCAAGGGGGAGTGCTTGCTGGAGACATTGACGACTTGCTTTTACTTGATGTTACACCTTTAACACTTGGAATTGAAACAATGGGTGGAATTTCAACACCTTTAATTGCAAGAAACACACGTATTCCTGCGACAAAATCACAAGTGTTTTCAACTGCAACAGATAACCAAAGTGAAGTTACAATTAGAGTTGTACAAGGTGAAAGAGAAATGGCAAACGACAATAAATTGCTTGGTCAATTCAACTTAGGAGGAATTGAACCAGCTCCTAGAGGAGTTCCTCAAATTGAAGTTACTTTTGCCATTGATGTTAACGGAATTACCACAGTAACAGCTAAAGATCTTAAAACTAACAAAGCTAACACAATTACCATTGAAAACTCATCAAAATTAAGTGATGATGAAATTCAAAGAATGATTCGTGAAGCTGAAGAAAACAAAGAAGCTGATGCTAAGAGAAAAGAAGAAGCTGAAACTATTGTTAGAGCAGAAAGTTTAATCGCTCAAATTGAGAGAGCAACTAAAGAACAAGGTGATAAACTTGATGCAAAAGCAAAAGAAGAATCAGATAAACTAGTAAGCGAATTAAAAGAACTAATGGATAAAAAAGACATTCCTGCTTTAAAAACAAAACTTGACGAAGTTGAAAATGTTATGAAAAACTTTGCTAACTACGCAGCTCAACAACAAGCAACACAAGAAAATAACTCTTCTAATTCAGAAGATGAAGCAACAATTGTGGAATAATAAAATAACCTCTTAATTGAGGTTTTTTCTTTGCATATTTTTCATAAATAAAAGAACTTTTTCTAAAAAGCACCTAGCAATTGATTATATTTAAATATAATTAATTAAATGGAAGGGGTGAGCGTGAGTTACAAAGCTTTGTATAGAAAATATCGTCCTAGTTCTTTTGAAGAAGTGGTAGGTCAAGAACATATTATTAATACTTTAAAAAATATTATTCTTACACGAAAAATAGGACATGCATATTTATTTAGTGGTCCTAAAGGGTCAGGAAAAACTTCGCTTGCAAATATCTTTGCAAATGTTTTAAATTGTATGCATACTGAAAACTTAACTCAAGCATGTAATGTGTGCAAAAGTAAAATTGGTAAATCTTTAGATATCATTGAAATGGACGCAGCTTCTAATAATGGTGTAGATGAAATCAGAGATCTAAAAGAAAAAATTGAACAATCTCCAATTAATTCTCGTTTTAAAATTTACATCATTGATGAGGTTCATATGTTAACTAAAAGTGCTTTTAATGCACTGCTTAAAACTTTAGAAGAACCACCTGCGCATGCTATTTTTATTTTCGCAACTACTGATCACCAAAAAATCCCTTTGACAATTTTATCTAGAGTTCAAAGATTTAATTTTTCAAAACTAACTATTAAACAAATTTATGATCATTTAACAAAAGTTTTAAACAAAGAAGGAATAAAATACACCCCTGAAGCGCTTAAAATGATTGCTCGACTATCAGGCGGTGCTATGAGAGATGCTTTATCAATTGCTGATCAAAGTGCTTCATTTGGTGCTGGAGAAATTACTTTAAAAAACCTAAGTTTAAACTTTGGAATTACTTCAAATGACTTAGTTATTCAATTAATTAACTTAGTTTATATCAAAGAAACTAAGCAAGCTCTCAAATTGTTTTATTTTTTAAAAAAATCAGGAGCTGATGCCAATCAACTGGTTGTTAGTTTGATTAACTTGCTTAAAGAATGAAGCATTTACAGTTTTACTGCTTCAGAGGAATTTTTAGAATGATTAACTCAAGAAGAATTACAATCATTAAAGATTTCTTATGACTTTGCTTTGGAATTTCTTGAAAAACTCAATGATTTACTTGTTAAAATATCTCGTGCTGAACAACCTTTTGAATTGTTAGAGATTTTAATTTTAAAAATGGTTGCTTTTGAAAATACTCAATCATTTTTAGTAGAAGCTTCAAATAGAGCACATTATTCTGTTGCTGAATCTTTAGAAAATAAAATAGAACCTAAAAATATAATTGAAAACAAACAACAAGTTAATTTGTTTACAAAAGTAGAATTACCTGATCAAGAACATAATTGAGGTTTGATAAAAGAACAACCAACCCAATTAGTCCAACCACAGCCACACCTTCAAAATCAAACACAACAACCTGATTTTTTTCAAGCAAATGAAATGGAGCTAGCTTCTAATTTTGTTGTTCAACAAAGTACTTTTACAACTCAAGCGGTACAAATTGAAAGGAAAATTTCTCAAGAAATTAATTTACTTGAAAACGCCATTAACAAAACCAACGAATTTATGATCATGGATAACGAAGAAGAAGCTAATTCAGAAGATTTAGATGCTGAAGTTAACAGTTTTAATGAAAATACAATTGAAACAAATCTTTACCACACTCAAGAAATTGATCTTAGTGAGGATCAAAGTGCCACTAAGTATTATGATTTATCTGAAAATTCTACCCAAAACATCGCTCCTTTAGATAAATATACTGATAAGTGAAATGATCAAGAAATTGCTAACTTATTGCATATTATTCAACAAAATATCCAAGTTAATACTAAAGACAATTTCAGTACTATTAAAAATTTATCAGAAAACACAATTTCAGCCAGAGAAACAGAAAAATACAAAAAAATGAAATTGTTAGAACCCACTAAGATTTTAGCTTCTAGTGATACCTTTATTTTGCTTACTTCAGATGATGAAAGCATTTTAAATCAAATTTATCAAGTGCGTAATACTGAAGATTTTCAAAAGTATATTAACTCAATTTTTAACGGTTATAAGCACATTTATCTAACTTCCCCAGAGCAAAGAAAAAGAGCGTATAATTTATTTAAAAATCAATTAAATGCTCAAATTATTCCAAATGACTTAGAAAAAATTTCTCCACTTGTAAAGTTGGAAAATCGTTTCAAAGATAAAAGTATCGAAAGCAAAGCTAAAATGATTTTTGGAAATGCAATTAAATTAATGAAAAGAGGTAACAATGAATAACGAAATGTTAAAACAACTAAAAAAAATGCAAAGTGAATTAGAAAAAAAACAAAAAGATTTGGATGAAAAAATCTTTAGTGTTGAAAAACAAGGTATTGTAATCAAAATGAAAGGAAACTTCACTTTGGTTTCTTTAAGTGTAGATGAAATGCTTGTTGATCCTGAAGATAAAGATATTTTAGAAGACTTAATTGTTGTAGCAATGAATGAATTAATTGACTTAATTAAAGAAGAAAACGAAAAAATTGCTCCTCAAATGCCAGGTGGAATGCCATTTTAATGTTTGATTCAGATTCAATTCAAAAATTTATTGAAGAAATTAGAAAACTTCCAAATATTTCAAAAAAACAGGCAGAAAAAATTGTCTTGTGAGTCTTAAATAATGATGAACAAACAGTTGGAATCTTAGCTAATTCCTTTAAACGCTTAAAAGAGAGAATTCGTTTTTGCAATTTATGTCAATCACCTAGTGAAATTGATTATTGTAAGTACTGTGACAATTCTAATCGTGAGAATCAACTGTTAATAGTTGAAAATTTTGCTATCATTGATAAAATAGAACAAGCAGGTTTTTACAAAGGAAAATATTATACTTTTAAAAATCTATTAAAAAATGAAAGCAATGTTGATGCTACTTTATTTGAAATTAATAATTTAAAAGAGTACGCAAAAACATTCGATGAAATAATATTAGGTATTTCACCAACATTAACTGGTGAAATGACTAATGTATTAATTAAAAAAGAATTAACCAAATTAGGACTAAATGTATCTCAACTAGCTATTGGAGTGCCAGTAGGAGCTTCGATGGATTATATTGATGAACTTACATTAAAGTTCTCTTTGATGCACCGACAAAAATAAGGAGGAGTTATGTTCATCACTTTTGAAGGACTAGATGGTAGCGGTAAAACAACCGTTATTAACAAACTAATGCATTATTTGCAAACTAAATTCAATTTATCAAATATTGTATTAACTAGAGAACCTGGAGGACAAGGTCTTCGGGAAGCAGAAAAAATAAGGGAAATTATTTTAGATTCTTCTTCGGATTTATCTGCAGTAGCTGAAGCCATGTTATATTCAACAAGTAGAAGAATTCACCTTGAAAGAGTGATTTGACCGGCGCTCAAAAGTGGTAAATTAGTTTTATGTGATCGTTATATTGATAGCTTTTATGCTTATCAAGGTTTTGCCCGTAATTTAGGATACCAATATGTGAAAACCTTGACTGAATTAGTCATTGATAATGCCATTCCTAATATCACTATTTTCTTTAACTTAACTCCTGAACAAGCAAAAATTCGTCGCAATAGCACTAGACTTGTAGAAGACCGTATGGAAAAAGAAAAAGAGTCTTTCCATGAGAGTGTTTACAATGGATATTGAACATTAATTAAGGAAGATCCCCAAAGATTTATTATTATTGATGCTTCTAAAAGTGAAGAAGAAGTTTTCGAGCAAGTAGTTAAAAAATTGCTTGAACATAAACAATTTAGAGTTTTTTTAGGATTACATTAAGATGATAACTGTTGAACAAAAAGAATTTTTTCGCACAATTGTTGCTAAAGAAGAACTTTCGCATTTGTATTTAATTTCGGCGAAAAACACCAAAACAATTGACAAAGATCTTAAAGAAATTTTTAAGATCTTTAATTGTATTTACGAAGAAGATTTTCAGAAATTTGAAGATTATTCAAATGTTTTGTATTTAGATCTTCAAAACGAAAAAATTAAAAAAGAACAGCTTGAAGATATTTTTACTAAAGCTCAACTTTATAATCTTCAAGAGAACAATCGACTTTTTGTAATCATAAAAAATATTGAAAATGCCACCATTCAAGGATTAAATTCAATTTTAAAGTCAATTGAGGAACCTAATAGCAACATCACCATAATACTGACAACCACTAAAATTCATGCAATTTTAGATACTATTAAATCACGATGCTCAATTATCACTTTAAAAGAAACTTCACAAGAAGATTTAATTTCGCTGCTAAAAACAGAAAAAATGTGAAACGCCAACTCAGAAGTGTTAGTGAATTTGTTTGATGATCTTGAAGACATTAAAGAGTATTTGACTGAAACTAAATTCAAGAGAATTCTTAACTTAATTGGAGCTTTCAAAGATTCATTACATAACAAAGATGTTGTATATGCTTTTTTTAGCAAATTTATAGTCAAAGAAGAATTATTTGAAACCAAAATGTTACTTAAGCTATTTACTTTCTGCATTCATGCTAGTTTCAAAGATTTCGATTTTGAATTTGATTTAGGTCAAGAAATTTGTAAAAATTCACAAAAAGCACTAAGGCAGCATCCTAACATAATTCGAGCAATTGATTTAATTGAAGTTTTTTTAAATAATCTTTCTACTGAAAAAAACTTCGCTTTATCTAAAGAAGTATTTTTAATAAATTTAATGAGGTTATATGAGTAAATTGTATATTGTTGGGACTCCGATTGGTAATTTAGACGATATTACTTTAAGAGCAATCAAAACACTTGAACAAGTAGACATTATCGCTTGTGAGGACACTAGAGTAACTGCTAAATTACTTAAACACTACAATATCGAAAACAAAAAGCTGTTAACTTACAATAATTTCACCGAAAAAAATAGTGCTAAAGGTTTAATTGATTTACTTAAACAAAATAACAAAATTGCTCTAGTTAGTGATGCAGGAATGCCTGTAGTTTCTGATCCGGGTTTTGAAATCATTAAATTATGCAGACAAGAAAATATTGATTTTGAAATAATTCCTGGAGTCAATGCTGCTATTACAGCTTTTGTTGGATCGAATTTTAATAGTACATTTTCATTTTTAGGTTTTTTAAAAGATAAAAGCTCACAAAGAATTATTCAATTACATTCTTTAGGAGAAGGTACTTATGTTTTTTATGTTTCTCCACATAAATTAGAAAGTTCCTTACAAGATATTGCTGAAGTTTTTCAAGGAAAAGAAGAAATTTGTCTAGTAAAGGAACTAACTAAAATACATGAAAAATGACTTTTTGGAACTGCGCTAGAAGTTCTTGAAATTCTTAATAGTCAAAATCTTATTAAAGGTGAATTCACTTTAGTGTTAAACTTACCCAAAATTAAAAAACAAAAAGTTAATAAATATGCACATTTAAAAAAATAGTGAGCCATTTGCAGACTCACTTTTATTTATAAATTGCTTAAAAATGTTTTTAATGATTCAAAATCAACTTGTTCATGCACATTTTCGTTTACTTGTTTGTATACTAATTTGTAATTTTGATCTAACACAAGCATTGCTCTTGCTGATAAAAACATTTTATCAATTAAAAGACCTAATTTAGTACTAATTTCTCTGTGTTTATAATCGCTAAACATTTTAATATGTTCAATTTTATGTTGGTCTTGATATGAAGCAAGTGCAGTAGGTAAATCTACAGACACAGAAACAAAATTTACATTTGGATATTCTTTAGCAAGCGCTTCACTTGCAACTACTTGCATATCGCATACTCTTGTATCGATTGATGGAAATACTACAACAACTGTATGTTTTTGGTTATTTTCATATGCTACATCTTCAAAACTTCCGGCTGGTGTTGCGACAATTTCAACTGTCTCTCCTAGCTGAACATTTTTACCTAAAAGAGCGAATTCTTTACCTAAAAAATTAACTTTTTCCATTGTTATTCTCCTGTTTATTATATTTTTAAAATATGTTAAAATTTTAACATTAAATTAAACAAATAACAAAGGAGATAAACATGAAATTTAAAAAACTTTTATTAGTTTCAAGTTTATTTACCTCATTTACTTCATTAGGTGTTGCAGCCGCATGTACAAGCGAACAGAACCAAACACCTAGTGCTGATGAGAGTAAAAAAACTGAAACCACACCAGTAGTTGAAACTCCAACTAACACTCAAACAGCAGGAGAAACAACTACAAACCAAGGTGATTCAAATAACAATTCTACAAATGAAAACGGATCATCAACACAAGGTGGAGATAACTCAAACGGAACAAGCTCAACAAATGAAGAAACATCAAGCAATGGAGAGAACCAAGGTTCTACTGAAGGTTCAGAAACACAAGCTGGTGAAAATTCTTCAGAAAGCAGTGATAAAATCGTTGTTACCGCTGATTTAGTATCAACACTTAAAGAACAAATTAGTCTATCAAAACTTTATAAACCTTCATATACTGAAGATGATTATGCAAGATATGGTCAATTATTGATTCAATCTAACAATGACAATGGGACATTTTTAAGCGATAAAATGGCTCCTAGTGTACTTCAAACTTCAGCTGAAACAATGTCTACAAAACTTGCTTATTTAGCGGAACTAGCTCAAAAAGTAAACGCATACTTTGAGGCTCAAGAAGACCAAAGATCAGATAAATTAGCAGAATTAGAATCTTACGTAAATGACCTTAAAGATGATGTTAATGCTTTACTTACAGCTGATAATCAAGATTTAACCAAATACTTAAGTGATGAAAAAGCCTTTTTAAGATCATTAGTTGACGCAGCATCAGATAAAGTTGCAATGTATGAAAGAGTAAGAACTTACGTAAATAAAGTAGTAAACCCAGTAGTTTTATTCAATAGAAGAAATTATCCAGATAATTTAAGATCTCAAGCAGAACAGTTTGCAAGAGATAACCGTTCTAATTTAGTTTTTGCCGCAGGGTTAACTGAAGTTAGAAAATTAGCTACATCAAGAGGTCTTTTCTTGGTGAATAAAAGAACAGTTCAAGCATATCTTGAAAGTCCTATTTCAGAAGGTGGAGGAAAAGAAGCTGTTGAATATGTTTTAAATACTTTATATCCAACTCTAGAAGAAGGTAGCGAAGATCAAGCTTTAGTTAGATATTTAAAATATGCTGTTGAAACAGTTAATTTATCTAATATTGATATTATTTTAATTAATAAACTTTATGGAAAACACAAACTCGAAGTGTTATGAGAAAATAGAAACACAGAACCAACATTTGGTGGTGGTTCAACAACCCCTAGACGTTCAGCAGAAGTTTAATATTAAGCCCATCGGGCTTTTTTTATATTCACAAATATTGGTATAATTCTTTAATAAAGGAACAAAAATGAACAAAAAGAAATTATTATTTATTCCATTTGCAGGAATAATTCCTGCAGCTGTATCGGCAGCATGTAGCACTGTAGCACAAAAAGAGGTTAATTTAAAAGAAATTGAACTAAAGATTCAAATTTTAAATGCAGATAATGTTGAGATTCAAACTCTAGATGATCAAAATGTTTCAACAATTTCCGCTGTAAATATCACTATTGATCCAAAGTATTCCGATCTTGTGAATGCAAAAGACACTAACTATCAAATTCAAGGAAACAATTTAATAGTAACTTATACTTTAGAAGATAAAAACTCAAATAAACAAGAACAATTTACTAAATCATTTTTAGTAAAATCAACTAAAACTCAATCAAACACTCAAAGTGAAACTAATGCACCAAAAGGAGACGTTGCTACATACTTGGAGCAAGAAAGTAAGCTAGGGCATTTGCACAATGGAGACTATCAAGAGTTTGTTCTTCAGTTATTTAAATATATTGATTTTCAAGGAAAAGATAAAGTTTTAAGTTACCCGGTAATTAATGATTTTTACCAAAAACAAATCTTACCGCTTACTTCTAAATATTTTATTAATGAAATTGAAGATACAACATTTTGAAATACTAAAGTAACTGAATTATCAAATTCTTTAAATGATATTAACTTACAAAATGTAAAAGTTTATACACAATTAAAGATATTAAATGAAATTTCAGACAAAATTAATGAAATGAAATTGTTTAAAAATCAAAATTTAACATTACCAAACTTCATTAGTTATTCATCATATAAAAAGACATATCTAGATCCTCTTTTAGAAGATGAATTATTCAATTTAGATGAACAAATAAAAAGTAAATATTTACCAGTGTTATTAGAAAATGAAAGTGAATTAATTCAACTTGATGAAGGAGATCCTGATTCAGAATATAAAACATATATTCAAGAATATCTAACAAGAGAACAACTTTCTAAAGTTCTTACAGTCGAATACGTTAATGAAGGAATTGAACTAATTAACAAAATTAAAAACGAATTAGCCGCAAAACACCAAAGCGATTTATCCGAACAAGCACTAAATTCCACACAATTAGAAAATGTTAAATTAGTGCAAAAAGCTTTTGAATTTATTAATCGTAAAACTTTAAACTATGATTTTTATCTAGCTGATATTGCTTTAAGCCAATTATCTAGAACTCACTTAGAATTTTCAAAATATTTACTTGATTATCACCAAGGACAAATTGAAAATATTGAGAATTTACTTTTAAATGCGACCGACAAATTACACAACCAAAAAATTGTGGATTTTACAGTTAACAATTTAAAAGACTACATTAATAAAAATGTCGAATTTTTAGCAGAAAAAATTAAAACCCACTTTTTTGATTCAGTAAATGATTTGTATAGTTTCATTTACCAAAGCAAAGCAATTTTATCAGCTAGTGATTTTAATTTAGACTCACAAAATGTTCAGAATTTATTAGATGAATATCGTTCACAGTATCAATTTTTAAAAACCAATGAACAACAAATTCCTCAAAGTGAAGAAAATACAAAACTTTTAGAGTTAGTAAATCAACATTCACAAGTTTTAGAATCAATTTTTGAAGTTCAACAACCTAGTGTATATGTTTATCAACATACCGCACCAGTTACAAATATTTTAGAAGCTCAAAATTATTTACTTTACTCTCTTGATAAAAAAGTTTATCAAGCAATCGTTCAGCTAAATAATAACTTTGAAGAAGCTGAAAAACAAAGAATTCGTTTAGCAATAAATAACACAATCGATGAATACATTAGAGAAATTGATGCATTTTTAGATTCAAATAATTCAGAAAGCTTTTTACACACTTATCAAAATAGAACATCAGACAGTTATTATACAAACGATCAACTATCTGAAGATGTGGCAATTTTAAACGAAGTTAATAATTATTTAAATACTTTAAAAGGACAATTAAATTCTAAAAAAGAAGATCGATCATTTAATTCGCTAGAAGAATTAAGAGATTTTTTTGCTCAACATTATATTAACTATACTTTTGACTCAATAACCAAATATCCACAAAAAACAAACATTCAACTTCATGATTTAATTAATGAATTTGCTCAAAAAACTTTAACTGTAGAACAAAGACAAATCTTAAACAATAAAATAGGTTCATTAGACCAATACACACAAAAAACAGTACAAATGTATCATCAAGAACTTGAAGATTTATATAATCAAAAAGTTCAATATACTAATAATTTTGACGAAAATGAGTATTCAAGAGACGATTTAAGATCTGACATTAATTTACTTAAAGAAATTTACACTCAAGCAAAAGCAAATAAAGAAACTTTATCAAGTGTTTTAAACAGTGATTCTTACACAGAAAAAATACAATCATTTGAGAGCAGTTGAACTCAACATTCATTTATTAGAGAGCAACTTCAAAGCAATCCTAAGTGAGCCAAATATCAAGATTCAAATCTTAATTCTTCACAAATAGCTTCTCAAATACGAGAAAAAATTGATTCTTTAGAACAAACATGAAAAACTCAAACTCAAAGCAGATTACAAAATAAAGTAAATAGCACCAATACTTATATTCGTAATCTGGCTTCATATATAAGAATTGTTCAAGACTCTAATTTTAATAACAGATTGCGTTCTAAACCAAACGCACTTCGTTATTTTATTCAAAATCAAAGAGTATTAATTTCAGCTTTGAATGAAACCTTACCTTATGCAAGTAGCAATTTAAGATATGTTAATTTACTTATTCAAGAAGGTAATTCAACACAAAATAACGATGGTCTTGAAGTTTGAAGAACCGGATTTGTTAACTCAATTATGTCTCAAGAAAATGTTAATGCATCAAACAAAGAAATCCTTTCTTCAAATCATACAAGCAAACTAGTTAAGTATTTTGTGTCAGCCGAATTGTTAGCAACTGAAACAAATAAAGATGCTAAAAATGCTAATGATATGTGAGTTGAATTTGTTCGTTTATTAAATGAATAAAACCAAAAAACACAAAAAACGAGCTTAAAAATTTCAAACGAAATTAATTATTAAAGAAAATTAAATTAAATATTTAAAGGCCAAAAATAATTGTTTTAAACAGTTATTTTTGTTTTTTATGCCCGAAAAATAGCAATAAAAATCTTTTTTACCAGTTAATAACTTTATTAATTTTTTTAAAAAAAACTTATATAATTTTATTATTAAAAAATAAAAAGGCAATATTGTGCTCGCACAATGTTTTGTCTACAAAATACATAGGAGAAAAAATGCGTCTTAAAAATAAATTAATCTTAGGTGCTTCAACAACCTCATTAATTCCTTTAGCTGCTATGTCATGTTCAAATGAAAGAACAGCTGAAGAAAATAAAGCTATTGTGAATGCTGTTGCATCTTTAGTTCAAGTTTCTGTATTTGACAAAAACTCAGAAGACAAGAACGAAAGAGTAAAAACAAACATTAGCGATGTATACTCATCATACGTTAAAAGTGTAAGAGATGTTAAATTCCACGGATTCAACCCAGACAAATATCAAGTTGTAAACGCTGAATTTGAAAACTACAATGGATACACAGTTGTAAAATATCAACTTCAAGATATCAAAACAAAAACTACAAGCGATCAAAAATCATACACAATTAGAGGATTCAAATTAAATCCTAACTACTTTATTTCATTAACTGCTCTTCAAGAAGCTAATGCTGAATTATTTAAATCAGAAATGAGAGCAGAAGCAAACACCGATGTTGCTGCTAGAGTTAAAGAATTTAAAGATCTTGAAAGTTATGTTCCAAACGTAGAAGGTTATACAGCTGATCAATTTAATAAAGATTTAAAAACTCTTGAAGATTACTTGAAATTCTTACAAAATAGATTTGAAGTTGAAGGATACTCAACAGACTTTGAAGTTGAATCTCTTGGGCAATACTTAGAACACGAAGTTGATGATTTTGAAACAATGTATCCAGAATACAAAGAAGCTCTTCACAGATTGTTATCACTTAAAGCATCAGAATACTTAAACAACACAAACAAAAATGGATTATCAGATAAAGACTTTGACACTTATGTTCAAGACTTTAGAGATAAAGCTCAATCAATTAAAGAAAACCCTTACTGAGTTAGAAAACCTGAATTAAGAGAAAAATATTCTGCTGATTTAGAAGCTGTTTTAGATGAGCTTGACACTTTACAAAGTAAAGATGAAAAATTCAAAGACAAACTTCAAGCTGTTTTAGAACAATACAGTGAATTAGATCTTCCTTTAGAAGATAAAATTAAATACGTTACTTTAAAACTTCTTAACTCAGAAAATGGCGGAAACAAACTTTTAAATGATATTGAAGCTGAATTAAATGCTTTACGTGATGCTGATCAACAAATTCCAGCTACAGATGAAGAAAAAGCTGCATCTGATAGATACAAATCATGAATTAGAATTGCACAATTAGAACTTAAATACGTTACAAGAAAACTAGGTTCAACTGATGCTCAAAGCGAATTTGCTTATGCAGGAATTACAGAAAACACAAATGAAGTGACTGCTGAAGAAGGAAAACAAAAAGAACTTGAATTCTACAAATCATTTAGAGACACTATTACAGAAACCGAAAATTCATGATACTCTCAAGAACAATTTGATAAAGATTTGGCAAAACTTGATGAATTCTTAACATTCTTACAAGCACAAAATGTAACTGATAAAGACACTCCAGCTACAAAACACTGAGTATTTGATGTAAATAATAAATACGATGTATATAAATATAATGTTGACAAATTCATGGAATTAGAACCTGAATACAACGAAGCAATCGACAGATTAAATTCACTTGTAGCAAATAAATACATTAAAGATCATGCTGATCAGTACGAATTACAAACTCTTAAAACTAAAGCAAATGAATTAGTTGCTAAATTCGAAGAAATTACTAAAAAACCTGAATTTAGAGGACTTGAATCAGCTGTTATTAGATCATTTGGTGATTACGATAAAGAAAAATTTGCTAAAAAACTTTGAGAAGAAGAATTTGAATCACTTGGACTTAACCAACTTGGTTCTTCAGAAAATGCTAGAAGAATTATTTTAGGTTTAGTTGAAGACCCTACAACCCAAGTTGTTCAAGATAGACATGCTGCATTCTTATCTGCATATAGAGTAAATCCTAAATATGTAACTAAAGCACGTGAATTTATGCTTAAAGATTACTTGGATCAATTAGATTCTGTAATTAAACATGCAAAAGCAGAATATGAAAAAATGGCTAATGCTGATATCACAGAAGAACACAAAGCTACTGCCAAAGACATGCAAAGATGAATGAGAATTGCTCAAGTATCACTTCCTGTTTGAAGAGGTGTTACAGGCGATCAAATTGATTATGCATCAGTTAACCAAAAAGAAGCTGATTACTGAAAATCTTATGATTTAAGTAAATACCCATTATATTCATCAAATCCAGAATTATTTAATTCAGATCTTGCTTACTACATTAAATTCTTAGAATTCTTACAATCAGAAAACGTTAATAAAAATGACGAAACAAATATGTTTGTAATGAATTCAAAAGCAAATAAATTTACAGCTGAATCATTAACTAAAGAAAAACACTACTACGAAGCTAACGTCGACTTATACAAAATGAGACTACCTAAATTCAGAGAAGTGTTTGGAAGATTAAAAGGACTTGCTGCTTATAACTGACTTGCAACAGGAACAAATTCAGATCTTGTTACACCTGAAGCAATTCAAAGACTTTACGAAGAAACAAAAGAAAAAGCTCAAAATATTTTCTTTGTTGATATGACAAATCCTGACGCAACTGAATCTGCTAATAAACCAACAGCAGAACCAGGAGCAACTAACTATACAGCAAACTTCCCAATTGTTAAAAAATTATTCCAAGAATACATGACATTAGCTGGAGAAACTTCAGAAGCTAAAACAAAACTTATTGATGACAGAAACTACACATTTGCAGATTCTGATTTAGCACTTCGTGATAGATATTTTGAATACTTCTTATTAACAAGTGTAAATCAAGCATTACAAGCTTTAGAAAGAGCTTATGCATTAACACCTGTTACTGAAGATCAACACAACCAAATCGAAGATCTTAAAGATTATCTTAAAGATTTCAAACCTGAAGATAAAGCTAAATACCTTGAAGATCTTAGAAATAAAGTTTACACAATGCTTACAAGACCAGATTCATTCCCTGGTGGACCTGAAGGTGATAAAGCTAAATACTCTGTAGATAAATTCCTTGGAGAAAACTACAATACAGAAAATGCTTCAGAATACAAAGGTGACTTAAGAGATGTTGCTAACTTCTTGGATTACTTAGATCAATCACAAGTTGGATCTTTACAAACTGTATTACCTAAAAACGCTAAAAATGAAGATAAGCAAGAATACAGTACAAAACAATATTCAGACAATGAACTTGCTACATACGTTGAATTAGAGAAAAAATTCAGAGAAGCAATGACAAGAATTACTTCATACGTTGCTGAATCATTCTTAGAAAAAGAAACAACTGATCCAAGATTTAAAGATACCGAAGACAAACTTAAAGAACTTATTGAAAAATATGTTGGATACTACACAACAGATAAAACTTCAAACGAAGAAGCTTTAAAATCTCCGTCTTTTGCAGAAGAAATTGCTGAACTTGATAAAATGTCTGCACTTCTCACTGAAATTAAAGAAACTGGATACGATTTTTCAAAATTAATCAAGGACTACTTTATCGGTCTTCCTTCAGATAGTGTAAGTGATAAAAACTACATTAGAATGGAAGAATTATCTAAATTTATTCTTAAATTAAGAGCATTTGAAGCTCACTTAGAAGAATACAAAAATGGTCAATTAACCGATGCTGAAAAAGCTGATTTAACCACTAAGAAAACTGAACTTTCAGATAATGAATATGCAGGACAAGATCTTGATAAATTATCTAAAGATTTATTAGAAGTTAATAAAGAATTCTTACATGATGATCACGAAGCTGATCCAGCAAACCACATCAAAAAACACTCATACTCAGAAAGCAATTTGGTTGACGATGTTAAATTAATTGTAAACTTCTACAAAGAAGCTGACAGATTACAAGCATTAATCAAAGCTGCTGAAGATCAAAATTCTTCAAGACTTTACAGAAAAGCTCTTGAACAATACAATGGAGCATACTCACTTGCTAAAGCAGCATATCAAGGTGCTCTTGAAAGAATTTACAACAATAAATTAGATCTTTACAAACTTAAAGCTAAAGAACTTAATGAACTTGCAGAAACTGCAAAATTCGATACAGATGTTCAATCAAATAACAGAGACGCTAGAACCGCATACGCTACAGCGCGTGCTACTCAAAAATCTCTTCTTACATTATTTGCATTAGATATTAAGAACGCTGATGATGCTAATGTAACTGAAGAACAAAAAGTTGCTACAGCTAAAACAGTACTTAATGGAAGTGCTAAAGAAGGAGAAACTCCTGCTGCAAAACTTGCAAACATTACAAATGCAATTAACAAAGAATTAAGATTATTTATTTTAAACGTAAAACAAACTAAAGACGCATTAGATGAAAACACCAATTCATCAACAACAACTTCAACAAATTAATAATCAATAAATAATTCAAACTAAAACAGAGATTCACCACCTCTGTTTTTTATTGCAAAAAATGTGCATAAAAAAACTTGCATTGCTGCAAGCTATTTTTTAATAACCATGAATGTTTCACCCATTTTAACTGTTTTAGGTGATACTTTAAAGTTTTTTAATTTAGAATCTGAAGTTACAATAAAGGCGATTCTAGTATCAAGATTTTCTTTTTTCAGAACTTCAAAATCAATATCAATTAAATTATCTCCTTTTGATACAGCTTTGTTTAAAGATAAGTGTGATTTAAATCCAATTCCATTGATTTTGTAACTATCAAGTCCAAATACCATCAACACTTCTAAACCGTTTGGACTTTTTAAAATCATTTGATTTTGAAAAGCTGGCATCATAGTTAAAGTTCCAGTGAATGGAGCAAGTAAAGTAACTTTTGAAGTTTCTTGATGTTCTAAAACAAATCCTTCACCAGCTAAACCTTCACTTAAAATACCATCGTTTAATTCTTGTAATTTTTTAATCTCTCCGTTTAAAGGAGCAATAAGTTGAACTTCTGTTAGAGTTTTTTTATCAAAAGCATCTAGTTGCTCTTCGTGTTTTTCTTCTACACAAAGTGGATCTTGATTGCATTCAGCTTCTCTTCATTCAGCAACATGTTTTTTAATTTCTTGATTTAAACCTTCAGCTTTAATTCCAAATACTGCTTGGACGTGTTTTTGATCTTCGTACACAAACACATCAGCGGCTCCTAAGTTTTTTAATGTTTCTACATTAACTAAAGTTACATTTTTAACATCATATCTTAAACGTGAAATACAGTTATTAAATCCTGTAATGTTATTAATTCCTCCAAAAGCATCAACGATTTTTTTGGCGTATTCTTTGTTAATTTCACTTAATGATTGTTGTGTTGACATAGTTCCTCGCTTAATAAATAATAAATTTGTTTATATTATAAATAATTTTATTTGTTTTAACATAAACGCTTAAAAGTGTTGTTTAAAGTGTAAAAATTTTACCACAGCAAAGAACCTTTAAAAAGTACAAATTTTGTATAATTTAAATAAAGTATTTATTTAAATACACTTAAAGGGGAAACATTGAAAAATAGAAATAAAATTATTTTAACAGCAGTAATCTTTGTGTTGTTTAGTCTTTCTTTTATTGGATTGTTAATTCCTCTTGTTATTTACAGAGATAACACTTATGTGTTATTTGGATTATTGTTAGGAATTTTAACAGTGTTAAGTGTTGAAGCGGCTGTGCTTTATTTTCTTATTTCACGTTTTGTCAAATCGCGTGAATTAATTAGAAAATCATTTAATTCTTTTATTGAAGATACCATGGCCAATAACAATATTGGAATTATTATTTATGATTCAGGACAAGAAATTGTTTGAAGTAGTTCATTTTTAAAATCGAAATTTAAAAATGATTTTATCGGATGAACAGTTGAAGATTTCTTTAATAAATTTCACAAAGACCGTAAAAAAATCGATCTTAATGAAAACAGAATTGAATTCTCAGATAGCAATAATATTTACGAAGCACAATTTTGGCCAATTTCTAGCACCATTGTAATTCGGGATATTTCCACTGAGCATTTGTTTAAAACTGAAGCTTGAGAACAAAAACCAGTCATTGGAGAAATTGAAATTGATAACTTCCAACTTTATCAATCAATTTTATCTGAAGAGCAATTCTTTCGTATTAACAAAGCTGTTATTGACACCATTGAAGATTATGTTAAAAAATATAACATCATTTATCGTCAATACACCAATGGAAAATTTATTATTTTCGCCAACGAAAAAACTTTAAGCCAACTTAAGCAAGAACACTTTGATTTGTTTATGAAACTTAATCAAAGAGATATAGCAGATGTAAATAAATTATCATTGTCAATGGGATTTGCAAGTGGTTGAAGTTCTCTGAAAGAGCAACTAGAACAAGCTAAAAAAGCTCTTTTACAAGCTCAAAGCCGGGGAGGAGATCAAGTTGCGATTTTCTCAAATACCCATAATCCAATTTACTTTGGTTCAAATTCCGAAATTGTAGCTGACAATAGTCGGACTAAAGTAAAAAATATTGCTTTAGAAATGAAGAAAAAACTGCTAAGTGATGAAATTGACAAAGTTATTATTTACGGACATTCTATTGCTGATTTAGACGCAATAGGAGCCGCTTATGGAATATATGAAATTGCCAAATCATTTAATAAAAAAGCTTACATTGGAAATATCACATTTGACAATACCGCTTCATTAATGATGAATGAAATGAAACAAGTTTTATCAGAACCTTATTCAGTTAAAACTATGGATGTATTAACTAAAATGACCAACGAAAAAACAATGGTTGTGTTTGTGGATAATTCCGATGTTGCTCGTACTGATAATCCCCATGCTTTAGTTAATACTGATAGAAATAATGTCTTTGTGTTAGATCATCACCGTGTAGGAAAAAGCGTGGATTATTGTCCAAGAACAAATGTATATATTGATACAACTGCTTCATCAGCTTCGGAAATTGTTACTGAAATTATCTCTTTCATTGAAAATAAAGTTAATATCAGCACAACGGCTGCTCAACTACTTTTAAATGGTATTTATTTAGATACCAGCCAATTTTCTAAATCAGTTTCCCAAAGAGCTTTCGCTGCTGCTGGATATTTAGAGTCTAAAGGTGCTCGCGGATCTGTGGCAGGAGAGATTTTAAAAATTGACAATAAAACACGTGAAACCGTTGAAAACATTCTAAAAAATCTTACTGAAGTTAAACCAGGATTTTTCTTGGCTTATTCAAATATTGAAGCTTCAAATGATACTATTTCAATTGCTGCTAATGAAGTTTTAAAAATCAAAGGAAGAGTGGCTTCATTTGTAGTTGCTAAACTAAAAGAATCTAAAGTTCCAAACACTTATAAACTAAGTGCTAGAGGAATTAATACTAATGTGCAAATTATTTGTGAATCAGTTGGTGGTGGAGGACACTTTGGTGTAGCTGCAGCTGTTTCTCAAGAAGAACTTAGTGTCTTTGTAGATAATATAAGACACGCAATTATAATGACAGGAGAAAGAAAAAATGAAAGTAATTTTAATTAAAGATTGTAAAGATGGAAAAGCAAATACTATAGTAGAAGTTTCAAATGGATATGGAACTAACTTTTTAATCAAAGGTGGTTATGCCTTACCTTACAATGAAAAAACTGCTAAATCATTAGAAAGAAAATTGCAACAACTTTCAGCAGATGAACACCAAAAAAGAAGTGAATATATTGCTTTAAAAGAGCAATTAGAACAAGTTTTATTAAAATTTGAATTAAAAGCAGCTGTTGATAAAAATCACAATTTAAATGTTCATAAAAGTGTTTCAACTAAGGAAGTACACGACGAATTGAAAAAACTTGGTTACAACTTACCAAAACATGCATTAGAAAAAATTCACTTTGTATCTGAAGGTAGTCATGAAGTAATGGCAAATTTATACAAAGATATTAATGCAACAATAAGATTGGAAATTACAATTAATGTCACAAAATAATTTTGAAAAAAACTCTCTTAATTTAATTGAACCTTTTTTAAATCCAAATACCTCTTTTCAAGATGACGAAATAGAAAAAAATGTTTTAGCATCAATGATTTGAGATGAAGAGATGCAACAAAGAGGAGTTCAATATCTTAAAGAAAATGACTTTTTCATTTTGGAAAATAAACAAGTTTTTCGCTATATCTTACATTTGAAAAATACAGCAGGAAGTGTGTTTCCGTATTTTGATTATGCTAACTTAATTGAGAATTTACCAAAAATACAAAATAACAATGCTTTTTCAATGATTAATGAATTGCTATTATCACTTATTTCTTCAAAAGTGGTTAATGAAACTCATTTTTTAAGCAATATTGAAAAATTAATTGATTTTACTAAAATGCGTAACTTAGAAGCATATTATGCATATGAATTGCACAAAATTCAAAAACCTAATGCTAATTTGCAATGAAAAGAAGCTTATTCAGATATCCAACAATTTTTATCTGATAATGGTCAAAATTCAATTCAAAGTAGTAGTTTTAAGCATCTAAGAGAAACCTCACAAGAATTACTTAAATCAATTGACGAACGCATTATTGGAGAAAGTGATGATAAATCACTTAAAACCAAATTTGAAGCAGTTGATAAATATGTTAATGGTTTTAAACCAGGACAATTTATCGTTTTAGCGGCTCGACCTGGAATTGGAAAAACTGCTTTTGCTTTAAATATTGCTCGTAATATTACTTTAGATAATATATTGCAATCTAATTCGCAGGTAATTAATTCTTTAGGAGAACAAAAACGCAAAATTCGCAATGTTGCTTTTATTTCGCTTGAGATGCCAGCTAGTGAATTAACCTCAAGATTTTTATCAACTCATTCAGGTATTCACTTAGATAAAATTCAAGATCCAAAGAAATTAAATTCAATTGAAAAAAGTAAATTAGACGCTGCAACATTGTCTTTTAATGATATGCATGTATATTTTGATGATGTTCCAACTAGCAGTATTGATGATATCACTTGAAAATTAAGATTGCTTAATAAAAATCTTAATTATGAACTAGATTTAATTATTATTGATTATTTACAATTAATATCTGGTCCTGATGGAGCAGGAGGAAATCGTCAACAAGAAGTTTCAATTATTTCAAGACAGCTCAAAACATTAGCTTTAGAGCTTAAAATTCCAGTTATGGCTTTATCACAATTATCTAGAAGTGTCGAAACACGTGAAGATAAGCGTCCCCAATTACACGATTTAAGAGAATCTGGATCAATTGAACAAGATGCTGATATTGTTATTTTCCTTAGTAGAAATAACGATTCTAAAGAAAAAGATATGGTGTATAACACCTTAGTTTCTGTTGCTAAAAACAGAAACGGACAACCAGGTATTGCTGGATTGCAATATAATGGATCTATCGTTAGTTTTAACGAATTTATCAAAGAAAATTAATAAGGAGAATCATGGAACCTATATCCCATTTACACATTAACAATTCTAAGGAGGGTGCTTTATGAGTTTAGGATTGTTAATTGGGTTATCAATTGTTTTATTTATTTTGTTTTTACTTAGTGCCATTTTTAGTGGAAGTGAAACTGCATATAGCACTATTTCAGTGGCTAAAATTAACCATATGGTCGAAGAAAAAGTTCGCAATGCGAATTTAATTCAAAAACAAAGAAGTAAGTTTAATCAAATCTTAGGAACTATTTTAATTGGAAACAACATCGTGAATGTTGGTTCATCAGTATTAACTTCTTTTTTATTGGGATTGGCTTTTGATAGCAACAGTGTATGACCAACAGTGATTTCAATTGCAATTGTCACTCCGATTTTACTTATTTTTGGTGAAATTGGTCCAAAACTAATTGCAAAACACAATCCAGAAAAATACTTGCAAGTTTTTGCTCCTTTTATTGAAGTGATGTACTGATTTTTATGAATTTTAACTTTACCAATTAGTAAAATTGGAAAAGAATTATTAGTCACTCATACTGAAGATGAACTTAAAACAATGATTAATTTAGCCCAAAATGAAGGGGTTCTGCAAACGGCTGAAAGTATATTGGTAAAAAATGCTTTGGACTTAGATTCAACCAAAGTGCAACAACATTATGTTCGTTTAAAAGATGTTTCTTATTTAGATTATCGAGATAATGTTGCTAAAGCCCATCAATTATTTAAAGAAACCAATTATTCAAGATTACCAATTATGAAAAATGATAATTTAATTGGAATGGTTATGCTTAAAGACATTTTTCACCTTAAACGCGGAAAAGTAATTAATTACATGCAAACTGTGCCTTACATTTCTGTTAACTCTTTATTATCTTCGGCTCTAGATAAGCTCAGAAAAGCAAGAGCTCAAATGGCGTTTGTAGTTGAAAATAATAATTCAACTAAAGTTAAAGGAATTATTACTATCGAAGATATTTTAGAAGAAATTGTGGGTGAAATTTATGATGAGCACGATGATGATGAAGAAATTTATGAATTATCATTAGAAAAATCACAAGTGCAGGCCGAATTATATGTTTATGATGTGTTTAAGCAACTTGACATTGAAGTTTCTTTACTAAATGAAGATGAAGAAGAACTAACTTTAGAGCAGTATTTACTTAAGAAAACAGGCGATAAAAAGCTGTACAAAAAAACATCATTTGTTTTAGATGAGAAATATCAATTCAAAGTCATTTCAATTGCCAAGGACAAAAAAAGTCATAGCATTATTGAAATTAACAAACTTTAGAAATGCCTTAAAAGCATTTTTATTTTTAAAATAAAATTTGCGTTTTTAAAGCGATAAAGTAAAATTAAAATATAAATATTTTAAGAGGTCATTATGGACATTAAAAAATTACTAAAAACCACTAAAGACGATAAGAAAAATTCAGAATCAAAACTAGATCCTGAACATTTGATCAACTTACGTAAACAAGAAATTAATCGTATCATAGCTGCAAGTTATGATGATCAAGGTCAAGTTTTACCAGAAAAAACTCATGAACAATTACTTCAAGAAGCCAAAGATAAAAAAAGACGTTTTTGATTAAACATTATTTATATTGGCGTGATTTTGTTAACAATAACTTTATTATTACTTGTATCATACGCAATAGGAAAATTCGCCTCATAGTATGCTTGCTGTTATTTTAATTTTTGTCTTATTAATTTTTCTAATTGTACTAGGAATTTTGATTGTGCAAGTAGGACCTTTTTTAAGAGATTTTATTTCAAACAAAATCATCAAAAATAAGTATCGATCTTTGGGAAAATCATCGCAAGAAAGACTCTTGTATGAACTTAGAGATGCTGTTGAATATTTATCTAAAAACAAAATTGGAGCTTTAATTACACTTGAAAATAATGAAAATTTAGATAATTTAAGAACTGATGGGGTAATTTTAAATGCTAATTTGTCTAGTTCTTTATTAATTGCGATTTTTTCAAAAGAAAGCCCAATTCATGATGGAGCAGTCATCATTAGAGATAATAAAATTTATTATGCTTCTACTTTTTACAAAATCACTCGTAAAAGTGTTGATAATAGTTTAGGGTCACGTCATCGCGCTGCGTTAGGGATTTCTGAGCAATCAGACGCCACTACTGTTGTTGTTTCTGAAGAAACAGGAACAATTACTATTTTAAAAGGGACTTCAATGACTAAAGTGCCTCTTGCTGATTTTAGGGAAACCTTATTAAAATACATTAAAGATTAATTCAAAGGAGGTTCAATGATGGAAGCAAAAAACTTAGAATACACCAATGACATTGAAGAGCAAATTCTCATTGAACTCACTAAACTGATTCAATCTAAAAGCATTCGAAAAATTAGAGAATTTTTAGATCAATATACACTAGCAGATATTGCTTATGCCACTGAAAACTTACAACCCAGTGATCAGTTATTTTTACTTCGCTCTTTAAAAACTGCTGATGCTGCTGAACTTTTTTCTTACTTAGATGAAAACATTCAATCACAACTAGTAAGTAATTTAACTGAAGAGTGAGGAATAAAGGTTCTTCAAGAACTCCAAACCGATGAGTTAGCTGACGTTTTAGAAGATTTACCTGCTAATTTAACTCGTAAAATTTTAAATGACACCGAAAAAGAAAAGCGTGACAAAATCAACTCGATTTTATCTTATAGTGATGATCAAGTTGGAAGCATTATGTCAGTGGATATTTCCACTGTAACCAATACTTTAACATGTAAAAAAGCTTTAAACAAAATTCGTCGTGACTACCGCAACAAAATGGAGCTTTCACATAACTTGTATGTTGTTGATCAAAAAGGAATTTTACTAGGATCGGTGACTTTAGAAGAAATTGTCTTCTCTGATGAGGACGAAGTTATTGATGAAATTTATTCGCCAGTAAGATCGGTATACACTTACGATTCTAAAGAAGAAGCGGCTCTTATTTTCGCTGATCAAGATAGATCAACTCTTCCGGTTATTAATCGTGAAAACTTTTTAATTGGAATGATTACTTCTGATGATGTTATTGATGTTATTCAAGAAGCGGCCACAGAAGATATTTATAAAATGAGCGGGATTAATCCTGATGCTGCTGAAGATAGTTATTTAAAAACAAGCGTTAAAACCATCGTAAAATCGCGTATTTTATGACTGATCATCTTAATGCTCTCAGCTACTCTAAGTCAACTTGTTATTGAACAATTCACTCACATTAGTGAAACCTTTATTGAAGAATCTTTAAAAATAACTATTCCTGTAGCTATTGTAGTTGGTCTTATCCCGGTTATTTCTGGATCGGCTGGAAATGCCGGTTCCCAAAGTTCTACCACAATTACTCGGGCTAGTGCCTTAGGAGAATTGGAACTCAAAGATACCTGAAAAGCAGTGTGAAAAGAAATTAAAGTTGCCTTTATTGTTGGTTTGGTAATGTTTGTGTTTAACATCTTAAGACTTTACATTTACTTTTTGATTTTCAAAGAAAAAGAAGTGTCATGAGAAGGATTGACTTTTGTGATTATCGGAAGTTCAATTTCGCTTTTTGTGGTGGTTATTTTTGCAAAGTTTTTAGGAACAGTTATTCCGCTTTTAGCTATTTCATTTAAAAAAGACCCAGCTGTTATGTCAGCACCAATTTTATCTACTCTTTCAGATGCGCTTTCAACATTGATTTTCTTTGGAATTAATATAGCCATGCTGTATATTGGAGTGAAAACCGGAGTTATTCCAACACTTGCTGTATAAGGAGAAATATGGAAGTTGCAAATATTGAAAAATTAAAATTATTAGCTGAAGAGCTCAAAGAAGCTCAAGACCAAGTTCGTATTCTTAAAAAAGAAATGAAGGACTTAGTAGCTGGAACCGAAGTGGAAATTAACGAGCCATTATCAGTTGGAGGAAGAATTACTTACAAAAAAGTAACCCCAAAACCCAGCTTTAATTATCGTCAATACAGTGCCTATTTACACAATGAAATTCAACGTTCAACTTTAACTGAAAAAGATCTTGAAAACATAATGGCACAATTTACCGAACAAAAACCAGATAAATGAAAATTAAAAATCGAGAAATAGGAGAATCATGGGTGATATATATATTTGAATACTTTTTGGTGCATTCATTTTATTAATTATTGGATTTATTGTTTACAAAGTCGTAAGAGAAAAACTTGATGCACGCAAAGAAAAGAAACTGCTAGAAGAGTTTAAAACTGAAGCTAGAAAATATTCTCAATCAGTAGTTGTAACTGTTAATGAATTAATTCGTTTAAACCAAAAAGAACTAAAAAGCTTTGAAGTAAGTATTGGTGAAATGAAAATGGGAGATATCAACTTCATTGCTAGCGAATACTTAAAGGAAATGGTTAAGTTAGATCGTTTCAAAAGATTTGTATTACCAAATCCTGAATTAGAATTGTTAGTTAAACATGTGAACGACTTAAAAGATACTAAATCAAATTCTTGAGATAGCAAATGTAAAAACGCAATTGACTTTTTTGCAAAAGAAGAGCAAAAAGCCAAAGATTCCATGCTTGAAAAAGAATATGAACAAGAAGTTGAATTCATGCGTCAACATTATGCTTTTGAAAAGAAAAAGAGAATCGAAAGAAGATAATTCATGAAAGTTAATTCACAAGCGAAAAAACAAATTCCAAATGTTTTAACCGTGGTTAGAATAGTTTTAGCATTTTTGTTAGTGTTTTTTATTGTTATTAAATATATTCCTAATATCACAACTACAAGAGGATTAGCGATTTTCTTTGGTGGATATGATATCTTTTTAGCTTGATTGATGCTTGTTGTTTTTGTGGTGGCTATTTCTACAGATTTTGTGGATGGATATTTAGCTAGAAAATGGAAAGTAGTATCTGATTTTGGAAAGTTATGAGATCCCTTAGGTGATAAAATAATTACTGTTGTTGCTTTTGTGTACTTAGCTTTACCAAAATATCCGGATGTATCATCTAGCTGATTTAATCCAGGATTAGTTGTTTTAATTATTATTAGAGATTTAATTGTCGATGGCTCTAGAGTACAAATGGCCAAAAAAGGAATTGATGTAAAAGCTTCACAATTAGGACGCATTAAAACTTTTTTTATTTCACTTGTAGTTATCTATGCACTTTTAATTAATGCTCTTACTATTTATTCAAATGTCTTAGCTGAGGAAGGTTTATTTGAAGTGGTTAACAGATGAATTATTTTTGTGCTATTAATTTTAAGTGTGGTTATAAGTTACACATCTGGAGTGGAATATCTTTTAAAAGTACAAAGAACAAAGAAGTAAGTTAATGCTTCTTTTTTTGATACAATAACAATATGAAAATTTCAAAATTTTGAATTAAAGCCACAATTCCTGCTAGCATTATTGCTGTAAGTGCTTTAGGAGTTGTTTCTTGTGATAATTTATTTAAAAAGAATCATTTTAAAAACAGTTACAATCAATTAACTACTTTTGTTAATAAAGTTAAAGCAACAGCCAATCAAACTGAAGAGAATGCTCAAAAACTACAATTTATGCTTGTTTCTTTAAATAAATCTTATGAAGTTTATACCAACATTTTAAAGCAAATTGAAGAAAATAAATATACTGATTTAAATACTGTTTCAGAAGAAAATCAACGTGTTTTATCAGCGCAAATTCAAACAATTATTAAAGTGGGTGAAGAACTGTTAAAACAATTATTAAATAATACTTTAATTTATAATTCATTAGAAGCAATCACTCCATATATGCTACTTGACACTGAAACTAAATTTAACTTTATTGGAATGACCTCTGCTCAACATTATTTAGATTTATTTTTAAATGAAACACTAAACATTGTTCAAGATGAACAAAGACCGAACTTTCAAAAGCTCAAGGAAGTTCGTGAAAAATACCTTCAAAGAGTTAATAATTTCTTTAACTCGATCGTATTGACTTTTTATCAAACTAAAGTTTTAGATCAAATTTTTACAACTATTGAATACGAAAAACTCCAAAATGAAATTGACATTCAAAAAGAAAATTTTCTAAAGCTTGCTGAAATATCAACCAAATTTACTGATGAGGAAATAAAAGAGGCAAACAAAATTGCTATTTCTGAATTTGTTAATGACAATGAAGCTAAAATTCAAGAATTTGTAAAGAATAAAACTCAAAATAAAAACAGCAATTAAGCTGCTTTTATTTTGCGTATTTTTCACCAAAAATTGTGTTGATTCTTTCTTTTGTAGGTTCTACAATTAAGTAAGTTCCAGCCACACAAGCATCTGCCCCGGCTTTAAAACATAAAGGACCTGTTTCGCCATTAATTCCACCATCTACTTGAATTAAGTATTGATATCCATGTAAAGAACGTAAGTGTTTGAGTTCTTTGATTTTGTCTATGGCAACGGGCATGAATTTTTGTCCTCCCTTACCTGGTTCCACAGACATAACTAAAACTAAAGCTAAATGAGGAAGATATTCTTTAATACTTTCAACAGAAGTGTTAGGTTTAATAGCTAAACCAAATTTCATTTGATCTTTATTATCTAAAATATAATTTAAAAATTCATCAGTATCATCAACAATTGCTTCGTAGTGAAATGTTAATATATCAACATGTTCAGCTAACAAGTTTGCATATAGATATGGATCGCTTACCATTAAGTGTGCATCTTTAAAGTGTTGAGGTCCTTTTTTATTTATTTCCATAATTTCTTGAGGTTCGATGGCAGTGTTTGGAACAAATTCACCATCCATAACATCGTAGTGAATTCATTTAATTCCTTGTTCAATTAATGTGGTGGCCATTTGTAAACGATCACCAGCATCCACATTTAATAAGCTAGGTGTAACATATTTTTTCATTATTTCTCTCTTTCTTTAAGTTGAGCTTGTAATTTCACGTAGTTTTCATATCTAAAATTAGGCACAACATCAGTGTTAATTGCTTGTTTAATCGCACACACTGATTGATCTTCATTTAAATGCAAACATGAACGGAATTTGCATTGTTGTGCTAAAGTATCAAAACTAGCAAAACTACGAGCTAATTCGTACTTATCCATATCTAAATCTAGTGAAGAAAACCCTGGAGTGTCAATTAGATATCCATTATTGAAAGGGGTAATGTGAATGGCTCTAGTGGTATGTTTTCCTCTTCCTAAAGCTTTAGAAATGCTCTGAGTTTGGTAATTATTATTACTTAATTTATTAATAGTTGTAGTCTTTCCAACTCCGGTTTGACCCATAAATACTGAATATTTGTCTTGAAAAATATTCTTTATTGAATTAACGTATTCGCTAGATGTGTTATTGATTAAATACACCTCATAGTTCATTTTTTGATATTGTTCATATCAATGATTTTCGTTGGTCAAATCGTATTTAGTAAAAAATAAAATCGGCTTGATTTTTTTGTTTTCAACAATACTTAAATATTTATCAAGCAAAAACGAACTAAATTCAGGTTCTTTAAAAGACATCAGCAAAATCATTTGATCTACATTTGCTACTTTAGGGCGAATAAAAGAATTTTTACGAGGGAGAATTTCGCTTACTTGATTGTTTATTATTTCAACATCGTCTCCTACTAAAGGGGTGACATTTAAATAGCGTAGCTTTCCAGCGGCGGAAATTTTGATTTGTTCACCATTTTGTAGTTCAACAGTATAAACTCCACCGATGATACTAAAAATTTTACCTTTCATGATCCTCCTAAGTAATTTTTAAAAAGACAATCGTTAGTACAATTGCAATAACAATAATTGATATGACAATTCCAATTACTAAAAATTTATTCGAAGCAAAAAATAGATCTTTGGTTTTTCTAACTTGTAAAGTCTTCATATTAAGAGGTTTTTCAGCTTTTCCTTTTGGTGTTAAAGCATTAGTCAAATCTTTATTGAATTTTCATACATCTTCATAACGTTTTTTCGGATCTTTAGCCACTGCTCTAGCAATAATGTTATAAATGGATCACGGAACATCGATGAATTCACGAATGTTTGGAAAGTCTTTTTCTTTATGCATTTTAATGGTTTCGTATTCATCTTTGCCACGGAAAGGATATTTTCCAGTAAGCATTTCAAAAAAGACTATTCCTAAAGCGTAAATATCTACAGCTTTGGTGATTTTATCATTAATTTCTGGAGCAGCATAATATGGTGAACACACAATAGTGCTAGTTTTGGTGATTCTTTGTGAATCTGGTGCAAGTGAAATTCCTAAATCAACAATTTTGATTTCTTGGTTTTTGGTTACAATAATGTTTTGGCTTTTAATGTCACGATGAATGATGTTAAAAGCGTGAAGTTCGGCAATTCCTTCATTGATTTGTTTCATATAGTTAATGGCTCTACGGGTGTCCAAACGTCCTTTTTTAGCCAACAAATCACTAAGCGTTTCTCCTTCAATGTATTCCATGACATAAAACATTTCGGCATTATCTTCGTAGAATTCTTCAAACTTTGGAATTGACTTGCTTTTGATTTCTTTGAGCAATTTAGCTTCCGTTTTGAAACGCAATGCATTATTGGTCTCCATGGCGTTTTTATAATATTTCAAAGCAAATTTTTGGGCAGGATCATTTTTTAGATGAACCAAAAAAACCGAACCCATTCCTCCTGAACCAATGAGCTTTTCAATCTCGTATTTTTGATATACATGAGAACTATCTAAAATGTATTTACTTTTCATCATTTAACTCCATATCAATTAAAATAGCACTCATATTATCAGTAGATTCAGCAATAGTTGCTTGATCTAGAATTTGTTCAATTAATTCGGAAGGCTCAAGATTTTTATTGACAAAATGTTGTAATTCTTGAAAGAATAAAAAACCATGTATTCCATCGCTAGTTATTAAAAACTTAGCAATTTTTTGGTAAATATTGGTTTCAATTTCCTCAAAGTGAATAGTAGTTTTCATATTCAAACCAACTGCGGAAGTCAAATATGAAGCAATAGGGTTTTTTTTAGCGTTTTCTATGCTAACACCTTCATCAATTAATTTGTTCTCCACATTATGATCTTTGGTTGCTTGAATTAAATTATTTTGATTAGTTAAAATATATACTCTAGAATCTCCAGAATTAAAAAGCAAAGCTTTTTGTATTTTAGGTAAAAGAATAGCGCCAGTTAAAGTAGTTCCCATGTTTTTGGTAATTTTGTTTACTTCAGCGGATTTACGAATAAGTAATCGACATTCAGAAACTGTTTTATCTACTCACTCTTCAATTTTGTCAAATTCAGTATATACAAATGATTTTTGGAATTTTAAACCAAATTCAGAAACGACAATATTAGCTGCAATATCTCCGCCTGAATATCCACCAATACCATCACAAAGTACAGCTAAAATAGCATGATCGTTTTCAAATACACCAACACGATCATCATTTTTAGCACGATAATTTCCTTTTATAGATTTACTTGCTATCTTCATCAATACCTAATTCTTTGTGTAAAATGCTTCTGATTTCTTCAGCAGCTCTTTCAGGAGTATCGTTGATAATGGTATATTTAAAAATACTTGATTCTTCAAGTTCCTCAGTTGCTTTTTTAAGTCTAGCTTTGATAACTTCGCTAGTCTCGGTTCCTCTATTAATGATTCTTTTTTTGAGTTCTTCTACTGAAGGAGGAGCAAGAAAAATGGTAATTAAATTGTAATTATGGTCGTTTTGTTTATAAAGTTTTTCAATTACTTGCTTGGCTCCTCGAGTTTCAATTTCAAGCATTGGGACACGTTTTTTGGCATGGATTTTATCAAGTTCAGAATATAAAGTTCCATAGTAATTATTAAAATGATAAGAAAACTCAATAAATTTACGAGATTTAATTTTGTGACGAAATTCATCTACGCTCACAAAATGATAGTGAATTCCGTTTAATTCACCTTCTCTTGGTTGTCTAGTGGTGGCAGAACATGAAAGAGATAAATTAAGTTCGTCAAAGTCAAACAAAAGTCTTTCCACTGTTCCTTTTCCAACACCACTGGGTCCTGTAAAAATGATAATTGGGTTTCCTTTTCCTGCCATAATTGCTATTTATTATACCATTTTTTGGGCTAATAAATAAAAGCTTATGACTAAAGGAATATCAACAAAATTTAGTAAAATTAAATAGCTTATAGGAGGTGTTGTGTTTTTAAAATATTACAAACCTCAGAATGTTTTTTCTAACCAAAAAGTTCGTCAAATTGGAAAACAATTAGGAACTAAAAAAGTTGGTCATACTGGAACTTTAGATCCGTTAGCAAGCGGATTGATGATTATTGCCTCTCATGAAGATACTCGAATGCTAGAATATATCACTCATACCACTAAAACATATATTGCTCAAGCTCAGTTTTTTTATCAAAGCGCTTCCCTTGACAATTACAATTGCACCCCAGAAGCAACTTCTAAAGTTGAATTTTCTAAAGATCAATTATTACAAGCCATCAACAAAATTAAGCAAACAACTCAACAAATTCCTCCTCAAATTAGTGCAAAAAAAATAAATGGTAAACGAGCTTATGATTTAAGTAGAGACAACATTAAGTTCGAATTAAAGCCCCAGAAAATCAAAATTCATCACTTGCAGTTACTAGATTTTGACAATCAAAACTGAACTTTTAAAATTAAATTAACAATTTCTGCGGGAGGATATGTACGTTCGGTATTGCGAGATGTTGCTCACGAATTAAATACAACTTGTGTGATGACTTCGCTAAAAAGAACCCAAATTGGAAATCTTACTTTAGATGGCTTATCAGAAGATACGTATGAAGAAATTGATTTTACTAGGCTTATTGATCTGCAAAGGTTAGAGTTAAACGATAAATGAATAAAAGCATTAAAAAACGGTAACGCTTTTGAATGCAAACAACCAAATGGAAAATACTTAATTGTTAAAGAGAATTTGATTGTTTCAGTAGGAGAAATAAACAATAATCTTTATCAACCAGACAAAGTATTTATTGAAAGGATATAATGACAAAATTACAAGAACAAATTAAAATAGCGGCTTTTGATGTGGATGGGACACTTCTTCCAAACACTCACTTAATTTTTGGAGAACAAGTTCGTGAGATGTTTTCGCTTTTAAGAGAAAAAAACATTGTTAGCGTGGTAGCTACTGCTCGTGAATTTGCTACCATTGGTAATTTTTTAGAACAACTTAAACCTGATTACTTTATTGGAGCTAATGGTTCATTTATTTGAGATGTAGCTAAAAAAGAATTTGTATACAAAAAAACTTTAATTAAAGATGAAGTTATTCCTTTATACAATCAATTTAAAGATTCAATTAAAGGATTTTCAATTTCTGATTTTGACAAAGTTTTTAAATCACCTGATTTAGATTTAAATAGTTGATTTATTCGCCCACACGCACATAATTACTATGATTTTCAAGAAGAAGTATTAAGTACTGATAACTTATATTTAATTACCATTAACGCTTTAAATCCCGATGAACTTATTCCTGAAATTGAAAAATACATTCAAGAAAATAACTTAGCTATGGAAGTTAATGCTGTGTGAACTAAAGGTTTATTTATTTCACCTAAAAACATTAACAAATCTTCAACTTTGAGCATTTTATGTGAACATTTAAATCTAAAAATGGACAACCTAATTGCTTTTGGAGATAGCTCAAACGATTATGAAATGCTCAGAGATGCTGGGTATGGTGTTGCTATGGAAAGAGCTTCAGAAAGACTCAAACAAGTAGCAAAAGACGTAGCTTTAGATTGCGAATACCAAGGTACTTATTTAAAACTCAAAGAACTTAACTTAATTTAAATTATGCTTATTTACGATATTAATAATTTTGAAATTAAAGAAAATGACAATTTCATCTTAGGTGCCTTTGAATCTTTTCATATGGGTCATTTTCAACTTTTGAAAACAATTCATGCTAACAAAGGACGCAAAATCATTGTTTGTTTTAACAATGAAGACTTAATGCCTAAATTTGGCAAAAGTTTTTTTACAGACAACTTTGCAAAATATACGAACTTTGCCACACTTGGTTTTGATGCTGTTGTTGAGTTGAATTTTAAAGATATTTCCTTAATGGATGGAAAAGACTTTTTAATAAATCTTTTTAAAGATGCTCCAATTAATTTGGTAGTTGGAAAGGATTTTCGTTTTGGTAAAGGAGCTCAATACAAGGCCGAAGACATCAAAAATATTCTTACTAACGCTAATGTTACAATTGTGGATTTATACAAAATTCAAAATGTTAAAATTAGCACTAAAGACTTAAAAGATCTTTTGGAGTTTGGAGAAGTAGATAAGTTAAATTTATTACTACCTAAAAATTATTCTTTTTCAGGCCTTTTTAAAGATCCGAATTTAATTGAAACTTCAAAAGAATTAGCTCAGTTACATTCAGGAATTTATTGTGTACTTATTAAAACTCATTTAATGGTTTACTATGGTTTATTGCATCACAATTTAAGCTCTCAAAAAGAAATTACTTTAATTGATACTCCAATGAAATTCAACCAAAATCAACGACTTTTAGTTGAAGTACTTTCGCTCCAAAGATTGATCATTTCACAAAACGAAGACAAAATCAAAGATAGTGATTTACACGAAGGAAAATCTTATTTTTTAAAAAATAAAAACTTGATATAATAAACAAGAAATATTTAAAAAACATAAATTTTAAACTTGGTTAAAAACAAGATTTTTGGCTACGTTTAAAACATAATTGAGGAGAAATTATGGTTACAAAAGAAAGAAAAGCTGAATTAGTTAAAAAATATGGGAAAAATGCTCAAGATACAGGGAACACATTCGTTCAAATTGCTATCTTAACAGAAGATATTGAGCTTTTAAAACCACACTTTAAAAACAACCCTAAAGATAACCACTCAAAAAGAGGTTTCTTAGCAAAAATTTCTAAACGTAAAGTGTTATTACAACACCTTAGAAAAACCAATCCAGCTGAATATTCAAGATGTCTTGAAGAACTTAATATTCGTAAATAAGAGAAAGTGCTTTGGCACTTTTTATTTATTTTTTATAATGTATATACTAAGAAAAAACATAAAAAAGTTTTATTTTGAAAATTTAAAATAAAACCCTTATTAACTAACTGAATGGAGTTAGTATGAATGAAAAAGAAATATTAATTAAAGAAACCTTAAAAGAAATCGAAAAGCGTTTTGGTAGCGAATCAATTATGATTTTAGGAGACATCCCACACGCAAACACCGAAGTGTTTTCAAGTGGTAGTTTTGTATTAAATAAATTACTCGGAATTAATGGTCTACCAAAAGGTAGAATTATTGAAATTTATGGTCCTGAAAGTTGTGGAAAAACTACACTTTCACTACATGCTATTGCGGAAATTCAAAAATTAGGTGGTATTGCTGCTTTTATTGATGCTGAGCATTCAATTGATCCAGTGTATGCTCAAAACATAGGAGTTAATGTTGATACATTATTGCTTTCTCAACCTGATTCAGGAGAACAAGCTTTAGAGATTGTTGATTTACTTGCCAAAAGTGGTCATGTTGATTTAATTGTGGTTGATTCAGTGGCAGCTCTTGTACCTGAAGCTGAGCTAAATGGAGAAATGAAAGATCAACAAATTGGTCTACAAGCTCGCCTTATGTCTAAAGCTTTACGGAAAATTACTGCTAGTTTAAATAAAAACAAAACTACCGTTATTTTTATTAATCAAATTCGTGAAAAAGTAGGGGTAATATTTGGAAGTCCAGAAACCACTACTGGTGGAAGAGCACTCAAGTTTTATTCTTCAATTCGCATTGAAGTAAGAAAAGGTTCAATTTTAGGAGAAGGCAAAGACTCAGTGGGTAATGAAGTGAAATTTAAAATTGTCAAAAACAAACTTTCAGCTCCTTATAAAACCGGAAGTAGTGAAATATTGTTTTCGCGTGGAATTGACACTTTAGGAGAAATAATTGATTTAAGTGTCGAAAATGGTGAATTAATCAAAAAAGGAGCTTGATATTCTTACGAAGGTAAAAATGTCGCTCAAGGCAAAAAAGCCATGAAAGATTATTTATTTGAAAATCCTGAAATTAAGGAAAAATTAATTGCCAAACTACAAAGTTAATCAAGGTCATTCCTTGATTTCTTTTTATTATTTTGAGCTTAAATGTTAAAATTAATATGCTATTATGAAGATTATCTCAAGTAACAAAAAAGCTTTTCGAGATTATGAAATACTTGACAAATATGAAGCGGGTATTTCTCTTTTGGGTTGAGAAGTTAAATCTTGTCGAGCCAATCAAGTAGATTTGTCAAACGCTTATTGCTCAATATACAAAAATGAGATTTATTTAAAAGAAGCATTTTTTAATAAATACATGTTACTCAAAGTAGATGAAACTCGTGAACGTAAATTACTTTTACACAAAAATGAGATTCGAAAACTAAAATTTACTTTAGAAACTCAGCAAGTTACTTTAATTCCATTAAAACTTTACTTTACTAAAGGAAAAGTAAAGGTAGAAATAGCAGTTGCTAAAGGTCTTAAAAAATATGATAAACGAGATAAAATAGCCAAAGAAGAAACTCAAAAACGCTTGCAAAAGGTCATTAAGAATTACCTTTAATTTGGGGATGTAATGGTTTCGACATATGCAGGTATTTGTAAGTGGCAGTAGTGTGGTTCACTTTAAAAACTACTAGGTTTTAATAAACGGAAAATCTGAAAAAGTTTCATCATCAATGATGGTACAAAACCAAACCTTTGCTTACGCATTTTAATTAGCGACAAAGTCATCATCCAAAACTCCTTTATTGGAATGATGGGTCTAAAGGATAGTGCATAATGTGGCTCCTTATGCATGAAGATTGCCAAAGTAATAAATTAGATTTTGTTTGTTTTTAGATTTATTTACTTATTGAAAATAAACTAAACTGTAGAAGCTTATTCTTATTTGTGTGTGGACACGGGTTCGACTCCCGTCATCTCCACCATTTTTTTATGTTCATATTCATTGATTTAGATCAATGATTTTTTTATATTAGAATACGTTTATATTTTTTGATATATAATCGTTTATTATCTATTTTTTTAATATCAAAATTAATTAAATATTTATGTGTAATATAATTTATTGCATGAAAAACTTATATTTCAATAAATATCAAGATGTCATGAACTTTTTGAAATGTATAAAATTATCAAAACAAGACATCTTAAATAGCAAGTTTTATAATTTTTTATTAAATGATATGGGTTTAGAACTTGGGAAAAATTTATTTCTATCAAATATAACTTCAATGTGTTTAAAAACACATCCGAATGCTGTTAGAATTAGAAATGACAAGTTTTTGAAATTTTCATCAGAAAATGGATATAAAAATAATTCTTACTTAGTAGCAGGAGTTAAAGAAGACAATGATTTAAAATTTTTTATCTTTTCATCAAAATCATTTTATGGATATAACTTTTCAACAAACTCAAGCAATAGTTTTATACATTTCGACCTTCAACAGTTCGAAACTTTTGTAAATTATCCAGGAATACAATACAAAAAAATTAAATCTAAAAAATTGGATGATATGGATATTTTGAAATATTCTTTTATTACATTATCAGACAAATCTTTCGATAAAGACAGTTTTATTACATCTCTAAATCACGTTGAAAATACAACCAATTTCAGTTATTATGATAAATTTTTTGGACTAGTAAAAAACATATCAGACCCACAAATTCCAAATGTTACAAAAATATCATTATTAGAATATTACGATCATTCTTGTGTGTCCAATCATATTAGTGAAGAATCATGTAGAATGAAAATTGATTGAAAAAGAACAAAAGAAGCTTTAGAAAATACAAACTTGAATTTACCTTTAGATTTTCATCATCTAGTCCCTCGGAAATATTTTAAAAATAACTTTAATGATTTTTTAGATTGAAAAATTGTTCATGATGAAATTAATATCTATCCATTATGTCAAATTTGTCACAATAGCATTCACAGCAATAATCAATCTCTAAATTCTGATATAATTGATAATATTTTTTCCTCTTTATCCATTGAAAAAAAGGAAAAGTTTGTAAAATATTTAAACAATAACACCGTTTTTAAAAACATTGATGACCTTAAGGATTATTATAGAAACGAGATGAGATAGATGAAAAAGATTGTTGTATGAGATTTGTTTGGTGGTGGACAGAACAGTGTTTTTAACTCTTTAAAAGAAAATGACATGTTAGAATTTTTTGATATTTATACATTCGATGTCACTGAACCAACCAGAGATAAACATTTTAAATTTGATTTATCACAGGAAAATATAGTAGATATTTTTAAAAAATACCCTAAACCTGATATTATCGTTGCGAGCCCTCTTTGTCAATCTTTTAGTTGTGTTCTAAATATGAAAGGTGGAGGAACTTGTTTTTGAAAATATAAAGATGAAACAAGAACAGAACTTGTCGAAAGATCAGTTGATGAATTTGAAATGCTAAAAGGTGGATTTACAAAGAATTTAAAGAGCGATGTTCAACTATTTATTAAAAGACTTGGGGAAAGATGTATAAATAATACTATTGAGTTGATAAAACATTATAAACCCAAATTATGGTATATCGAAAATCCAAAACATTCATTGATGTGAAAATATATAAAATACAATAAAAGAGATTTTTATGATAGTGAATCTCATTTCTTTAATGAAGCATCTTTGGGTAAGTATGGTTTTTTAACTACTAAACCAACAATATTTTTCTCAAATTTAAAAATGGACTTACTAAAAGGGAAGATAGAGCCTCCATATACTATAGAGGAAATTGACGGAGTAAAATATTATGTCTTGAAAGACGATCCTAATACAAAAGTTCCTAAATCTCTAGATAGCAGAATGTTGGGACTTGCATCTATTAAAAAAATGATAAAGGCAAGGAATGCTAAATCAGGAATGGGCGGAATGGATTTTGTTATGAAAAATCAAAAGACATACAACCAAAAGAACAAAATGGTAAACGAACAATTATCTGAAGCTGGACCTGCAAGCGCAATTCCTCATGACTTAATTAAAGAAATATTTAAAAATTTTAAAGATAATATAAAAAAATAGCATCTAAATAAGACGGAACAAGTAATAAACCAGGACAAGAAAATTGTACATTCTTGTCCTTTTTATATAATCTTTGTAGGAAAAGTTATAAAACAGTTAAATCCTTTAGAGTGAAAAAGTGATTTAAGCTATATGAAAATTATAATGATAAGATAATTTAATATAGCGAATATCTATTTTTGACAAAAAATCAATTTAAAAAAGATTGAACAAATCCTTATGTTAGATGTTGATTTAGAAAAAAATATAAATAATTTCAAACCAATCAATATGTTTTAGTGGCAAAAACTAGAACAAACCCAAAGAAAGGAAAGGGTTCTGGAAGACCTTTAAAAAGACCTGACCCCAGTCAATACTCAAGAACAGATCTAGAAGAAATAGTGAAAATATACAGAGAGATTTTTCCTGAAATATTTGAAAAATAAATTCAAAAAAATTAAAGTTCAAGCAAAAAACTAAGTGCTAGAGTTTTAACAAAAGAATTCGGAATCCCTAAATCTACATACTATTACAAACTTAAATCAAAAGGAAGAATTTTTACTGAAGATAAAGAAACAATTGATTTAATTATTAAATCTTTCTTTGAAAAGAAATAAAGATACGGTATAAAAAGACTTGAAATTTATATTCTTAAAAAATATGGTAAATGCACAAATTACCGAAAAATCGGGAGAATTATGCAAAAAAATCAATTTAAGATGCTCAATTCGTGTTGGAAAAAGAAAAATAGAGATTAAGAATTTAAATGTTAAATTTCAAGATTTAGTGAAAAGAGATTTTTCTGGATAAACAAACAATATTTTTACAACAGATGTTTCATATACTCCAAATATTTATAGTGAAATAGGAAATCATCTTTTTCTTTCTATAGCAATACATCACAAAACCAAAAAATAATAAATTGAAATTCAAGTAAACACAATGATTTAGATTTTGTTCTAAATCGTATAAAGAACATTAAGTTTGACCAAGAATAAATAATTCATTCAGATCGTGGTTTTTAATACTCTTCAAAAGAGTATTAAAAAGTTGTTGAGTAAAACAATGGTCGAATATCAATGGGAAGAATTGTAAGTTCATTAGATAACAAAGAAGCTAAATATTTTTTCTCAGTTATTAAAAGTGAATGTTTAAACGATCCTAAAGTAAAATATATGAAATTCAAAGAATTAAACGAATTAATAAGAAATTATATTAATTGATACAATAATGAAAGATTTAAATCTAAAATAAACTGAAAAGCACCTCAACAATGTTGAGATGCACATGTTTTTAAACTGTCGAACTTTTATATCCTAGTTTAGTGTCTATTTATTTTTTTAGTGTTTTATTGTTTAACAATTTCATTTGATTTTTCTTTGTAATTTATTTTGAATATCTTGCATAGTTCTTTTATCATTTCTGTTTCCCTAGTTTTTAAGAAAACATCAAATTTATTAATATTAAATAATTCAAGTGATTCTGTTTCGTCGATAAATTTTATAACATGTTTGTTATTTCTTTCGCATGAAGAATAAATCCAAAGGTCCAAAGGTTTATTACTTTTCTCCTCGTTTTCTATGTCAGTAATAAATTGTAAATTAGCTAAAGAATGTTTCTTTTCATTTCAAAAATTTTATCCAATGTTCCAATATATCCGTTCTCAGGATTTTTAGGATGACAATGATCTAGATCGAATTTTAAAAAATTATCAAGATCTCGATACAATAATTTCAATAACATGTATGCATGAGAATAGTGAGAATTGTATTTGAATTTTCTTATTCATCTTTCAATTTCTTCTTGATCTACTTTAAAATTTCGTAAACCAACAACTTCAATATCATCAAAAAGATCAACTGTAAATTGTATTTTAAACAGATTTTTTTCTTTGCAAAATTTCTCATTCAATATATTTCTTATTCTATCCAATGAAGAAGAACTGGACATACCAAAAAGATTTTTAGCGAAAGAAATTATTAAATATTTGAATATTTCAAACTTAGAGGTTTCCAAATTTTTGTTTACGTATATCTTTTTTGTATCATCAAATTTTGAAGTTTTGAATATAAAATAAAGAACAGGTATAGTCGCATTATAGGAAGGTATTAGTTTATCTTCTAATTTAAAATATTTTAGTATATTCACCAACTGATTAAATGCATGTTCAAATTTTTCTCATTTTTTTTGAATGTCTTCAATTACGCTTTCGGTCAAGTCAGAAATTTTCAGTCTAGCACTTTTATCCAACAAGATCAAACAGGCAAGAATTAAGTAATCTCGGCTAAAGTTAAATCTGCGTTTTTCATCAACGTTTATTCCGTTTATTGATTTCAATAAAGAATCTATTTTTTCCTTTCCTTCTGGTCAATAAGAAACTAAAGCAGAGAAAATTAAATCTGATTTTGATAGTTTTTTTCCACTTCCGTTTGTTTTGATAAAAATATCAACAGCATTATTATAATCATTTTCATTAACCGAATAGTAATGAACTAATGCGTTGGACTTTTTTTCATGTAATCTTGTACGTAAAATTTCAAGATCCCTAAAAGAGCGACTGAATTTTTTCTTATTAAAACTATATTTTTCTTCAATTTCTTTAATAAATTCCTTTCGATTTGATTTAAAAATTACTTCTTTTATTTTTATAAAATTTTGTTTTTGCTTTTCACTCATCTGTTTTTCTTCCAAGAAGACAAATCTTTTGTTAACTTTATTATCTTGACTATTTTCTGCAGTATCTTCAGAACTATAGTCTTCATTATCGTAATATCTCATATTGTAATAAAGTTCTTTTTTAGCTCAGTTCTCGTTTTCGTTTCTTTTTTTACCTCTTCCTCCTTTGTATACTTCATAGTATCCATATAAACCAATATTAAGCGAAGTTAATCTTTGTTGACCATCAATAACAATATAACGATCTATACCGTCTATTATATTTTTAGGAACCTGTTGATTTTTTGTATCAGATTTTCTATACTTATGAAAAAAGCTGTATAAATTTAATTTACATTCCCTAATATATTGAGATGTGGTTTTGAAAAAAATAAAAGATCCGATTGGAAAATTTCTAACTATTGAATCAAACAGACTTTCGATGTCTTCAACATCTCAAACATAATCTCGTTGAATATCTGGAATTAGCAAGATGTTTGTATTGGCTTTATTTAGGGCTTCAATAGCACTTAGGTTTTCATAAGAGTTTTTACTTTTTGTTGTCATATGACCTCTTTGCGAATGTTTCGTATTAATTTATCAAATCAGTTTAAGCAAAAAATGCGCTTATATAATAATTTTAAACTAAATAAAAATACCTATTTGATTTTTAGGTATTTTCTTAGTGTAATTATTAATTTTCGTTTGACAATTATTAAATTCAAAAAGTAATTTAGCGCTAGTATTGCTGAAATTGCAAAAACATCACCTTTAAAATATATTCAAGAAAATTGCTTTTTGTCAGTTAAATAAAGAGGAATTCAACCAATAGCTAACGCTACCCCTAAAATAAACATCACCATGTAATGGGTGGTTATTTTAGAAATTCTAAATACGATCATAAACGTACTTATTAGTGTCCAAAGGAGCATTGTTGTGAGTGTTAGCGTTAATTTTACATAAGGAGGATAATTTAGCACTAAACCTGTAATAGATTTAGTTACTACAAGTAAAGCAATTAAATTAATAGCAAATAAGCTTCATAAGATTATTCTTATTGTCAGTGATAATTTTGAATTATTCATAATTGTTTTTCAGTTTTAATAATAAGTTTGCAAACTCTTCAAAAGGAAGGGTTTCAGTGTTGTTTTCTCCGTATTTACGGAATGAAACGGTGTTGTTTAATCTTTCGTTTTCACCTAAAATCACTTGGTATTTAGATTTTGACATTTGCGCTTCACGAATTTTTTTGTTCATTCTTTCATCACGCGAATCAAGTTTACTTCTAATTCCTAAAGCGTATAATTTATCATTAACTTCTTTAGCATATTCAAAATCATGTTCCATATTTACTGGAATTACTGTTACTTGTTTAGGAGCAAGTCAAAATGGCAATACACCTTTAGTTTGTTCAAGTAAAATGGCCACAAAACGTTCATAAGTCCCAATTAATCCTCTATGAATTAAAATCGGCATTTCTTCTTTACCTTCTTTGTTAGTGAATGTAATTCCAAAGCGTTCTGGAAGCAAGAAGTCTAATTGCAATGTTGAAACAGTAATTTCATGTCCTAAAGCAGTGAAGATTTGAATGTCCATTTTTGGACCATAAAAGGCAGCTTCACCAGTTTTTTCTTCATATTTAACACCAAGTTCATTAAGAACGGCTCTAAGTTGGTTTTCGGCCTCATCTCACATTTGGTCATTATCATAGTATTTTTCTTTATTATCTTTGTCTCTTAAAGAAAGTGAGATGTAATCAATTTTAATTTTAAAGATTCCCAATGTTTCTTTAATGAGTTCATACATGTATTTAAATTCAGAAGCAATTTGATCTTTACGAACAAATAAATGTCCTTCAGTTAAAAGCATTCCTCTAACTCTTTCAAGACCGGTTAAAGCTCCTGATTTTTCATATCTGTATAGTTGTGATTGTTCTGAAAAACGAAGTGGTAAATCACGATAAGATCTTTTTTCGTGGTTATAACAAATCACGTGGTGCGGGCAAGTCATTGGACGTGGGTAAAGTTTTTGATTATCAGCTACTACTGGTTTGAACATGTCGTCTTTGTAGTGAGCTAAATGCCCTGAGGTTAAATAAAGAGTTTCTTCTCCAAAGTGTGGAGTAAGTACTTCAGTCATTCCGTATTTACGGTCCATTTTTAAAATTAAGTTTTTAATTTCATTGTGAATGTACATTCCATCTTCAAGTCAAATTGGAAATCCTTGACCTGCAAAAGGGTGGAAAGTAAAGAGTTTCATTTCTTTCCCGATTTTACGGTGATCTCTTTCTTTACGGTCTTGTAAAATAGCTAAATACTGTTCAAGCTCTTCTTTGGTTTCTCAACTTGTTCCGTAAATTCTGGTTAATTGAATGTTATCTGAATTTCCTCTTCAGTAAGCTCCAGCTAGTGAAAGTAGTTTGAAGTTTTTGATGTTTTTAGTACTTTCAACGTGTCCTCCAGCACAAAGATCGACAAAAACTTTTTCATTATTTAACGGATCTACTAGTGCATAAAATGTGATGTTTTTGCCAGCTGCTTTAAGCTCTTCGTAAAGTTCAAGTTTGTAAGGTTTATTTTCAAAAGAATAATCTTGAAGTGACACTTCCTTCATAACTAAGTTACGTGAAGCAAGTTTTTTCATCATCTTTTCGATTTTTAAAAGTTCATTGTCACTAAGAGGGTTTTCAAATTCAAAATCATAATAAAACCCTTCATCTGTAGCTGGACCAAATCCTAATTTCACATTAGGATAAAGTTTTTCAACAGCTGCACCAAGAAGGTGGCTTGTTGTATGGTTTAATTCTTTATTTGCTTTCATTATTTTCTCCGTATAATCCCATGTGCAATTGCACTTCATTGGTAATTTGACGTGCAATTTTGTGGGCTTTTAGTTTTCCTTGGTTGACTACATCATTAACTAAATTCAGTGAGTCATTGTATTTTTGTTGAATGTTTGTGAGTAAATTTTTGACACTCATTCCAACTTCATGTTTAAATTCTTTGTAGTTTGCGTCTTTAAAGTGTAATTCAGCTTCTTCAAGTGAAATGTTTTCTAGCGAAGCATAAATGGTAAGTAAATTTAACACTCCTGGTTTTTGTTCAGAAATGTAAACTTTCCCTTCAGAATCAGTAACTGCTTTTTGAATTTTTTTGTAAGCACTTTCAGGATCTTCAAGTAAATAAATAGTTCCTTTTGCGCTTTTTTCGCTTTTAGACATTTTTACATTTGGATCTGATAGTGATTTAACTCTAGCACCTAGTTTAGGAATAAATCCAGTTGGAACATTTAAATTTAGCTTGTATTTACGATTTAATCTTTCAGCTATGTTTCGAGTTAGTTCGATATGTTGAACTTGATCTTCACCAACAGGCACAACTTCAGGGTTATAAAGTAAAATATCCGCTGCCATTAACACAGGATACATGAGTAAATTACTTGGGATTTTCATCGTACCATTTGATTGGGTTAATTTTTGTGATTTATCTTTGAATTGAGTCATTCTTTCAAGCTCACCAACGGTGGTTTCAGAATTACAAAGTCACATCATTTGTGCGTGCTCTAAAATTGATGATTGGTAAAAAATAGTTGCTTTTTGTGGGTCTAAACCACAAGCTAAATATAATGCTACTGTACTTTTACGTGCTTGTTCAAGCTCTTTAGGGTTTACCGTTCCAGTCGTTAGCGCGTGCATATCAGCTACAAAAAAGTAAGATTCATAATTGTTTTGTAATTCAATGAAGTTTTTAATAGCTCCAATGTAGTTTCCTAAAGTTAATTCTCCAGTTGGTTTAATTCCGCTCACTAGTCGCTTCATTTTTCTCCTTAAATAACGCTAATAAAAGTACTTAAATTATAAAACAAAAAGCATATTACGTTAGTTGAATTATGCATTAGTGTTTATTGATAAAAAAACGAACAAAAAAGTGTCAAAAAAGTGCATTTAGAGCCAGTTTTTAAGTTTTTGCCAGAGTTTTGCTAAATTTTTCTTTTTTTGAACATTTAGTATAATAAGCATATTTATTAGAAATGATTATCAAACTTGTAATACTATAAGTATTACACCAAGGAGAATGATATGTCAAAAAGAAAAAGTTTAGTTATGAGTTTAGCATTGCTTTCGGTATCGGGAGCATATGTTGCTTCATGTAATGCTCCAGGTTCGTCAACACCAATTCAAAAAGAGGATCCACAAATTGATTTATTACCCCCTATTGAAAATGTTAATGTTGCAAAACCAACAACTGATTTAGGAAATAATGTAAACGATAAAAACAAACCAGAAACTACAGTTTCATTATTTGGTAACCCAGTTGAAGCAAATGCTCCTAAGAGCGCTTCAAAAAACTACATTAGTGCAGAACAGAAAATTAATTATGTGGCTTTTGGAGATTCAATCACAGCTGGTTTTGACGGAACATTACCAACTGATTTCCAAGGTGAAAAACTTTCTAATGGTACAATTACTGGTCTTTCATATCCGGCTTTTTTAGCTAGAATGCTTAACAATAACAATCGAGTAGCTGAATTTAAAAATTTTGCCTATTCAGGGTCAACTGCTCTTGACTGATTAACTTTTTTAGGAGTGGACTATCAACCAGCATCTAAAACTAATCGTTTTGCTAAAAAATATAAAGAAAATTATGAGACTGTTTTAAATGATTTTAAAAACAGACTTGCTAAAGCTAATTTAGTAACTTTTTCAATTGGAGCAAATGATTTATTCCAATTAATTACTTCTAATATTAAAAATTACAATTTAAGTGATGTTTTCAAAACTCTTACTTCTGCTAATCCATCATATGGAGAATTGGCAAAATTTGTCAATGATGTGTTAGGTAAGAGTTTAACTGAAATGAGTAAACGAATTAACACTTTAATTAGCACCATTAAAGTGTTAGCTCCACATGCAAATATCAACCTTATAAGCTACCCAGTACCTATGTTGGGACTAAAAGAATTATTTGATGATTATCTTAAAAGTCTTTTTAATAATTTACCTTTAAACATCAAACCGCTAGATTATTTACTAGGGGTACTTAACTCAGCGCTTAAAAGTACAGCTAAAATTACTTCAATAAATTATGTTAATTTATATAATGAAGATTTTTGAAGTAAAAACGCTAACTCATTATCAACCATTTTACTTGATATTCACCCTAATACTTTTGGGTATAAAAAAATGGCTCAAGATTTATACTTAAAACTAAGTGTAGATAAATTAGGAATTCAAAATTACGGTAATTATGATTTTAATGAAGAATTTTTAAATAGTGATTCTGATTCATTAGAATTACAAATCCAACCAACTCAAGATTCAACTAAAATTTTTGGAAATACTTCATTTGAATACATTAATTCTCTTTCAGAGCAAGAAAAACAAATTCAATCACTTAGAAGTGAACGAAATTTTGGACAAAGAATCATTGACTTGACCAATATTTTTGAAGATCTGCTATATTCAGGAATTAACACTTTAACAAAACAAAACTTTTATAAAGAACTTGATCCACAAGGTGTATTAACCCAATTGTTATTTAGCGAAGACAAAAAAGAAATTTTTGGAGATTTTAACGAAAAATTTCAAGCTTCTGGAATCATTCAAGATGGATTTTACAATCTTCAAAGCACCTTAAGGGAACTTAAAAATAAAAATCAATTAACCTTGCAACAGTTAGGTCCTGTTGCTCTTTCAGCGTTTTTAAATGAAAGCAATATTGCCAAATTAGTAGGTGTAATTGCACGTTCTAACTTAATTAAAAACAATAAAGAACAATTAACTGAATTACTCAATACTATTTTGACAAACGGTTTAAACATTTACAAAGATAAAATTATCAATTCGCTTGCTTCAATTATTTCTCAATTTACAAAAAACAAACTCAATCAAGAAGCAATTAAAACCTTATTAAACAAAATTTTATCCGATGAAAACTTTGAAAATATATTACACACCATTTCAAATATTTTTATTAATCGTTCAGAAAACTTTGAAAATGTTCAAAACTACAAAGATATCATTTTAGCCTTTTTACAAAATACAGAAGATTTTGATGCAATAGCTAATTCTTTATCAGCTATTGCTGGTTATGTATTAGAAACACCTGAAATTCAAGATTTAATTGCTGATATTTTGTATGAATATCTTAAAAATAATGATTTACATGCAAACATCACTTCTGAACAAACAACTAAATTTACCAAAGATCTTTTAACTTTTGCTAGTGATTCTCTTCTAAGAGATGGATTATTAAAAGATTTAATTAAAGGTGTGCTAAATAATTTAAACGCTAATCCTTCAACTGATTTATCAAGTGTACTTACTTCATCTTTAGCTAATGTATTTGGAAGTTTCTTTGATTTTAATAATAACAATGAGCGGTTGATTGCATTTTTAAAAAATCTTTTTGCTTCTGAAATTATCAAAGGAAACAAAGAATTTCTTAAAAGTTTAGTCAACAACATTCTTAATTCACAAAAAATTTCATTACCATCTTTTATTTTGGATTTAATTCCTTCGCCAATATCTGCTCAAATTAGAGAATATGTTGGTAAAGATAACTTCAAAGATTTACTTGGTTTTGTTTTAGAGCTACCTCAAACAAAAGACACTATAAATACCATTGTTGGTTCATTAGTTGATAATTCAGCACAATTTAGTGAATTTGAAACCTTTGAAGAGTTAATTCAAAAACTGCTTCGTTCAATTAATTTAGATACTATTAAAGAAAATTTAAAAGCTATTATAAATAGCGTTTTAAGCTCAGAAAAATTTGCTGCAATTGTTGAAAAAGTGTTGCTTAATGCTTTTGAAAAAATCAATGTAGATGTTACTAAAAATACAATTAAAAACTTTGCCAAATCTGCAGCTAATTCATTAGATGATATTATCAACTATCTAGGAGTTCACAATCAAATCATTGATGTTATTTTTGAAAAACTTCAATTAGCTCAAACACAGGACAATTCAATTGAAATTTTAAGCACCATTCCAGCATCAATTTTAGAAATTTTTAGTCATAAAGTTAATGATAATGTTTATGAATTTATCAAAGGATTAATTAATTTAGATTTAATTCAACAACCTGATAATCGTGCAGCGCTCAAAGAGATTTTAAGTGCTTTATGAGATCATTTAAATGCCGATGATACTTTAGCATCTTTAGCTAAAAATGTTTTAAATAAAGCTATTGGAACAGAAACAATTGAAACTTACTTTGATGTAAATGAATTAAACTCATTTATTGATAGCTTTATTAAGCAATCATCTTTAAAAGATCTTTTAATTAATTCTTTTGATTTTGTTATTTCTCATCAAGTATGAAAAGGAGAAGTTAATAATTTTGAAGATTTCTTGGTGACAATCTTAAAAGATCCTCAATTACAATCAACACTTCAAAACACTTTAAGCATCTTTATTGATCAAAGCATTGATAATGCTCACTTTAGTAAAACTTTTGCTAAACTAGTTAACGCTTTATTGGCTAAATATGACGTTACTTTAGATACTGTTTCTTTAGAAGAATTAGGATCACAATTGCCTGGTTTTGTCAAAGAAATTATTGGTAATAATAATTTAAAAGATCGCTGACTTGAACTTCTTTTTACAGATGTTCAATCATCTAATTCGCTTCCAGAAGTGTTAAATAATTTAAAGAATGCTACTTTAAAAGCGCTTGACATTACTAATTCACCTTTATTAATTAATAGTATTTTAAATTCAGCTTTAATCAAAGACCACAAAGACACACTAAAAAACCTTTTTGAAAGTTTTGTCACTCAATTACAAAATTCTTCAAAGCTAAATGTTTTTGTCCAAGATCTTAAATTGCATAATGTTTTAGCATCTTTAAATGTTCAAGATCAAGAAGTACAAACTCTTTTTGCAAGTATATTTGCTGATCCTAATTTTGTTACTGTATCTAAAACAGCGTTTAATTTAATTCTTGATCACGCAAAAGAAATTGCTACTTCACAAACCTATAACGAATTTTTAGATAAATTAACCGAAAATAAAGATGAAATTTTAGCTCTTAAAGAACCGCTAAAAGCTTTAGTGTCTAATTTATTATCAAATTCAACTGTTAAGCGTTTAATTGCGCAAAGTGTGCATTCATATTTAGTAAAAGCTCATTTAGATACCAAATTAACTCAAGAACAAACTGATCAGGCTGTATCAGATTTACTCTTGTTTGTGGGTAATAATCCACTTGTTAGTGAATTTATTAACAATTTTATTGAAGATGCATTAACAAATATTCATGTAGCAGGAGCTTCTCAATTTGGCGAAATAATTATTAGAAGTTTAACTCATGCCGCTGAAAACACTTTTGAATTTTCAACTGATGAAGATGCATTAAAATTAGTTCAATTAATTAATAATGTGATTGATTCGAACTTTTTAAACAACAATAAAAGCTATCTTAAAACCTTGCTTACCAATATTATTGAGAAATTAGCAGATTTAGATGTTGCCTCAATTATTTTTAACTTCTTACCACAAACATCTAAGGAGTTTATTGAACAATCAATAACAAAAGAGAAATTTAACTCTCTAGTTAATTTAATTTTAAGTCTAGATGATACTAAAGTAATTTTAAAAACTGTTGTAAATAATATTTTAGATTCATCAGTATCATTAAGAGATTCTCAATCACTTAATGATTTGATCTCAAAAATAGTGAAAATCATTGATTTTAATGCCATTAAATCACCAAGTAAATCATTGCTTGAAAGTTTAATTGCACAGCAGCAATTCAAACCTCTTCTAAAGAGCGTATTCACTTCAGTTTATCAATACTTGAATTTAGATCCAACCTCAGAACATAATGCTAAATTTATTGAAGATTTAAGCAATAACCTTAAAGCAACTATTGATGCTTTTGAACTTCTTGATCCAATTTTTGAAAAGGTTTTTGAAAAACTTTCTCAAGCAGCTACAAGTGATAGACCTCTTGATATATTAAAAGAACTTCCAAACGATTTAGGAACCATTTTTGCTGCTAAAGTATCTTCAGATCCGCAAGCATTTATTAAAAAAGTCTTTAATTTAGATGTTTTTGCTAACAATAAGGAAGCTTTAAGTGATTTGATTAAAGCAATTTATGGCATTTTAGAAAAAAATGATATTTTAGATTCAATTATCAAAAACACTATTATTCCACAATTACTTAAAGAACCAGCAAGTTTATATGTGGACGCTGAAGAAATTGGAGATTTACTTTTAAACATTGTTAAATCCAATAATTTTAAAGCTTTTGTTTTTGATGCAATTGATTTATTAATTCACAACTCAAATTGAGTTGATCATTTAAATGATCCTAAAGCACTTATTAATGAAATTTTAAAAATTGATACTTTTGCAGAAAGACTTCAAGATAATATTGCTCCACTTTTAAAAGAAATCTTGCAAGAAAATAAACTCAGAAAAACTCTAGCAAAAGTAGCACACAAATTAGCTACTGACAATGGTTATGAATTTGATTTAAATAAATTAACTGTTGTGTCAAGAAATTTACTTAATTCAATAATTCCTTATTTAGAATCAATTGGCTCACTTGATAAATTAGTTAATAATGTTTTTGCTTTAATTAACCAACACAAAGATATTGATTTAATTGCTCAAAATATTTCATCAGCAATTACTAAATCATTTGACTTTAGTGACTTTAATTTAATCAAACATCTATTAGCAAGTGAATTATTTACTGAAAATATCGATGTATTAAAAGAAGTTGCGCTTAGTTTTATTAACCAATTTACCACCAAAGATCATTACAGTAATTTAGTGGCAAAAGTTGATTTAACAAATGCGCTTACTTCAGCGAATTTAAATTCAACACAAATAACTCAATTAAATGACTTTGTAAAAGAAACATTAAAAGATACAAAAACTATTGAATTATTTAAAAAAGCTTTAGAGTTTGTTATTGATAACGCTTTGGAATTATCTAAATCTCAAAACTACTCAGATTTAGCCTTTAAAATCCTTAAAGATGAACACTTTATTACTTCTATTAAAACCAACATTATTTATTTAGTAGATAAGGTATTAAAAAATCCAGCTCTTCAAGAAATTTTAGGAACCCTCATTTACAATTATGTTTCTAATTCAAATTATTCATGAGTGTTAAAAGATGTTGAGTCTCCTCAAGAATTGTTTAAAGACGTTTTCACTTTGGTTGAGTCATTAGATAGAGAATTTAATTTACTTGAAAAAGTCTTTGAAGCTGTTTTAGAGTTTGCTCAAGATAAACAAGCTATTTCAATAAATGATTTTGTCGCTAAATTAATAAATAAATTATCTACATTGCTTTCTGATGAAACTAATGTAGTCAAATTAATTCATTTAGTGGCAAACCAAATGCTTCCAAAACATGAAACTAAGATTAATAAAATTGTTGAAAACATCTATGAAAGAGTTCAATCAAATGAAGATTTTGTTGACCAATTAATTTCTCTTATTCCATCAAATCTTAAGATGGAAATTAATCAATATATTTCAAATGATGATTTGAAATACTTTGTTCAAAGAATTTTTGGTATTCCCCAATTTAAAACATTTGTTTTAAGTGCTACTTCTGAGTTATTAAAAGATAAAGACGCTTTAAATAATGCTCACACCTACAATGATTTATTAAAATTATTGCTTTCTAAATTAGATTTAAACAACAAAGGAAAAGACGCTTTTGTTGCCATTGTTGAAGATTTAACTTCTGATGATAAATTTAAATCAATTGCTAAAAGTACTTTAACAAACGTTTTAGCTACAAAATTTGCTTCAGTAGATAATGCATTACTCACTCACTTATCAAGTGATGTTGTTGAAGGAGTTGTTGATTTACTTAAAGACTTACAAATTTATGATTCATTAGTAAACAAATTGTTTGAAGTTCTTGCTTCATTAGCAACACAAGAAAATGTTCAATTAAATTCTCAATTATTCCAACCACTTGTGGATATTGTTTTAAACAAATTTAATGAAAACCAACAACAATTTATCCATAAAATTGTCTCTTCAAATATTTGAAGCAACAATAAAACAGCACTCGAAGACATTTTAAAAACATTATTAAATTCACTACTTAAAAACAATACAGTTCAGAGCGTGATTAAAAACGCAATTGATTCAGTAACTGGAGATGTTGAATCTTATTTAAACAAAGATGCCCTTAAAGCGTTAGTGGATGAATTAGTAAATGTAGAAAATGTTACTCCAATTACTGACACATTAATTCATTATTTAGTTAATAATAATGAATGAGTTAATGTCTTTAACGATAAAAATACTTTAATTTATCAAGTTTTAAAAGGTTCAAATGTTCTAGTAACTAATAAAGCTGAAATTAATTCATTACTGCAAAAAATACTTAATTCAAACAACTTAGATTTAGTAATTCAAAAAGCCGTTAATGCTTTACTAACTAAAGAAGGTTATAATCAAACAATTGATTTAAGTTTTGCTCAAGGTATTAAATCAGCTTTAAATGAATTAAATTCAAAAGATAACGATTCTACTTTAGTGGCTAAACTAATTGATTTATTTGCTAATAAATTAAATTCTGAAACTTCATTGCAAAATGCTTTAAATGCAACTTTAAAAGAGTTTGTATCAACTGCTCGTTTAAGTGAATTTGCAACAGTTAAAGCAATTATTAATTCAAATATCTTTAAATCTCCAAATAAAGAACAAGCTAAAAACATTTTAGAATACTTCTTTAATAAATACTTTAATGCAGACAATATCAGCAAAATTACTGCGTTAGTACCAGCCCAAACTATTGCCAATGCATCTTCATACAATGATTTAGTTAAAATTGCCTTTTCACAAAGTGAATTTACTACTTCGTTAAAAACCAATGTAGTAAATATCCTAAATGAAATTGTGCGGGATGAACACACTCGTGAAGTTCTTTCGAATTTAATTACCACATTCTTAAATAAAGAAAGTCTAAAACCGTTCTTAAAAGGAATTAATGATAAACAAAGACTTGTTAATAATGTTTTAGAAGTATTTGACATTTTTGATAATCAACTTGGAATTTCTTCTATTGTGTATGAATCACTTGTAGATTACCTAGCTGAAAACGGAGTTGCTTTTGATAATGTTTCACACTTAACTAATTCAATTTTTGATGGATTAAAAGCTTCTGTTAGTGAAAATACTGAAAATAAAGTAACTGCAATAGTGAGATCGCTGGCAAATTCTAGATTATTAACTGAAAACAAAAATGACTTAATTACTATTTTTAATAATGTATTTGAAAGCATTTCAGCTGATGATTTTGCTAATTTAGTTGAAGGTTTCTTAAGTGAAAACGCCAAAAACGAGCTACAAAAATACTTATCAATTAATTCGTTTAAAGAACTGATTAAATTCATTCATTCAAATGAACACTTTAAAGGTATTTTAAATGCAGTACTTAAAAACTCTCTTGACAGATTTTCAGAATATTCTTCAGTGCAAAGCTACAGTGACATTATTACCAAAACTTTTGAGATTATCAATGTTGATAATTTGGAAACCAATATTAAAGGACTCATTGCTGACTTATTAGAAACTCAACAAATTAAGGACATTTTATATGAGTTCTTTAAAACAACATTAACTACTTATGAAGTAAATGTTACTGATACACAAATTGATAACTTTATAAGAGCGCTTGCAAACAATATTAATATTTTAGTAGATAGCATTGACATCTTAAATCCAGCATTAGACGCTATCTTTAATATCTTAAAATCAGATGCATTTAAATTAAATCCAACTGATGAATTAGGTAAAATATCAACTACTTTAACAAACTTACTAAAAGAAAAAATAACCAACAACCCTCGTTCTTTTGCAGATAAAATTTTAGGTTGAAGTTTTGTATCAAGCAATAAAGAAGGTCTTGTTAAAACATTAACTCAATTACTCATTGGGTTAAATAAACAAGGAGTAATTGCGAACTTAATTAATCCTGCAATTGATAATTTAAACATCAATGAAGGAATATTTAAATATTTAGCTAAAGATGACATTAAAGCATTACTTACTAATGTCTTGAAATATCCAGAAATTAATGAATTAATTAATGCTGGTGTTCCTGAATTGATAAACGACACTCAGTGACTTGATTTGCTCAATACACCTGAAACATTAATCTTTAGCGTCTTTAAAAAAGAATCTATTTTAAATGCTCTTAAAACTAACTTATCTTCAATGCTTGAAAAAATGCTTAAAGAGTCAGCATTACATAATTCACTAGTTAAAGCTTTTGATGCATTCACAGATACTTATGGACTGGATTTAGTAAACTTCAATAAAGAAGCATTTGTTAAAGCTACTGCAAATAATTTAGTTAATATCTTAAAACAAGCTAATGTTTATGAAACTCTTTATAATCAATTATTTGAAAGTTTCAATACTTCAAATAATGCAGCAGAGTTTATTAACAATTTAAGTTCTGCTTCAATAGAAATTTTCAAATCTTCACATTTTAACATTGTAAAAGCTCTGTTAAACTCAGAATATTTACAAAATCAAAAAGATCAAATCAAACAATTAATTCAAGGAGTAATTTACTCATTTGGTGCCAAAAGTAATGAAGTTGAAAAACTACTTACTGATTTAAACTTATCAGCAACTTTAGAGCAATATGGCTTAACTGCAAGTGAAGCAGCTACAGCTACAAGTGAGTTGTTAAAACTCTCTTCAGTGCAAAACATCATAACTGGTGCTCTTAATCATGTCTTGGATAATGCTCAAAACATTGCTCAAGCAAATACTTATAATGACTTAGTTAAAAATATTTTCGCGTCAGAAGAATTCAAGACTTCTTTAAAAGCAAATATTCAAATCTCTTTAAGTGATATTTTCAATAACGATGTTTTAACAAATGCTGTTTCAAAAATAATTTACAAATTAGCCCAAGACAATAACTTCGGATGAGTTTTTGAACACATTACTGACCCACAAAGTTTAATTGAATCTCTTTTAGACACAGTTAGTGCATTAAATGAACATTTTGGATTGACAAACACTGTAATTGATAAAGCTTTTGAAGTTCTTTCTCAAAATGGATACCAAGGTGATTTTAGCGTTATTGTTTCAGCTATAATAAACCAATTTAGTGCTTTATTTGCCGGGGATAATCTTGAAAGCAATGTCTTATCATTATTTAGAGTACTTTCTCACTCTCAAGCATTTGTCTCTAAAAAAGCTGATATTAAGCAACTAATCGAAAATGTATTAAATCACTTTAGTACTGAGTTTGATTTTGGAACTTTTGTGTGAAACAAACTTCCAACCGCTACTCAAGAATGAATTAATCAAAATCTTTTTGATAGCACTGTGTTAATTAATTTGATTAATCGTGGAGCTAAAGCGCCGCAACTAAGAGAGTTAATCAATCATTTTATTGCCTTTTTAGTTGATAATCCAAATCAAATTGAATCTTCAAATACTTTATTAGACTTACTTAAAGCCTACTTTAATGTTGAAGCAAACACAACCTACTTTAAAACAAAAGCCAAAGAGTTAATCACTTACACATTCTCTTCAGAAGAATCTCAACAAGCAGTAAAAACTGCCGTTGGAAAATTCTTTACCTTCCTTGAAGTGGATAAAACAACCGAAATTGATAATTTAATTAACTTATTATCAACTGAACTTGTGCCAATGTTTAACCGAATTGGCTTAATTGATCAAGTTCTTGATGGAATTATTAATTTAGTTAAAGAAGAAGAAGGTTCAATTTTTGAAGCTCTTCCAAAACTTGCAAGCAAAATTGTTGCTTCAATTAAACCAACCCAATATGACTTCTTTAAAAAATTCATTGGCGACCAAACTATTACCAACAATAAAAATATCATTAAAAATGGACTTCACAAAATTATTGAATCTTTTGTGTACCGTCCAGGTAAGTTGGAAGCAATTTTAAATAGTTTAAATGTTGGTTCTTCAATTGTGGATTATGATGCAACAACCATTACCAATATGATTGTAAGAATTGTGCGTGATGGAAACATCATGAACGTGATTAAACTTCTAAGTGCAAGTTTTGTGGATTCTAATACTGAGTACGCTAAATTAAATAGCTGACCACAAGCATTAAATTATTTCATTCAACACGCTGATGCTAATTTAGTTAAAACATATGTAAGATTATGATTCCAAAATACTGCAGGCCAAAACAATTCCGATCTTAATCAGGGTGTAGGGGCAATATTGCACAAAATGCTTAAAGGATATGGATTCAATTTTGACAACGATGCTGATTTAAGCATGATGAAACAAGTTGCAAACGGATTGTTGAAAACTTTAGCTGCTGATAATAATGTATTAACCAAAATTGTCGATAAAATGGTAGAAAACATTAAATCAATTGACTTTACTAAAGTTAATGATCCTGCTTTTGCATTAAATCGTGCAATTACTTCAGCTGCTCTTTCACCACTACTTAGTGATGATGAACAAAATATACTTACTTCAAAAATCTTTGATTTAACTGGCTTTTTCAACAATGTCACTTCAAATATTGGTCCTGAAGCATACACTAAATTTATTAATCGTTTATTTGAAAGCTCCTCTTTAGAAAATGTCACTGGAATTTATAAATTCTTAAATGGCTTCTTAGATTTACAACTTTCATCAATTGATCAAAATGCTTCTTCAAATAATTCAAATTCAAATAATAATCAACCAAATGGTGATTACAAATGAAATCAACCATTTGCTCCGACAGTTAAATTTGATTCATATAACATTTTTACTCTTAAAGGAAAAGTATCTGATTTTGCAGCTCTGTTCTTTAGACCTATTTTCTTAAAGATTTACGCTGACGCAGCTGCTAATCGTTGAAATTCAACCAACTTTAAGTTAAATGATGGATATAAAGCTTTATATCGTGTTCATACATTATTGTTATGAATTCTTCATGATAAAGCTAATGTTGGTGGATTATTCTGAAATTACACATATGATACCGTCGAAGCTTATGTAGCTTACGGACAAGAAAAAGCATGAGATACTGCTTATAATAAATACAAAAACCAAATTAGAAACGATTCAAATTATCTTAAAACACTTGGGACACGTACTTCTTGAACCGGAAGAAGATCATACTGAAGCGTTTATACCAGTGGAAATGACTCAGGTTCAACAAATAACAATAATTATTGAGAAGATCAAGTGCTAGCATACATTTACTACCGTACTAGTCAACCTCGCGATAAATACAATCCAAGCAAAACCAAAACTAAGGTTCTCTTAGAATCATTAGAAAGAGGGTATATTGGAGCTTCTAATCGGGTAAGAGAATAGGTAAAGGTTCCTTTGCCTATTTTTTTATTTAAATTCTATATAATAGTATTAGTTTATTTATAAATAAAATTAAGGAACATTATGAAAAAAATATTTAAAAAATTACTTTTAGGAACTGTATTAGTTTCAAGTGTTGGAGCTTTTTCAGCTGCATGTACCCAAAAAACACAAACTAAAACCTTGCCTGAAAACGCACTAGAGGGAGATCATTTAAATTTATCTGAAAGTTTACTTCAATTACGCCAAGTCCCATCAGACATTTTTAAGGATTTATATAAAACTAAGTTCTTTGATAAACTTTATTTAGTTCCAAACGACACTCAAGATTCAATTGATATTAGAGTGGATAAAGGAGTTTCTTTAAATTTAAGCACTTCAGCAGATGGATCCGGTTCTGCAAATTCTATAGATGATCAAAATTATGGATTTGTTAATTTATATGTTCAAGAATTTTTAAAAACTATTAGATTAGGAAAAATAACAAAAGGAGATGAGGATAAAAAACTTCATCAATTTTACAAGGAAGATGAATTTTATGTTTTAGATGATTCAAACCAATGAGTTGTTTTGGATCTAAAAAAAGATAATCAATATTTACCAACATCTTTAGATAACAAAGGGAATTTGGTCATTAAATATCAAATTAAACCACACAATTCTGACAAAAAGATTTCATATCAAAAAACTATTCACACTAATGATCAAAAAGGCCCTCTTAGAAAAGAAATCACTGATTTCTTACACGTTCAATTAAGTGCACATAAAGAATACTTTGTTCAACAATTAAAGCAAGTGAAAGGTGTTCTTGCAAGCTTACCAATTACTTTAAGTTTATTTGCCAAACCTGATTCATCAATTCTTAAGTTAAGTAATGATTTGGTTGCAAAAGCAGCTCAAGTTATCAAATTAATTGAAGAATTTATGAGCAAAGTTGATAGTAAAACATTAACTAATGAGTACCTCACTCAAACATATTTTGAATTCAAAAACATTATCTCTACATCAATTAATGAAGTGATTGAAACAGAAGTAAACGAAATTAAAAAAATAAGACAACTACCAGCTGAAAAACAACAAGAGTTAATTAACCTATTTGAAACTATTTACTTAAACGGTGGAGCTTCATTGGCCGTTCCTAATCCGGATGTTTCAAATTATTTAAAAACAATTTTTGAATTAGCCAAAAATGAAAACCCATTGCTAACTAAAAATCTTACTTCTAATGAATTTGCTCTCAATTTAAGTAAGTGACTAGGAATTAATGTTAATTTATTAGAAGAAGAGAAAGTAACTTTCAGAGATCTTTTACTTTTAATTACCAGTATTTTTAGTGGACAACTTAGTATGTAAAAAAACTAAAGAAGCTATTTCTTTAGTTTTTTTACAATCACAAAACGATCTTTTGAAGAGATATCTTTAATTATTGTTATATCTCATTGATTACGTAAATTGTGCCAAAAAGATAAATGAAAGGGATTTATTTCAAACATCATAAAACCATTTTCGCTTAAATAATTTCAACCTTCACTAAGAATTCTTTTATAAAAATATAATCCATCATCAGGGGCAAATAATGCTATGTGAGGTTCAAAATCTAAAACCGAATTGTCTAGTTTTTCTTTATGAGATATGTAAGGGGGATTTGAAATAATCAAATCATATTTATCATCAATATTTTCAAATAAATCTGATTGAACAATTCTAATATTTAAATTGTTTAAAAGTGAATTTTTATGAGAAGAGGCAATAGCTTCTTGTGATATATCTGCACAAGTTATCGCTAAATTTGGATTATTTTTCTTTAGTGCCAAACCAATAAAACCACTTCCTGAACACAAATCTAAAACTTTTGTAATATTGGGATTTTGTTTTATTTGTTCTAATGCATAATAGATCAATTCTTCTGTTTCGTATCTTGGAATTAAAATGTTATTTGAGACATCAATTCGAACATTTGCTAAATCCACATAACCAATTATTTTTTGAATTGGCCAGTTTTGATCTAGTAATTTTTGTTCATCAGATGTTATTTCTTGAGGTAAGTTATATCTTCTTTTTTCTAAAAGCAAATCTTTTTTGTTTGGCATTAAAGTCCTGCTTCTTTGATTTTTTCATTTTGTTCTTCTGCTAATAAAGCATCAATAATAGAATTTAGTTTTCCTTCCATTACAGGAGATAAAGAAGTAGAATATGAAATTCTATGATCTGTAACTCTATCTTGAGGATAATTATATGTTCTTATTTTTTCACTTCTAGCCCCTGAACCAGCTAATTTCCGATACATTGATTCTTCTTCTTGTTTTTTCTTTAGTTCAATGTCATATAGTTTAGATTTTAAAATTCTCATTGCAATTTCTTTGTTTTGAATTTGGCTTTTTCCTTCTTGACATGAAACAACTATATTAGTAGGTAAGTGTGTAATTCTAACGGCTGAGTCAGTGGTGTTAACTGATTGTCCACCGTTTCCAGAAGATCTGAAAACATCAATTCTTAAATCTTCGCTTCTTACTTCTACTTCAATATCATCATCAATTTCAGGCATAACTGTAACTGTTGCAGTTGAAGTATGAACTCTTCCTTTTGTTTCGGTCACAGGAACTCTTTGAACACGGTGAGCGCCTGATTCAAATTTTAATTTTGAATAAGGTTTATCACCTTTTACTGCGAAAGTAATTAATGAAAATCCACCAGAATCCGAAGGAGAAGTTTCTAATATTGTAACTTTCATATCATTAGCGTTGCAATATTTTGAATACATTCTGAATAAATCTCCAGCAAAAATATTTGCTTCATCACCACCTGCAGCCCCTCTAATTTCAACAATAACATCACGATTATCGTTTTCATCTTTAGGTAAAATTAAGATTTTCAACTCTTCTGTTAACGAATTCATTTTGCTTTCAGCTTCAGCAATTTCTAATTTTGCAAGAGAAATAATTTCGGCATCTTTCTCTAAAAGCATATCTTTGGCGTTTTTTAAATTCTCTTCAGCTTCTAAATATTGATTAAAAGCCTCTACTATATCCTTGATATTGTTAATTTCCTTTGACAATTGAGTGTATGTTTTAATATCGCTTACAATTTCTGGTTGATTTAATTTTAGTTCTAATTCATCATGTTTTTCTTTGATTTGCATTAAAGATTTATACATTGTGTTTTCCATAGTTCTTTTATTTTATCAAAACATAATAAATAGACTATAAAAACGCTTGTTTTTACTTTTTATAACCCCGTTTTTTTTTTTTTTTTTTGAGAAGTGACTATAATTTAAGTGTATTAAATATTAATAACAAAACGAAAAGAAACAAACCCATGAAAAAATACTTTTGAAAACATTTTTTAGTAACATCAAGTGCAATATCTGCATTAGCTTTATCTACAAGTTGTAGTAAAAGTACACAAGATACAAAGAAAGAACCCAATCCAACTCCAGATACAGATAAACAAACCGGTGATTCTAATAAACAAACTGGCGATTCCGGTTCTAATAACTCTCATACCGGAGGTTCTTCAAACGAAGGTAGTCTAGAAGATGTTCAAACCGAATTTGCTAAACCAAATTCAGGGAACGGAACAAATTTAAATATTCCAGGAAAACCAAACATTAGCGATGCTGAATATAAAGCCTTATCAACAGAGCAAAAAAATAAAGTTGACTTAGATGCTTATATTAATGTTTTAGGGGCAGAACTAACTAGAAGAGGAATTTACAATCCTAACTCCTTATATTCTGTGATTAACGAATCTGATGTAAATTCTTATGATCAAAAGGCTTCTCAAGCTGATCAACCTGATTACAAAAGTGCTTTATTAAGAAATTTTACCATTAATAAAAATGGTAAATTAGTACCTAATCCTCTAGGGTACAAGCTATCAGCTGCTTATTGAAATTCTACCGTTGGAAATAGAGGTCTTGCGAGATTTTTACCTAATGAGAAATATAGAGATATCGCTTTACAAAGTTTTGCAATTGCATTAACTAATCAAAATGATTTAATAAGCACCAATGATTCTCTAACTGAGCGTGGAACAGCTTGAATTATTGACTATGAACTAAATGACAACGGTTACCCAACTAAATGATATCTAGCTACAAACTTACACGTTGCTGAAGCCCTTAGAAAAACTACAAGTGATGGTGTTTATTCAAATGTTGTCGACTTGCAAAAAGAAAAGATTGAGTATGATAAAACCCAAAAAAGATTAGCTGAATTAATTGAAATTCATAATAAAATTGCTAAACCTTTTGATGACAGAATTGCTCAATCTGATGCCGAAATTGAACGTTTAAGAACTGAGCTTCGTAAAGAGGAAGTGGATGGTACACCTGAAAATGTTAAAAGATATGAGCAACTAATAAAAGAGCAACAAGAGTTGCAAGGTAATATTAATCAAGAAAAATTCGCCAAACTTGAAGAAGATTTCAACAAACAATATCTAGTTGAATACAACCAATTGCTTCAAGCCTCAGTTATTAAGGGAATAACTAAAAAAATTGTTTTAGAACACTTTAATGATGAATTACCAATAAAACAAGAATTAAGTACTAATGCAGAGGATTTCCGTATTGAAACTTTTGAATTAGATCCTTCTCAAGTAAAACTTGTTTACGGAGGAATTGATTTCTTAAAAACAAGTCCTAAAGATTATTTGGAAAACCCTAATAAATACCACAATGCTGAAGAAATCGCTGACTTTGCAGTCTTAGAAATTGACTTTAACAAGCCAGGTAAAAAACTTGGATATTGATCAAGAAAATTAAGTAGCTTTGTTGAAACAGCAACTGCTAGTGAATTAGCCCAAAGAGCAACCAGCAATTTTGCTAATTGAGATGCAAGTAGAAAATTCAAATTTGCAAGCTCATCTTTATACAAAGATTATGAAAAGAACAATCAAGAAAAGATTTCAGTTACACTCCAAGATGGTCGCTCAGTTAGCATTCCAAAAAGCAATGTTAATTTAATGGCATTAGGTTTCCCTAATTCAGCAAGTGATAATCAACTTGATGATTTAGCTAGATTTGGTAAAGAATCAATTTTACAAAACACTTCAAGTATTTGAGTTAATAAACCAATTTATCTAAATCCTAAAAAACAAGCAAGCGGAAGAATTACAACTGAAGAATACGGATCTGGTTTTTCTAAATCATTTGGAGTAAGAAACTTTTTATCACATCCAGGAATTAGTGATTACTTCATTACTTCACCGGTAATTGATGCTCAAAATAGTTTACCTTTCAATGCAGGAAACTTTAAAGATTCTACTTCTTCATATCAAGGTCCTTGATACTTTAACTATGGTTTAGGTTACACTCTGAACTCATGACAACCTCTTCAAGGTGCTTCAGGTTCAAGCGTTAGAACCATTGATAATCAAATTGTTGGTATTAACTTTGCTTCAAATGACAAAGAAGGTAACTCATTAACTTCTTTAGTACAAGCTTTTAGAAGTGAGGGAATTGATTATAAAGGAGCCTATGGTCCATATAAATTAGAACAATATGACCTAATTTATGGTGGAGGAAAAAATCAAAGAACATCTTATCGTCAAGCTCTAAACCAATACAAATCAAACATAAAAACATACTTATTCCCTAATGGGACTTCTGATGCTAATGTGCCAGAAGAATACAAATTTACAAAATAGGAGGTAAACATGATTAAAGCCAAAAAAGCAAAATTGCTTTTGAATATCATTCCTTTTGCTGCGGTTGCAGCAATTAGTGCTACTACAGCTATAATTGTTTATTCCTCAGTTAATAAAAACGAATCTAACAAAGCTTACATTGCGTCTCGTGCAATTAATTCTAATTTAATTGCTGATGCAATCAACACTAATTTAAATAACTCTTCAAACAAAGATAATAACTTAGAAAAATTAGAAAAAGTTAAAGAAACTGTTGTTGAAGCAGAACCTGTAGAAAAAACACCAGAAGCAGAACCAGCTCCTGCTCCAGAACCCGAACCAACACCCGAGCCTGAACCTGCCCCCGTTCCTGAACCTACACCTACACCAACTCCGGAACCTGAACCTGCTCCTCAACCAGCACCAGCTCCAAAACCAGAACCTATTCCTGAACCAGAGCCCGAACCTAAAAAACCAATTATAATTGCTGATAAACCAGTTGAGGAAAAACCTGCGGTAGAAATTCCGCCAGTTGAAAAAGTTGAAGAACCTCCTTTGGTATTAGAACCAAAAGAAGAACCTAAACCCCAACCTCAACCCGAGCCAGCTCCAGCCCCAGAACCTCAACCAGAACCTAAACCTGCGCCTGAGCCCGTTCCTGAACCTAAACCTGTTCCAAAAGCTACCGAGGGTGCAGCAGTAAAAATTGAATCGCTTCCTGATTTGGATTTTGCTAAATTAAAAAGTCCTAAAAATGGTGGTTCTATTTCAGAAGCAGAAAAAGCAGTTATTAAAAATTCATTAAACACTCTTAAAGCATTAAGTGTGAACATTCCTGCTCAGTGAACTGCTGAGCAAAGAGAGCAGCTTCACAACGCTTATGAAAAATTATATAAATATGAATTTGGTGGCGAAGACGTTCCTCCATACAATAAAGAATGAGTTGATAATTACTTTACTTTAATTCAAAATGATGGTAAAACAATGGAAAAAAAACTTAAAGCTCTAGGATTGGTTGGACCAAGAATTGTGCCAAATCAAAACCCAGCTTTAGATTTTAAAAATGCTATTGAATTATTCTCTAAAGAACTAGATGAAAGATTAGCTAATGGTTGAGTGCCTCATGTAGGTTTTGAAACATACAGTTTTGGAGTGTCTTGAGCATATGCTGATCCTTCTAAAAACGTTGTAAGAAATCATGCCATTGAATCTAACAAAAAAAGATATTTTGGATATGATAAAAGTCCACACCGTCGTGAAGATAATGACATTAAAAACAATAATTATCCTGGATGAGTTAAAACCGATGTGACATCAAATTACTCAGATTTAGGAGTTTCTAAATCAGATGGAATTGAAGTGTTACAATACAATCCTGAATCTGAATATGCTCGTACTACTGAAGCTGGAAAATCACCAAGATTTGTTGCTGTTTTAGATGCAGCTAATCCAAGTGGATATTCAAAATTCTTAAACTTTATTAAAGAATTAGGAAGAACCCCATTTAGAAAATTAGATGGAATTGTTATTAAAAATATGGGTAAATATGATCGAACACAAAAATTCGATCACATTCTTAGCCAAATTCCAGACACCGTTAAAAAATTGACCTTGATTTTTGAAGCGCGTGACACATCTTCATTAAGAGCTTTAAAAGACAAACACATTGAAGAGCTTGAAATTTATACTTCAAATGGCGCTTTAGATAAAGAATGAGCAATTAACCCTTATGCCTTAAGAGGGGTAAAATTCGTAAGTTTTGACTATGCACAACAAGGATACGGAACAATTGTTTTTAACAAACTTAAATTTGATGCTGAAGATAATCTAAGTACAATTAACGAAGCCTTTAGAATGGTATTTGATACTAGAAGTGGTGAAAGAATCTTCCAAGGAGCCTTTGGAGATGGTTCATGACCTACAAAATTAGACTTCTCAAATGTTCCTGCAATTAGAAGCTTAAAAGGAATGTTCTTAAATAATCGTGTCTTTAAAGAGTTAACTTTATATAATTCTACAAATGTATTTGAAGTGGATCTTGCAACACTTACTTCTCAACAATGATCAGCGTTATTAATTAAAGGACCTGAACGTCCTAAATTGTATTTCTCATCTCCAACATTAGTTAACACTTTATACTTCAAAGGTGATAGTGTTCCTGATAATTTCGGTAGAGATCTTTATGGACTAATTGAGTCTGGAAATTATCATTTCCAAACTATTTATGTAGATAATCAAGCTGTAGCTGATACTTTAAATAGTTCTCAAGCCTTTAGAACATTTAATAAACATGCAGTGGTAAAACCAGCTAACTTTAATGCCAACGGAGGAAATAGTGAAATCAGTTTCGATTAGTCCTAAATTCTTTTTCAATTTCAACAAAGAAAATATCCTTAAGTTAATTTCTTTTATTGCAACTTTTGCGATATTTTCTTTTTTTGTTTTGTTTTTTATTAGCAATTTACAATCAAATAAATTATTAGTAAATTGAAATAATATATTTAATTTTGAATCAGTGTCTAATCAATCATTTAACTTTTTAGTTTTAGGACACTTTGTAATATATTTAATTATTATTGGACTGAGTTTGTATAAGAGCATCTCAGTTATTCAGAAAAACAATTTTAAGTTTACTCATTATATTTATTGGTATGTTTCTTATTTACTTTTAAGCGTTATTGGTGCATCGATGATTTTTGTTGCACCAATAAATCAAGAATTTCGTCCATACACATTCTTTTATAAAAGTATGATTGTTCTAGCTTACTTTATTTTGAATTTAGCATATGAAATTCATGTTTTAGCATTTAAATACAAACGCTTAATTGTAACTAAAAGCTTAATAATTATTTTCGCACTAGAGCATCTTTTAAAAGCTATTTTAATTATTCTGGGATATGTTTGTTTACACATTTTCTTAAATTCCACTCAATCTAATAATTCATTATTTTTCAACAACAATTTAGTTGAACGAATTAACTTTTGAAAAACAGAAAAACCAGGTATTTATTTTGCAATTATTTTAGCAACAACAATGTTAATTATTTCAATTATTATTGTTGATTTTATTAAATATCAAAAACAACGTGAAAGTATAATTGCAAAAAAACAAAAAATATCAAACACATTAGCTTTTTGAGTGGCAACATTAATTTCTGTTTTTGCAAGTAGTGTTTACTCAATAGTTATTTTAAGTAAAAATAACTTACTAATCTCAAATGATAATTACGATTATTTATATTTGGCAATATTAATAATTTCATTTGTAGCTTTTGGAGTATTTTTAGCAGTACATTACTTAGTGGTTATTAAAAGAACTAATATTGGTGTTAAAAATTGAGTTAGAAACTTTGTTAATATAAGTTATATTTTAATTTTATTTTTATTGCTAATTAATTCATTATTAATTAATTCAAAAACTCAACAAATTAGCTCATTATTTTTAATTGCATTGTTAATTTCTCATTGTGGTTTTGTACTTAAAAATAAACATCACTTTGACACTATTACCATGAGCTCATATTTATTAGGTTTTCTACTTGGTGCTTTGGGGTTATTTGTAAATGTTTTTGAATTTGCAACTCTAAGTTTAGGTAACAATTCAATGATTTATCTAACTAAAAACATCTTTTATTCTGCTCAATTAACAATTGCAGCGCTAGTGATTGTATTTGTAAATATTATTCGTAAATCTCTAAGTAAAATTACTATTTTATTTGTTTGATTAACTATTTCAAAATTCAAAAAAATATCTAAAGGGGATAAAAATGCCTAGAAAACAAAAAATTAACTCACTAGAAGTTGAATACCAAAACATGATTTATGCCGATTATCATGCTTTAAAAAAATCTTCCTTTTTTGTGGATTTTGAAAAGTTGATAAACACCTTTGAAGTACAAGAAAACTTAAGTAAAACTTCTAATAAGTGAAAAAACATTTTAGCAAAAATTAATTCATTTAAAAAAGAACGCAAAAATGTTATTTTCACTAAATTCACTATCAGATGAAATCGAAATGAGAAATTCAGTTTAACACAATTGGTGCCTACTATTTCTTTAATTGATAGCAATTCATTAGATATAAACTTAAAAAACTCTTCAGATGAACAAGAAAATTACATTTTAGTCAAATTTAATGAATTTATCATTGATTTAATTGACAAAGGTTATATTTTAGAAATTTTTCAAGACACAATTTTACTCTTAGATAAATCTTCACGCAACTACAAGATTTTATTTAGTGAGGAGTTATTAAAAAATGAATCTCCAGAAAATTAAAGATAGAAAAAACAATTTAGCTAAAATTTATAAAATTGTTGAATCAAAGAAAAATATTACTCTTGTTAATATCTTAAAGCTTTCAAAAGAAATTTTATTTTACTTACAGAGATCAAATTTTTCCAAAAATTTAATCACCAGTTTAAATGAGAATTTCTCAATAAATAATTCATTTTTAATTCAAAATCCATTAATTAAATTTTCTAGATCCAAAAAAATATGAGTTTATGTCACCGAAGAAGAAAAATACGGAACCAACTCATATTCAAAACACCAAAAAACTTTGCATGAAAACGCCAATTTTAATGAAGATCTATTTATTTTAATTGGAGAAAAAGCGCAAAGTCTAAAAATAGAAAATTCTGACCAAATAATTTATCGCTCAGAAACAAATAACGTTAAAGAACTTGCAGAAATTCTTCCTAAATTAATTTTGAATGTTTTTAAAACAAATTCAATTGGAGAGTTAAATTTCGTTATTAATTCTTCCAAAATCAAGCAAAAGTATGTCACACTTTTTCCATTGGAAAAGAATAACTTTGAATTAACTTATTATTCGAATAAAAAAGATGATGTGTCAATTGATTTAAGTAAATTCAAAATTTATCCAGAACCAAATGTCTTTGTTGAATCGTTATTTGAACACTATTTAAGTTTTTCAACTATGTCATTATTGATGGAGTCTTCACTTGTTAAGGAAAAATATAATTTAGTAGCGCAAAATAAATCGCTTAATGATTTAGAAGAGAAAATTAGAATGAATAAAATCTTGTATTTAAGAACTAAAAAAGATCTTGAAATTGAAGAAATCTCAATTTTAAGTCCACAAAAAGATTTAATTCACCAGTCACAAGAGGTAAAAAATGTTTAAAGTAACATTCGTTTCTTCAAAAAATATTTCCAATTCAATTAATGTGTCTAAATTATATGTTAATGATTCATTAAAAGACAATTGAGTTCAAATAATGCCAAACACAATTGTTAGTTTTAAAAATATTTTAATCAAACTAGTTTTAGAAGATAAGGAACCTTACTATCTTTTAATTGATAATTTATTGCTTCAATTCAATGAAAAAGAAGCATTTATTTACTATGATACTGATTTAAAATCATTTATACAAACTGTTGATAAAAAATACCTTAAAGATTTAAAACTAAAACATTTATTAATCAAAGAAAAACTTAATAAAAATCGTCTTGGTAAAATTTTTAATTGAAATAGCATCGATCAAACTGAACATGAACTTTTAAAGAAAGAAGAATTTGATTTAAATGCTCAAATTTACTATTCTTTAATTAAGAAGGAGTTACCATGAAATTAAAACATTTGCTAATGCTTACTCCTGTCTCAACAATTGCAAGTTTGCCTTTAATCTCAGCTTCTCCAAATGATCCTTCAACTCCACCAACTCCTGAACAACCTCAAACTCCGCCTGATTTAAATAAAGTTAAACAAAAACAAACTCAATTAATTAAAGACGAGTTTCTAAAATCACTTAACAAAGTTCAAAGCGATCTTATTAATGCTATTAACAAAATTAATGATCTTAGTCCAAAACCTCTTTCAAGTGAATTGTTAGTAAAACAAGCATATTACAAAAAAGTAATTAACTATTTAGATTCTAATAAAGACAAAATTGTTGAAAATCCCTCAGCATATGGATTTGATTTTATTTTTCCAAGTTTATTAACTTCTCAAGATTTTTATTTTGGCGATATTAAATATAACAATGAAGATTTTACAAATTTAATGATTGGTAAAATTGCTCAAAATGACTATAAAATAACCGTTCCTTTACATGAAGGTAATGAAATTAAAATTGAAAATAAAGAATTAAGCAAGAATTCAATCAGTGAAGATGCAATTTTAAAAACCACTCAAACATATATTGAAAATCTAGCTGGAGAAGTTGAAAAAATCTTTGTAAATTCTAATGATGTTCCTAAATTCGAAACTGACACCGAATTTCAACTCCAAGATAATTCACAATATGATTTAAAAGTACCAAATAACTATGATACTTGAGATGCCTACATTAAAGAGAAAATTCAAAAAAGATTTTTAGCTTATGATTTAGAGCAAAATCAACAATTTAACGAACCTGAAGATCAACCACAAGATCCAACAGTTCCTATTCAACCGGTAATTTTAGATGAAGACGAAGTGGATCCGCTACCATTTGAAGTGAATTTAGAAAATGTTCCAAGACTAAGTCCGACATTAAATTTCGATATTCAAAACTTATCAAACCAAGAGGTTGTTAATTTATTTAAGGCTAATGAACAAGTATTTAACAAAAAAAATATTTGATGAGCCAATCCAATCCTTAGTTCTTTTGAATATAAAATTACAGATTTAAAAGTTGTTAATAATACTTTAACTGCAAGTGTTTCGTTAGTTGAAACAACCAATCCAAGCAATAGTACTCAATACGAAATAGCTGTTCAAAAATATGCTTCACAGCAAGAAAATGCAAGCTACAAGTTAGCTTTTGAAAATTTTAAAAAACAATACCAAATGCTTTTACAAGCCGTAGGGATTTCGGATAAATTAGATTATGCAGCAAGCGGAAATTCGAAAATTGCTCAATCTTTATTTAATCAAACTTTCTTAGCCGTTAAGTTAATTAACGACAAACATTTCTTAGAAATGCTTAGCAAAGTTATTGGTTCTTATGAAAAAAACACCAAAATAACTTTAAATAATGACACTCTTGAAAATGACGTAAAAAATGATTCTCTTTCACAAGAAAGCAAAGAATTTTTAACTAGCTCATTAACTGTGCAAGAAATTAATCAATACAAGTTCTATAACTATTTAGCTACTCAATATGAAAACTTGTATACTGATTTATTAAATCAAAATGCAAAAAACACACAAGTTATTGAACAAAACTTTAAGTTACTTAATTTGGATGAAAACAGACTTAAGTCAGCTTTTAAAACACTAAATACTAAGATTCGAAAATTCAAAACTATCGCAACTGAAAATAATCTATCTTTTGCTGATTATCAACAATATACTTTAGAACTTAAAGATATTCATACATCAATGTTAACAATAGGTACTTTAACTAAGAATGCACCTTTACAAGATTCTCAATCAGATGAAGCCAAATTATTCCTCGAAAGTTACAATAAATTAGAGTTAAATGCTCCAAAAACTTTAAATGCTAATGACTTTATTGTTATTGCGTTTGGAGTTGTAACTGTGCTTGGAGCATTGTTAATGGTACTTGTTTGATTAGTAAAACATTTTTGAAATAAAAAACAAATAAAGGATAAAAATGACAAATAAATTACAAATTACATCAGTTAATGATTATATTGTGGAAATCTCGGGTTCTCATAATTTTGCTCAAGGAGAATTTTTAGCTCTTAAAGATAATCCTCATGTTCAATTTATGGTTATTAGTGCCAAAGAAAATTCTGCATATTGTTTAGGAGTTAATAATTCAGTTAAATATGCTGTCGGTTCAGAAGTGACAACAAGTGTAAGAAGTTCACTTGTAAAAACTTCTTTAGAATATTTTGGAAAAGTAATTGATGTGCATGGTAATGTTTTATATCCAACTAAAACTGCCGCTCCTAAAAACTTTTTAACCCATCAATCACAAACTATTTCTGCTGAGAATCATTTAATGAATTATGAATTATTAGAAGAACAACTCAAAACAGGATACGCAATTATTGACTTACTAATTCCAATTGGTAAAGGTCAAAGAGAGTTAATTATTGGAGATCGCCAAACCGGTAAAAGTTTTATTGCTTTAAATACAATCATTAATCAAAAAAATAAAAACATCAAGTGTATTTATGTAGCAATTGGACAAACTCAAAATCAAGTTTCTTGAGTTTATCAAACTCTTAAAGAAAATGATGCTTTGGATTACACAATGATTATTAATGCTCCAGCCGAAACTCCTTTTGAGCAGTATTTAGCTCCTTATGTAGGAATGGCACATGCAGAAAACTTATCTTATGAAGATGATGTCTTGATTGTGTTTGATGATTTAACCAAACATGCTAATGTTTATAGAGAAATAGCCCTTTTAACTAATAAACCAATTGGTAAAGAAGCTTATCCAGGAGATATGTTTTATGCTCATGCACGTTTATTGGAAAGAAGTGGTAAATTTAAAAACCGTAAATCAATTACTGCTTTACCTATTTTACAAACCATTGACAATGACATTACTTCATTAATTGCTTCAAATGTTATTTCAATTACTGATGGACAAATTGTAACTAGCAGTGAATTATTTGCTTTAAATAAATACCCTGCAATAAACATTGATTTATCCGTTTCTCGGATTGGGACTAAATTACAAAATCCAATCACAGCACAAACCACCAAAACTATTAACACAATTTACCGTGCTTTTAAACGTCAAACAAAATTAGCTGCTTTAAAATACGATCTTAATGAAGAAGTAAATAACTTAATTATTTCGGGAATTCAAATTGAAAAATTGTTTAATCAAAAGGGAATTAGTTCTTATGATTCAATGGATTTATTTTTAACAGCACAAATTATTAAATACAATATTTTAAATAATTTAAAAGATAAAGAAATTCAACAAGCTATTGAATTCTTAATTGCTTTTGCTAAAGAAGATCAAGTATCAATTCAAATGGTTAATAATTTAATTAACAACTCCTTAAGTGATAAAAACGCTCCAAGAGATTACTTTGCATTTGTGCTTCATAGCTATTCAAATATGTTTAATTTAAATTGAAATATTGCTCTAAGTAAAGAATATTTAAATTTAAATCAATCTTTAATTACAAAAATTCACAAACAATTAACTGGAGGTAAATAATGAAAGGACAAATTACTAAAATCTGAAGTGATGTTTTAGAAATAACTTTTCCTAAGGGAGAATTACCTTTAGTTGATACATTAATAGTTGATAAGCACAATTCTGTTTTAATGGTTAAAAAAATCATTTCAAATACCGCAGTATTAGCCGTTATTGTTAAAAATAGAGGTGAATTTACTTTAAATGATGAAGTAAGTGCTTTAAATCATTCATTTATGGTACCAGTTGGAGCTTCTTCAAAAGGTTTAATTTTTGATGTTTTGGGAGAACCGCTTAACGCTAAACCTTCTAAAAACCTTAAATATGTCGAGATGAATTCAACTAGCAAAACTAACAACAATTACCAAGGTAAAGCCAAAATTCTTGAAACAGGAATTAAAGCAATTGATTTCTTTATCCCGATTCTGGATGGTTCAAAAATTGGTATTTTTGGAGGAGCCGGAGTTGGTAAAACAGTATTAATGAAAGAGATTATCTTCAACCTTTCAAAACAACAACAAAATACTTCTGCGATTTTTGTTGGTTCAGGAGAACGTTCAAGAGAAGCTATTGAACTTTATGAAGATCTTAAGGAATCAAATTTAATGGATTCCTCAGTAATGTATATTTCGAAAATGGATGAAAACCCTGGATCAAGAATGAGCATTGTTCCAGTAGGAATTACAGCTGCAGAATACTTAAGAGATACCCAAAAAGAAAATGTACTTCTGTTTGTGGATAATATCTTCCGTTTTATTCAAGCAGGAAACGAAACTTCTTCTTCATTAAATAAAAAACTTTCAGTTGGAGGATACCAATCAACTTTAAATACCGAGATCTCTCAAATTGAACAAAGAATTTATAGTAATGAAAATGGGTCAATTACTTCATTTCAAACTGTGTTTTTACCAATGGATGACTTATATGATCCTTCAGCGGTAGCGGTGTTTAACCACCTTAATGCTTCAATGTTTTTATCAAGAGACATTACAGCTAAAAACATTTTCCCTGCATTTGATCCATTAGCATCATCTTCAACTAACGTTAATCCAGAAATTTTAGGGCAACAACACTATGATGCTATTTTAGAGGCTAAATATGTGCTTCAAAAATACAAAGAACTTGAAGATGTTATGATTATTTTAGGATTTGATGAACTTGATGAAGATTCACAAATTATTGTTAAAAAAGCATTACAATTACAAAACTTCTTTTCTCAATCATTCTTTATGACAGAACACTTTAGACAAACACCAGGAGTTTTTGTACCAATGCAAAAAACAGTGGAATCAGTAATTAAAATTTTAAGTGGTAAGTATCTACATTTATCACCAGAACAATTTGCTTACATTGGTTCTACCGAAGAATTAGATAAATTGTAAAAATCCAGAAATGAGCATTGCTCATTTTTGTTTTATGTTAAGATTTACACAAATAGCGTATGTGTAAGCTTGTATTATTTTGCTAATTTAAAAAAATAATATAATTAAAACATATATTGTATTTAAATAAAAGGAGATATTAAATGTCAGCAATTAAAAAAATACATGCTCGTGAAGTTTTAGACTCACGTGGTAATCCAACAGTTCAAGTTGAAGTTTGAACTGAATATGAAGGATATGGTTCAGCTATGGTTCCTTCTGGAGCTTCTACAGGTTCAAGAGAAGCTCTTGAATTAAGAGACAAAGGTTCTAAATATGAAGGAAACTGATTTGGTGGAAAAGGTGTAATGTTAGCTGTTGATCATGTTAACCAAGACTTAGCACCAGAACTTTTAGGTATGGAAGTTACTGACCAAAGAGCTATCGACTTAAAAATGATCGCTCTTGATGGAACAGCAAACAAAGAAAAAATGGGAGCTAACGCAATTTTGGGAGTTTCACTTGCTGTTGCTAGAGCAGCTGCAAATGAACTTCAATTACCACTTTACAAATATTTAGGTGGATTTAACGGACACCAATTACCAGTTCCTATGTTAAATGTTATTAATGGTGGAGAACACGCTTCAAACACAATCGACTTCCAAGAATTTATGATTATGCCAGTTGGAGCTAAAACTTTTAGAGAATCAATGCAAATGGCTAACTTTGTATTCCACAATCTTGCTAAATTACTTAAAAAAGCAGGACACGGTGTTCAAGTTGGTGATGAAGGAGGGTTTGCTCCTAACTTCAAATCTCACGAAGAAGCTCTTGATTTCTTAGTTGAAGCTATTAAAGCTGCTGGTTATGTGCCAGCTAGAAGCGGAGAAAAAGCTGTTGCTATTGCAATGGACTGTGCTTCAAGTGAACTTTACAGTGATGGAGTTTATACATTTGGAAAACTTAAAGCTGCTATTGAAGCTAAAAAACCTGGATTTGAAGAACTTCAAGGTGTTAAATTAAGCTACACCACAGATGAAATGATTGAATACTTAGGTAAATTAGTTGATAAATACCCAATTATTTCTATTGAAGATGGTCTTGCAGAAGCGGATTGAGAAGGATTTGCTAAATTCACTAAACAATACGGAGACAGACTTCAAATTGTGGGAGATGACTTAACTGTTACAAACACATCTATTTTAAAACGTGCAATTGAAGAAAAATCAATGAACTCAATTTTAATTAAAATTAACCAAATTGGTTCACTTACTGAAACTTTTGAAGCTATTCAAATGGCTCAAAAAGCTAACATGACAGCTGTTGTTTCACACCGTTCAGGAGAAACAGAAGACTCTACAATTGCCGATATTGCTGTAGCAATGAATGCCGGACAAATTAAAACTGGTTCAATGTCAAGAACTGACCGTATTGCAAAATACAACAGACTTCTTGCTATTGAAGAAGAACTTGGTTCATCAGCTAAATTTGAAGGTGCTAAAGCATTTTACAACATTAAATTAAACAAATAATTTCAACTTAAAACATCACCTCTGAATTAAGGTGATGTTTTTTAATTAATTTTAAACCACATTTTCATGGCTAATATGAATTTCTTTATATTCGGCTTTTATTTTAGCGCTTACTGCTAAAAATCAGATTTTGATTGTAAATTGAAGTGGCGGTAAAAATACAAGAAAAACAATATTGGTTATTTTCAATTCGTTCAATGAGTATTTGTTATTAAGTAAACCTTTTTCTTTTTGGTCTCATGATATCAATTCGTCTAATTTAAAAACATAAACAGTAACGATAATTTCGAAAATATAAAAGAGCAATAATGTTACAAATCTTCCATATTTCATTGTTAAACCAAAATAGTATGCTGGATAAGAACTAATTGTTATGGTAGTTGATTGTTCACCATTATTATTAAATTTGGTTGTTTCAGTGATGACAACATCCAAAATAGCTGAACTGACAAAAACAAAAATAATTGTTATAACAAAAAATACTAAGCTCAAAATAGCAAAGATTTTTGCTTTTGAATTAAATTTCAAAATTTTATTTACATTCATAATTTAATTATATTGGAAATATGTTTAATTTAGGTTAACAAAAAAAGCAGAAAAACTCTGCTCAAGGTTATAAAATCTTAATTATTTTGGTTAAGCTGAATTTCTTTTTTGATGCTCATTGAATTAATTCAAAGTAAAATTGCAACACCAAACAAAAGAAGAATTCCAACACCACATAGTGGTATTAATCCAATAGCAACAATGGTAAGAATTTTTTGAATGTACAAGTTATGTTCGTTAATATTTAATTTTTCGTATTTATTTCAAAATTGTAATTTTACATACAAATTAAAAGATTTAAACACTACAAAAAATGTGCTAATTACTAAAGATAAAAATCAAAAAATTCAAAACACTGTTGTAAAAATAAACATTGTATAAGCTCCAGAAGGAGTTCAAACTGTTGAATATAAAATTGAAGTAAATAAAATTGCAATAAACAAGGAGAATGCGTTTAAGAAAATAAATCACATTCCTGCTAGTTGAGATGATCTTAAAGTATTAATTTTTGAATCGTAATTATCCATATATTTCCTGTGTTGAGACAAACCTTGTCTCACAAAAATCATATGTTTTTTTTTTTTTTTTTTCAAAGCGGATTTTTGCAAAAAAAATAGCAGAAAGATAAGCTGCTATAATTTTAAGTTTGATTTTTAATCAACAAGTAATTGCTTTTCAATTGTTAAAGTTTTTACTCAAAGTGATGTTGCACATGCTAATAACACAAAAAATCCGATACCTAAAGGAAGTGTTCCAACACCAATAATTACAGAAATTTTATTAATAAGCAATGAGCTAGTACTAATTTGTGTTTGTTCGTATAAATTTCACTTTTGAACTTTTTCATATAAATAAAACGCTTTGTACATAACAAAAAATCCTGATACAAAGTTTCCTAAAAATCAAATAAGATAAACGATAACAGGAAAAGCAAAAGCACTAAGTAAACCTTGTTGTGATATGGTTTTTAGATTAAAAGCAGAAATAATTATTCCTAAAATTAAAAAAGCAAACATAACAACTTGTCAAATAACATAAAACATTCCAGCTGTTCGAGCACTTTTAAGGAACTTTATTTTGTCTTTAAATTCAGTCATGAATTTCCTCCTTTTCATAATGAAGACAAACTTTGTCTCACAAAAATCATATGTTTTTTTTTTTTTTTTTTTCAAAGCGGATTTTTACAAAAAAATAAAAAAACAAGCTTTCGCTTGCTTAAAATGTGATTAAACAGGTTGTGACATATCGTTTTTTGAAGGAGAGAACATTTGTTGTCTAAGAATTTTATTACATTCAATAATTGACATAATTGATGCAACAAACAATACAATTGTTCCAAATCAAAAAATCAATCCAATTAGACCTACAATTAATAAAATTTTAATAGTTGAGAATCTATCGTAATCAATGATTACTGGATTATGCATTGACATTTGTTCAGACATTCCTGCGACTCTAAAACCTCTAACAACAAATAAAATGAAATACACAAAAGATACAACTGCATACACTAGTGATAGAAATCCTAAAACACCAAGACCAGCAAGAGCACCAATTCCAACTGCTGTAACAGCATCAGCTCCTTCTCTTTCTGCTCTAGCTAAAGTTGTTAATATTGCAGCAAAACCTAAAATCATTCCAAAAAAGAAGAAAAATCCAATAATAGATAAAATTAAATATCCAAGCGCTGCTGATTTTAATCTTTTGACTTCATAAATAAAATCGTTTAAGTAATTCATATCTTCCTTTCCATAATATAAATATTGCTATTAAAATTATAATTGAAACTGCTTTATTATTAGAATAATAAAGAGTTTAAAAATATCTGTTTTGATATAATAAATTTATTCTTATAAAACTAAAAAAATGAAAGGAGAATTATGAATCAAATCATTAACAATGAAGTTAATTTAAAAAGTGGTTTAACTGATGCACAAGTTAAGCAACTTCAAAGCAAATTTGGGTTAAATGAAATTAAAACTCACAAAAAATTTAGCTTTGTCAAATCATTTTTAAATCAGTTTAAAGACTTCATGATTATTTTGCTTTTAATTGCTGCTACAGTATCGTTTGCAGTAGCAATTTATGAACATGTTTCAGGACGTAATTCAAAAAATGAAATCATCATTGGTTATATTGAGCCAATTATTATTTTAATTGTGGTGATTTTAAATAGCATGCTGGGAACTTATCAGGAATACAAAAGTGACCAAGCAGTTAAAGCACTGGAAAAAAACAATCAACTCAATTCTAAGGTTATTCGTAATGGAAAAATGATTTCCATTTCAGCTACCGAAATTGTACCAGGGGATTTAGTTGTCTTAGAAGCTGGAGATTATGTACCAGCAGATGGAGTTTTAGTTGAAGCATATAACTTAAATGTTGTAGAATCAGCTTTAACTGGAGAATCTCTACCAGTGGCGAAAATGGTAATTGATCAAGATTTATCTGATAAACCTTTAGGAGATCAATTAAACAGAGTATTTTCAGGAACTTATGTAACTAATGGTCGAGCAATCGTTCACATTAGTGCTACTGGAAATCAAACTGAATTAGGAAAAATTAATAAATTAATTAGTGAACAAGAGTTAGCATTAACCCCATTGCAAATTAAATTAAACAAATTAAGTAAAATCTTTGGAATTTCAGGAGTAATTTTATTTTTAGCTACCACTTTAATTCAAATTTTATTAAACGGGTTCTTTGGTGGATGAGCTAACTTTGAAACTTATTCAGGGGCTTTAGTAATTGGTATTTCACTTGCTGTGGCTGCTATTCCTGAAGGTTTAATTACTTTTACAACAGTGCTTCTTGCAATTGGTGTGGCACACATGACCAAGCAAAATGCCATTATTAAATCGCTTCCTGCTATTGAATCTCTTGGTTCAACTCAAGTTATTTGTTCTGATAAAACAGGAACATTAACTGAAAACAAAATGAAAGTGGTTGATTTTTGAGATTATGAATTTCCAGAAAATAACCCCGCTAATTCAAAAGCGTTAGCATCATTTGTGGCATGTTGTGATGCCCAAGTGCATGTAGATGAACACGGAAATTATTCAGAAGCCGGAGATCCAACTGAAACTGGAATTTTACGTTTTGGAATTGAACATGGAATTACTTCAGCAAAAGTGCTTGAAAGATTCCCTAAATTACACTCACTTCCTTTTGATAGCGATCGTAAAACTATGTCAGTACTTATTCAAGGTAAAAATGGAAAAACCATTATTACCAAAGGAGCTCCTGATGTAATTTTTGCTAAATGTCACAACACTCCAGCACAAGCGTACGAATTAAATGAACAATGATCAAATAAAGCTTACCGTGTAATCGCTGTAGCTTACAAAAATGTAGATGAAAATCAAACAAGCATTGATTATGTTGATGAAAATAATTTAACTTTCTTAGGATTAATTGCAATGATTGATCCTCCTCGTGAAAGTGTTAAAGCAAGCATTAAACAAGCTCAAGCAGCTGGAATTAAAACAGTTATGATCACTGGAGATCACTTAACTACTGCCGTTGCTATTGCTAAAGAATTAAATATTTATCAAGAAGGAGATAAAGCTATTAAAGGTGAAGAATTAGCCTTAATGAGCGATGAAGAACTTCGCAATAATGTGCACTTAATTTCAGTGTATGCACGTGTAAATCCATCAGATAAATTAAGAATTGTCAAAGCGTGACAATATCACGATAAAGTTGTTGCTATGACTGGTGATGGAGTTAATGATGCTCCAGCGCTTAAAGCTTCAGAAGTTGGTTGCGCAATGGGAATTACCGGAACTGATGTTTCTAAACAAGCAGCTGATGTTATCTTAACAGATGATAATTTCAACACTATTGTTGGAGCTGTTAAATCAGGAAGAGAAACTTACAAAAAAGTTAAAACTGTTATTTTAAACTTACTTATTTCTTCAGTAACTGAAATTATCGTAATGCTAATTGGACTTTTTGCTTTTAGATTTATTTTTAAAAATACCATTGGTGGAGCTGAATTTTTTGTTCTTTCAGCCTCACAATTATTATGAATTAACTTATTAACTCACGGACTACCAGCAATTGCTTTAGGAATGACTCCTAGCGGAATTGATGTCATGAAAGAAAAGCCAATTAATAAGCGCGATAGCGTTTTTGCTGACGGGATGGGTAAAAAGTTACTTGTTCACTCACTAGTTCTTTCTCTATTGGCTTTACTTGCATATGGAATTGTAGGGTCAATCGCTCAAGCAAACAACATTGTTGGTGAAGAATTTGTTAAAGTCACAGCAAGTGCATGTTTTGTGACTCTAGGTATTGGTGCTTCATTAAACTCAATGAACTTAATGAGTTCAAATAGCATTTTTAAATGCTCTCCAAGAGTATTTTACTTAGTGTATGTAGCATGTGTATTTTCACTTGTGTGTGTACTTACTTCTGCATATATTCCAGGATTTGCTGAAATATTTAAAAACGTAGCTATTAGTACTTATGCTAAAAATCATTTCCTTTGAATTATTCCAGTAGTATTTGGATTCGGATTAATTGCTTATAGTGAAGTGGTGAAAGCATTAAATGCTTATGTTTTTAAAAGAGAAGTATTAATTTAATGTCAAAGGCCTAGCCTTTGATTTTTTTATGAAAATTTAAAAAAAGTTTTTGATTTTAAAATCTTTGTTATATAATAATTAAGCAATTAAGCAAACGGGGGGATAGCAAAGCGGCCAAATGCGGGTGGCTGTAACCCACTTTCTTAGGATTCGGGGGTTCGAATCCCTCTCCCCCCACCATTTTGCCCCATAGCCAAGCGGTAAGGCAGCGGGTTTTGGTTCCGTCACGCGTTAGTTCGAATCTAACTGGGGCAGCCATATCACCTTAGGGTGATTTTTTTATGCTTTTAAAGCAGTATTTAAATGTTTTTTTATATAATAAAAAAACTATGAAAAAATTAGACAAAATTACTCCTTTAGAACAAGATTTTGCCAAATGATATACTGATGTTGTTAAAAACGGAAATTTAATTAAATATGGTTCAACCAAAGGAAGCATTATTTACTTACCAAATTCATATGGTATTTGAGAGTTAATTCAACAACACTTTAATAAAATTCTTAAAGAAAAAGGTGTGCAAAACGTTTATTTACCTTTACTTATACCTGAATCATTATTCAAAATTGAAAAAGAGCATTTAGAAGGATTCAATCCTGAATTAGCTACTGTAACTCACGTTGGAAACAAAGAATTAAGTGAAAAATTATTTATTCGTCCAACTTCTGAAGTTCTTTTCGCTGAACTTTTCAAACAATCAATTGATTCGTACAATGATTTACCTATTATTTACAATCAATGAGCTAATGTTTTAAGATGAGAAAAAACCACAAACCCATTTTTAAGAAGTAGAGAATTCCTTTGACAAGAAGGTCATACTTGTCATTCGAATGCAATCGAAGCCAGAAAACTTACTCGAACAATGATTAGCACTTATGCCAAATTTTTGAAGAATTATTTAGCTATTCCGGTAGTGGTCGGGAAAAAAACTCCACATGAAAAATTTGCTGGAGCGTGTTCAACTTACACAATTGAAGCCATGATGAAAGATGGAAAAGCACTCCAAGCAGGAACAAGCCATTATTTGGCTCAAAATTTCTCTAAACCTTACCAAATTGAATTTAAAAACAAAAACAACGAAAAAGAATATGTGTACGGTACTTCTTGAGGAATTACCACTCGTTTAATTGGTGCAATTATTATGACACACGGTGATAACCGTGGAATCATTATTCCTCCAAAAGTTGCACCTGTTCAAATTGATATTCTTGAACTTTTTGCCGATAAGAATCCTCAAGTTAAAAAAGTTGTTGATGAATTGGAAGCGACATTAAGTAGAAAATTCCGTGTTAGAGTTGATCGTAGTGATAAAACTCCTGGTTATAAAGCCTCAAATAGTGAAATTCAAGGAGTTCCTTTAAGAATCGAAGTAGGTCCTAGAGACTTAGAAAACAATTTAGTAACTTTAATTAGAAGAGATACATTAGAAAAACAACTAATTTCAGTGGATGAAATTAAAAATATTGTTGGTAAAACCTTAGATTTAATTCATGATAATCTATACGAACAAGCAAAAATAAGACTTGATAATAATACTGTTTTTGTAGATAATTATGAAGATTTCAAAAAGCACATTGCTGACCAAAGATTTGTTATTGCTCCTTTTTGCTGTGCAGATGAAGCAGAGGTGCAAATTAAAGAAGAAACTGGAGCATCTACTAGATGTATTCCTAAAGAATTTGACAAACCTTCACAAGAGAAAAATTGTATTTTTAATGCCTGCAGAGCAAAAACAAACCGTTACGTGTTATTTGCTAAAGCGTATTAATTGAAACTGTCATAATGGCAGTTTTTTAATTTATTTTTTGTTTTTTAGTAATTTTCTTATTACTTAAATAGAGGAAATTATGCAAAGTAAAACAATTTTTAACAAAAAAGAAAAACAAAAATCAGATGTAACTAAAAAACTTTTATATTTAGGAAAATTACTTGATGTAATGCCTTCTAATAGTGATGATGTGCACCAACAACAAGAAAAACTAATGTCTTTAAGAATCCATAAAGCTATTGAGGCTTTAAATCCGATTGAACAAAGAATTCTTTTAAGTGAATACAATAAAAACAAAGAGGAAAGTAAATGATATTTAACTTATTTCTCCCGCTCTACATATTACAAACGCAGAAAAGAAGCGATAAATAAATTTCTTGAAAAGGTCTTTGCTTATGATTGCTGAAGTTCATAATGAATATAACATTGACAAAGATGTAGAAATAATTAATAATCAGCAAGTAAATACTCGCTGAGATTCAATTAATTTACCCAAAGAATTTTTTGTGCACTTTAGTATCGATAAATTACTTAATAATGGTTATTTTGACATTGATTTTGCATCGAATTTAACTAATTTTAAGCACTTAAATTTATCGGTATCTCTAATTGTAAATGGAACATATGTACTTGAAAATTTGAAAGAACATTTAGATAATTTCAAACTGAAATTTGAGGATCTTAATTTAGAATATAAAAAATTAAAAAGTATAGTTGTAATTTTTAAAAATAATAACGAGGATGCAGGAATTTTTTATGTTGATTTTGGTGATTTTAATTTGATTGAACAAAATATTATCGTAAAGTCTAATACTGCAAAAGCCAAAATTGTGAGCGAATACAATTTTTTATTGTTTGAAAAAGCTCACAAAACTAGCTTTAATTATTTAAATGTATTGGTTAATTTAAATGAATTATCAAACCAAAAAAGAACCAATTCTGTAGGAACAATTGAAGTATTTTATAATCCGAATTTATCACCTAATCTTAAAATTAAACATCGTAAAAAATCACCTCCCCTTCTTGAAAAAGCTTTTGTTGAGTTTGATCACTTTTTTAATAAAGAATTGAATTTAAAACCAACCCAAATAAATTCGAATATTTATAATTGAGAGTTTAACAATAATTTTATTCAAACTTATAATTTACCTTTTCACTATAACACTTTAACTAGTGATTATAATTGAAATTTCAATAACTCTATTGAAGCTAAAAAAGGTATTTTATTACCTAGATATTTTAGTGGCGAACTCCAAACACAATTGGGATTAGAATTTAAAGATTTTAAATTGATATTTTCAAAAACATTCTTTATTAATAAAAATATTTCAGCTCCGAGAACGCAAAATAAAAGTCTTTTTATTACTGAAATTCCTTTTGATAGCGAAAATACAAACAGAGAAATATTAGTGATTAATTTAGAAAAATTTTTTAATTTAGTTCTCTCGCGAAAAATTACTAATATCAATGAACTTCTTGCATATTCAAAACCCGAAGATGAATACATGAAATAATAAAGTTAAATATTTTATTGTAGCTATTGGAATCATTTTGTTATCTTTTGGTTCTTATTATGCTTATAAACATCTAAGCACATCAACAGTAAATAAAGTCTCAAAAGAGAATGATACGGAAGTTGAAAACATATTTCCTGACTTAGATGAAAAATATTACAATGAACTTTTGTCCACAAAAAACAGTGAAAAAGTAATTACAGAAAATTTAGTTTATGAGTTATTAAGTGATTTAAGTAAAAGAGTTAACTTACCAAATGGTGATATTTATTTCAATTGAAAATTAATTAGTGATTATGAATTGAATGTTTATATTAAAATCGTTTATCAAAATAAAGAGTATAAAAAAGCCTATAAATTTAAATTAGATTACTCAAATTAATGAAAAACTTTTATAATTACAACATGAATAAATCAGTAAAAGAAATCGTTCTAAATGAACTTAAAAAATACACTAAAAAATCTTTTGGTGAAAATACTTTATTAGCAGAACTTAATATTGATTCGCTTGATTTAGCTGAAATTATTATTGAAGCTGAGGAAAAATTTGGTATTGAAATTGCTGATGAAGAGTTAATGAAAGTAAAAACAATTAATGATATTATTTTGTTGATTGAAAAATCAAAAAATTAGTTATAATTAAAAGGCTTAGGAGTATAGTTCAACGGTAGAACAACGGGCTTCAACCCCGTGTGTTGTGGGTTCGAATCCTGCTACTCCTGCCATTTTTTTATTTCATTTTTTTAAAATAGTATAAATAATATAATTTTTATTATGAAAAAAACTAAATATATAGCTTTTATTGGAACCGGAGCATGAGCAAGTGCGCTTGCAAATGTAGTTTCTCAAAATGGTTACCATGTTAAAATGTACGGAATTAATGATCAAGAAATAAGTGAAATTAATAAAGGTTTCAACCGGAAATATTTTGGAAACCGCTCATTTACCAATCCTGAAAACATTCAGGCTTCAACTGATTTAGAGTATGTTCTAAAAGATTGTGAAACAGCAGTTATTGCAATTCCTTCGGTTGCAATTAGAAGTGTTTTAAAACAATTGTCTGCAATATTAAAGTACAAAAAAATTAATATTGTTAATGTTTCAAAAGGTTTTGATGATCTTAGTGGTGAGTTTTTATCAGATTTAATTAAAACAAAGCTAAATCGTAATTTAAAAAGCTTTGCCACTTTTGCAGGGCCTTCTTATGCATCAGAAGTTTTTGAAGAACACCTAACTTTAATTAATGTTTTTGCTTCAAATAAAGATTTCGAAGAGCTTTTAATTCAAAAATTCAACAATCACTACTTTCAATTGATTCCTTGTGCAGATGAGCACACAGGTGAAATTTTAGCAGCACTAAAAAATGTTTTAGCAATAGGAATTGGTATATCTTCATTTAATCACCCAGGAAAAAACTCTCATTCAGCTTTAATTTCAATTGGTACTAAAGAAATTTTACAAATTGCTTTACAATTAAAACCTTCAACAAATGTGGCTATAGGTTTCGAATTAGCTGGTATTGGAGATATTTTCCTAACTTGTTCTTCAACACAAAGTAGAAACTTTACTTTTGGATACTCAATTGCTGAAAAAGGTCTTAAAGAAACTTTGAAAAAACAAGAATTAACTGTTGAAGGATATGCAAGTGCTAAAACTTTAGCTAAGATTTTGCAACAAAATAATATTAAAAATGTTCCGTTGTTAGAAAGTATTATTACCATTTTACAGGGTCAAAAAGAACCGCTTTTATTGACTGATTTTCTTATCAAAAATTAGTTTTGCACAATGAGGAATTAGCCTCATTTTTTTTATTAAAATTTTGGTGAAAAATATTCCAAAAAATGGTAAATAAATAAATTTATTTTCTGGTAAAATTAATTTACTAATTGCGTTTTTATTACGTACCTAAAAATTACTATATCAAAGGGGAGTTATGAGTCAAACAAACTACAAAGTTCGTCAGTTCGGGCCTAAGACAATGAGAAGAGATTATTCTGTTACAAAATACTCTCATCCTGTTGATGACATCCTTTCAACAAGTAAAGAAAGTTTTAATTTGTTTATTCAAAAGAAAATTCAAGAACAACTTCTTGAAATTTATCCAATTGAAGCTGCAAATAAACAAGTTTCTCTTGACTATGTTAAAGGTAGCTTACGTTTAGAATTGCCTTACAAAAAATCTACATCAGAAAGTGAAGAGATTAAAAAATGTAAAGCTAAAGGAATTAACTTTTCAGTTAAAGTGTATGCAACTTTAAAAAGAGAAATCACCGGAACTGGAGAGGTTAATACCGATGAAGTTTTAATTGGGGAAATTCCTTACATGACTTCAGGGGGAAGTTTCATCATTAACGGAAGTGAGAAGGTTATTGTTTCTCAACTTATTCGTTCACCTGGAGCTTACTTTGGATTGAATGTTAGAAATAAACAATCTGATGACTTATTCAACAAAGTAGAAGTTCTGCCAAGAATTGGTTCTTGAATTGAAATTTCACACAAAACAACTTCAAATACACTTGATACCGTTAAAGTAAAAATTGACAAAAACAAAAATGTCAATCTTGGAACTTTCCTTGGTTCATTTGGTATCACCCAAGATGAAGTTAGAAAACTATTTGGAAAAAGTGATCTTTTAGAAGAAACCATCAGAAAAGATAAATTTATTTCAAATACCGAATTAACAAAAGAAGAAATTATTGACGCTTGTCAAGAAGAACTTTTTAGAGGATTAAGAAAAGGAGATCGTATTTCTGAAGAATCTAAAAAGAGCCTTTTACCAGGAATTCTTTTTGATAAAAAACGTTACAATCTTTCAGTAACAGGTAGACATATGTTAAACAACAAACTTTCTGTTGTTGATCGTATTACTCACACTTACCTAGCTCAAGATGTTAAAAATAAAGCAGGAGAAGTGCTTTATCCAAAATATACATTTGTAACAATCAACATTGCCAAAGAAATTGCTGAAGGCTTTAAAGAAGGTGTTTTAGCTCTTGAAACTATTCCTGGAATTGATGTTGAACATGTATATCACAAACTAATTACAAATAACAAGACACTTGCAAAAAGAAACAAAATTGTTAAAATCAAAGTCTATCCAAATAAAAAATGAATGACTGAAAGAGAAAATGAGCCTGTACTTGTAATAGGTAATGATCCTAGATCTACAGAACCTCATTTACTTATTTCTGACATTGTTGCTGTTGTGAATTACTACTTCAATTTAATTGATGGAATTGGACAAGATGATGATCCTGATGCATTAACTAACAAAAGAATTGTTAGTGTTGGAGAATTACTTGAAGGACAATTGTCTGTTGCGTTAGCAAAACTAGAAAAAACAACTCGTGAAAGAATGGGAGCTAAAGAACCTGAAAAAGTAACTGGTAAAAATGTTACAAATAACAAATTGGTTACCAACCAAATGAAAACATTCTTTAACCTTTCAAAACTTTCACAATTTATGGATCAAATTAACCCTCTTTCAGAGGTTTCAAATAAACGTAGAGTTACTTCTTTAGGACCTGGTGGTCTTAACCGTGATACAGCTCAATTTGAAGTTCGTGACGTTCACTCAACTCACTATGGTAGAATTTGCCCTATCGAAACTCCTGAAGGACCAAACATCGGACTTATTCTTAACTACGCAACTTTTGCAAAAGTTAATGACTTAGGATTTTTACAAACTCCTTATTTTAGAGTAAAAGATGGAGTTGTTAATTATGATGAAGTTGTGTACTTAACAGCTGCTGAAGAAATTGGATATGCTTTTGCTCAATCATCAGTTAAAGTTGATGAAAACAATCGCATCGTGTCTCCAAGTTTAACAATTAGAAAAGATTACAACTACATCATTGGTTCACCATTGGAAGTAGACTTTATTGAGGTTTCTTCAAAACAAATTGTTTCAGTTGCTGCAGCTGCTATTCCTTTCCTTGAAAACGATGATGCCAACCGTGCTCTTATGGGTTCAAACATGCAACGTCAAGCTGTTCCTCTTTTACAAGCTGAAGCACCTTACGTTGCAACAGGAATTGAAGCTGATATTGCTAAATATTCTTCATACAACTTAACCGCCAAAAACTCTGGAGAAGTTGTTTTTGTAGATGGTTCAAGAATTCATGTTAAAAATGATAAAGGAGTTACCGACAAGTATTTCCTTAGAAACTTTGAACGTTCAAATCAAGGAACCTTAATTCAACAAAAACCTATTGTCGAAATAGGTCAAATGGTAGAAAAAGGAGATCTTTTAGTTGATGGTTCAAGTTTCAAAGACGGAGAAATGGCTCTTGGTAAAAACGTTTTAGTTGGATTTACAACATGAAACGGTTACAACTTTGAGGATGCTGTAATTATTAACGAAAGATTAGTTAAAGATGATGTTTATACATCAATTCATATTGAAGAACAAACTATTCAATTTAGATCATCGCGTGCTGGTGAGGATCAATTAACTAGAGATGATATTCCAAACGTTTCAAAATATTCAATTAGACACTTAGATGAACAAGGTATTGTTCGTGTAGGTTCAGAAGTTGTAGCTGGCGATGTTCTTGTTGGTAGAATTTCTCCAAAAGGTGAAGATAATCCTACCCAAGAAGAAAAATTGCTTATGGCAATTCTTCAACAACGTCCTCAAAATGTTAAAGATACTTCATTGAAAGTTAAAAATGGTCACAATGGTACCGTAATCCACGTTGAAGTTCTTTCTCGTGATAAAGGCGATGTTTTAGAGGATGGAATTGATAAAATCGTTAAAGTTTCAATTGCTCAAAAACGTAAAATCAAAGTCGGAGATAAAATGGCTGGTCGTCATGGAAACAAAGGGGTTATCTCTATTGTTCTTCCGGAAGAAGATATGCCATATCTTGAAGATGGTACACCTCTTGACATTATGCTTAACCCTCAAGGGGTTCCTTCACGTATGAACATCGGACAAGTTCTTGAGCTTCACTTAGGAATGGCTGCAAGAAAACTTGGGGTTAAATTCGTTACTCCTTCATTTGATGGAGTTAAAAAGAAAGATATTGAAGATGCACTAGTTGAAGCTGGATTAGACAGAAGTGGAAAACAAACCTTAATTGACCCAATTACAGGTAGAAAATTTGACAAACCAATTTCTGTTGGAGTTATGTATATGCTTAAACTTAACCACATGGTTGATGACAAAATGCACGCTCGTAGTGTTGGCCCATATTCTCTTATTACCCAACAACCTCTTGGAGGAAAAAGTCAAAACGGGGGTCAAAGATTTGGGGAAATGGAAACTTGAGCTATCGAATCTTATGGAGCAACCAATGTTCTTCAAGAAATTCTTACATATAAATCAGATGATATTTCAGGAAGAAATGCCCTTTATAGCGCGTTAGTTTCTGATAATAAAGACATTCCAAATCCTGGAATTCCTGAATCATTTAATGTTTTAAGTAACGAGCTTAAAGGTTTAGGAATGAAATTAGAATTATTACAACAAGATAGTGATGAAGAAGAAGAAATTAATCAATATCTAGATGGCGGAGGAGAAAGTTATGAGTAATTTTACAGACAAAAAAACTGATAATTTACTAAACAAAATCACTCTTTCACTGGCTACAAATGAAGATGTGTTAAATTGATCACACGGTGAGGTTACCAAACCTGAAACAATTAACTATAAATCATATAAACCAGAAAAAGACGGACTTTTTGATGAATTAATTTTTGGTCCAACCACTGATTATAAATGTCCGGTGTGTTCAACCAAATACAAAAAAAGTGATGAAAACACAATTTGTACAAAAACTCCAGCTTGTGAAAAATATCAACCAAGAATTCTTCCAAAAATTACTAGAAGAACTAGAATGGGACATATTAAACTTCACAATCCAGTTGTACACTTCTGATTTTTCAAAATTGACCACTCAATTATTGCTAAACTTTTAGGACTTAGAGTTGCAGATTCAAACACTCCAGTTTCAAAATCAGATTTAGAAAACCTTATCTACTACAAATCTCACATTGTTTTGGAAAGTGGTAGTTTAAAATCACTTAAGAAAAATACCATTATTAACATTAACGAAGCTGCAAACATTTATGAAGAAGCGTTAATGGAAATGCTTGAAAATTACCCAAAAGATTCTGAAGAATATGAAGATATTTATAATGCTTTAACCGAACTTAGAGAATATGCATCTTCAAAAATGGGAAAAGATTATGGAATTGATTTTTACGAATACAATGACATAATTCACGAATTTTCAGATGCAAAAATCGGAACTGGGTCTCAAGCAATTGAATACTTACTTAAAAATATTGATCTTGAGCGTGAAGCTGAACTTGTTCAAGCTAAAATCGACGAAATTAATGCTTCAGAAAACATCTCTTCAACCAACTTGCAAGATCGTTCAAAACTTTACAAAAGACTTACTATTATTAATTCATTTATTAAATCAGGTCAAAAACCAACCAACATGTTGATTTACAATCTTCCAGTTATTCCAGCGGACTTACGTCCACTTGTACAACTAGATGGTGGAAGACATTCAACCAGTGATGTTAACGAACTTTACCGTCGTATCATCATTAGAAATAACCGTTTAGCTAAATGAAATGAATCTGATGCTCCTATGCTTATTAAGCAAAATGAGTATCGTATGATTCAAGAAGCTGTCGATGCTTTAATTGATAACGCCAGAAAAAAACCATCTCCGGTATCATCAAAAGATGGGCACCCACTTAAATCCATTTCTGATGCTTTAACCGGGAAAAAAGGTCGTTTCCGTCAAAACCTTTTAGGGAAACGTGTTGATTACTCAGGACGTAGCGTTATTGTTGTTGGACCTACTTTAAAAATGTATGAGGTAGGGATTCCTAGAGACATGGCTGCTAAATTGTTTGAACCATGAATTATTAAAGAAATTATTAATTCTGAAGAAAGTGTTAAAAACGTTAAAGCAGCTAAAAAATTAGTTGAATCATTAAACCCTTCAATTTGACCATATGTTGAAAGAGCAATCGAAGGGCGTCCTGTACTTTTAAACCGTGCTCCTACATTGCACCGTCTTTCAATTCAAGGGTTCCAACCAGTTTTAATTAGAGGTAAAGCTATTAAATTACACCCTCTTGTAACAACTGCGTTTAACGCCGATTTTGACGGGGACCAAATGGCTGTGCACGTTCCAATTTCAGAACAAGCAGTAAGAGAAGTTAAAGAATTGATGTTGGCTTCTAAAAACATTCTTGGACCTCGTGATGGTGAACCTATCATCAACCCTTCTCAAGATATGATTTTAGGTCTTTACTACCTTACATTAGAAAAAGCGCAAGCTAAGGGTGAAGGTAATTTCTATGCAACATTTAATGATATGCTTAATGCTTATGAAAATGGATACATCACTCTTCACACAAGAGTAGTGCTTCCAATTGAAGCTGTAGATAAATTATCTGTACTCAATTCAACTAATCGTCCATACATTACTTCAACTGTTGGTAAATTTATTTTAAATAGAGCTTTCCCAAGTGATTTTGAATTTGTTTTTGGTAAAAGAGTAACTGTAATATCAAGCAATGTTAATGGCGAAGTAAAAGTTAAAGAATCAGAATCAATTCACACTTCAGAAAATGCTTTAGACGAATATACATTTGAATATGGAACAAACTTTAGAGAAGCAATTGCTACTCTTCCAGTTAATAATGCATTAGTTAAAAAAGATATTGCTAAAATTATTCGTCGTGTATATGAAAAATATGTTGCTGTTGTTACAATTGAAGACATCGCTGGAATTTTAGATTCTCTTAAAGAAAGTAATTACAAAAATAAATTTGAAGAATGTGCTTCATTAAAAGATTATAAAAATGAAGAAATTTCAACTTCACACGCATCATTAATTAATAAATTTATTCAGGAAGAATTTGAAAACATTAAATTCAAATACTTTAGAAAATCAGAAAACATTGATGATGAATTAAATCTTTCACACTACACTGAATTACTTGAAAATGTATGATTTAGATATTCAAATTATGTTGCTTCTATTTTAGATAACATCAAAGATTTAGGATTTAAATATTCAACAATTTCAGGAACAACCATCTCAATGAATGACATTACTACTTTACCAACTACAAAGGATAAAATTAAAGAGGGTGAAGAGTATGTTGAACAACTTAAAAACTACTTTGCTCATGGTTATTTAACTGACGATGAACGTTATAACTTAACTATTCAAAAATGATCACAAGTTAAAGAATCAATTGAAAAAGATCTTAAAGAAGTAACTAAATCAGATTTAGATAACCCATTATTTATGATGTTTACTTCAGGGGCTCGTGGAAACGCATCTAACTTTACTCAGCTTGCTGGTATGCGTGGATTGATGAATAACAACGCCAAAGTTCTTAAAGCCGATGCTGAAAACGACCGTGTTGTTCGTTCAACTGTTGAAATTCCAGTTAAATCATCATTCCTTGATGGGCTTACTGCTTATGAGTTCTATTCTTCAACTCACGGGGCTCGTAAGGGACTTACCGATACTGCGCTTAACACCGCAAAATCAGGATATTTAACTCGTAGATTAGTTGATGTGGCTCAAGGAATTGTTGTTCGTGAAGAAGATTGTGGTAGTGACTTTGGTTTTGTAGTTAAAGATATCAAAGATACTAAAACCGATACAGTTATTGAATCATTAATTGAAAGAATTGAAGGTAGATTTACTAACCGTCCAATTTTTGATAACAACGGAGAAATGATTGTTGATTCTAATTCTTTAATTACTCCAGAATTAGCAAATAAAATTGTTAATGAATACGGTAAAACTGAAGTTGAAATTCGTTCAGTGTTATCTTGTCACACACGTAATGGAGTATGTAAGCGTTGCTACGGTAAAGATTTAGCAACCAACAGAATCGTTAATATTGGTGAAGCTGTTGGAGTTGTTGCTGCTCAATCAATCGGGGAACCTGGAACACAACTTACCATGCGTACCTTCCACACCGGAGGGGTAGCTGGGGTAGCCGATATTACTGGTGGATTTGGTCGTTTAATTGAGCTTATTGATGCTTACGATCTTCCATGAGGTAGACCTGCGGTTATTTCAAAAGTTTATGGAAAGGTTAAATCAATTAAACCAGCCAAAGATTCTCAAGGAAAAGATTCAGATACTTTACTTGTAGAAGTGGAAACTAAAAACCAACAAGGAATGCCTGAACCAGTGCATCATGCCGTTAAAGTTTCTCAAAAACTAAGAGTTAAAGTTGGTGATTTGGTAACACCAGGACAAAAACTTGTTGAAGGTCCTATTATTATTAACGACCTTCTTGAAAAAGCTGATACTAGAGCTGTCCAAAATTATTTACTTAAAGAAGTTCAAAGATTGTATCGTCTTCAAGGGATTGCAATTGCAGATAAATACATTGAAATCATTATTCGTCAAATGCTTTCAAAAATTATTATTACCGATCCAGGAGATTCAGATTTCTTCACCGGAAGTTTAGTTGATAGATTTATCTATCAAAGAGAAAATGGACGTTTAATTGCTCAAGGTAAACGTCCAGCATTTGGAGAAGTAAAAATCAAAGGAGCAAAACAAACTCCTCTTCTTAGTGATTCGTTCTTAGCTGCTGCATCATACCAAGAGACAGCTAAAATTCTAGTTAACTCATCAATTTCAAATCGTGTTGATTATCTTCAAGGACTTAAAGAAAATATCATTTTAGGATACAAAATTCCTGCTGGAACAAATTCAAATTACGATCCAAAAAGCAAATACGATATTCGTGATCCTAAATCATATTTCACCAATAAATCTGCTGCTCAAGAAATTCCAACAGAAAGAATTGTCTACGATATTGACAACTTATTTGACAATGTTAGTTTAGACGAAGTTGAGCTTTATGAAGACCATTCAATGAATGATTCATTTGATGATGAATATGACAATGAATAATTACTAATAATTTAAAGTACCATTTTTATGGTGCTTTTTTGTTTTGATGCATAAATTGTGCTAAAAAGTTATATCTAAAATCTCAAAATACTTTTTTTATAAGATTTAAAAAAATACTTATGTTTTTTGTCTTTGTGTTATAATTAAAAAGCAATTTATAGAACCGAATAAATTCCAAACAAATTAACGTAGGAGGATCAAATGAGACAAACAACAATTGTTAACACACAAAAAGCTGACAAAAAATGATACGTTGTTGACGCAGAAGGTCAAGTTGTAGGACGTTTAGCTGCTTTTGTTGCTTCAGTGCTTAGAGGAAAAACTAAACCAACATTTACACCACATGCAGACATGGGAGATAACGTTATTGTTATCAACGCTGAAAAAGCTATTTTAACAGCAAAAAAAGAACAAGATAAAATTTACTATTCACACTCAGGTTTCCCTGGTGGACTTAAAAGCATTAATGCTGCAAAACTTAGAGCTAAAAAACCAACCGCTTTAGTAGAAAAAGCTATTTACGGAATGCTTCCACACACAAAATTAGGAAACAAACAACGTCGTAATGTATTTATTTACGCTGGTTCAGAACACAAACATCAAGCTCAAAACCCAGAAAGATTAGAGGTTAGATAATTATGGCTAAAGAACAAGTTAAATACCGTGGATTAGGAAGAAGAAAATCTTCAGTTGCTCGTGTTATTATTAAACCTGGAAAAGGTGATTTTGTAATTAACGGTAGAGGAGCAAAAGATTACTTAACTTCAGATATTTACCTTCAAGATGCAAATCAACCATTTGTTTTAACTGAAACAATGGGACAATTTGATGTTTCTGTTAAAGTTGCTGGTGGTGGTCTTAGTGGTCAAGCTGGAGCTATTAGACTTGGAATTGCTCGTGCTTTATTAGAAGCTAGTGCGGACTATCGTTCAGTTCTTAAACAAGCTGGAATGCTTACAAGAGATGCCCGTGCTAAAGAACGTAAAAAACCTGGTCTTAGAAAAGCACGTCGTTCAAGACAATTCTCAAAACGTTAATTTTCATAATTTTATTCCTGTTATGTTTCAAAAGTGATATAATAGGAATACACTATGCGAGCGTAGCTCAGCTGGTTAGAGCACACGACTGATAATCGTGAGGTCGATGGTTCAAGTCCATTCGTTCGCACCATTTCATTTTGACCGAAAAAAACAGGGAATTTACCCTGTTTTTCATTTTTAAATAGGTCTATTTTTATATTTATTTTTTTTAAAAATATCTTATAATTATGAATATAAAAAGTAAACTTATAATTATCTAAAAATACATAGTTACTTACAAAGGATTTTTATGAAAAAATTAAAAAATAAATTATTGATTTTAGCACCAGTTGTAGCCGCAACTCCAGCTATGGCTTTATCAGCTCAAACATCTTCAACTGCTAATGTAAATAACGCAGATACACCTGTAAATTCAAATGAAAGTGGAGCTCCTGCAGATAATCAAGCACAAGCTTTAGAAACTAAAAAAGTTGAATACAAAGCTGCTATTGATGCGTTAGCAAAAAGCGAACAAGCAAATCCATTTTTATCAGCTGCTCAAATTGAGGCTTACAAAGCAATGGCTGATGCAGATGATGTTACTGTTGAAAAACTTGATGAATACTTAGCTAAAGCAAATGACTTAGCAACAGCAATGCTTGTTTTATCACAAAACGCTTCAAACTCAATGTATGAAAAACTTTCTAAATCAATGTATTACGAAAGCAAAGTTTCAGAAGCTGAAGATGCCAAAACATACAAAGCTCAATTAAGTGAAGCTAAAACCGAAGCTGATGCTGCAATTGCTGAATCAACAAAATCAGATTCAACATTAACTTCAAAAGAACAAGTGGATGCATTAAATGCTAAATTTGACGAAAGCTACAATAAAGGATTAGTATCAATTTTAAATGTAGTATTAAATGGATTAAACGACGTTACTGCTCCTGTTGTTAATGCTGTTGTTACTTCATATTACAATGACTTATTAAACAAAGCTAATGAACAATTAGCATCTGAAACAGCTAAATTAACTGATGAAACAAAAGCCGACATTATGATGGTTAATGATTCAGTTAATACATTGGTTGTAGCTAGTGTTAAAGTTAAAGAATTTGCTGATTCAAATATGGACATTAAAGTTGTTGTTAATGAAATTTTAGCTAACTCACTTATTGCTCAAGAAGATAAAGATACACTTAAAACTTATTACGATAAATTATCTTCATCATTAGAAAATAAAGCAGATGTAGCTGCTGGTGAAATGTATGTTAAAGATGCTGATATGTATGAAGCTGATTTAACTAAATTATCAGATAAATACGCAGCCTTAAAAGAACAACACGCTAAAACAAAAAATTATGACGCTATTTTAAGCGATGCTGAAGCTTTAAATGATGCTCAAAGACAAACTTATTCAGATCAAGCTAAATTAAATGCTCAAAAAAGTGAAGATCCTAAAACAGTTGAACAATTTAGTTCATTAGTAAAAACTGTTAATGATGAAATGGTAACCTTAAGAGAAAACCTTTCAAAATATGAAAAAGAATTAAAAGATCTTTTAACAAATGATAAATTACCTCAATCAAACAAAGATGCAATTCAAGCTGTTCTTAACGATGCAAATGAATTATTAACTAAAAACGAATTAAACGTTCCAGTAATTCAAAATGTTGCAACTAATGTGGCCAGAGAATATTCAAAAGCTAAAGAAGTTCTTGCTCCAGATTACAAATATGCAGAAGAAAACAAAAATGATCCAAAACCTACATACTATGAATACATCGCATTTGGAGCTATCTCAGCTGTATTGCTTGTAGCAGGATTATTAATTGCTTTATTTGCTGGTAAAAAAAGAAAAAACAAAGAAGATAAATAATTCAAAATAAAAAAGCACAAATTCAAAAGTGCTTTTTTATTTGCTTAAATTCTTTTGGTTGTTGATTTTATCTAATTTCTTAAAAGCTTTATCAACAGCATCATACACACTTGTGCGAGTGGTAGCTAAAATTTGAGCCACTTCCGCATAAGATAAGTCTTTATAAACATACAGTTCAAATGCTTGTTGTTGAACTTTAGTGAGCATAAAACCATATTTTTCATATAACAAAGTATATTTTTGAATATTGTTTAATGATTTTTTAGTTTCCTTGTTCATTTATTAAATCCTTAGTCATTTGATAAATAAACATTTCTAAATCAAATTCTTGCAGATCATCTAATTTCTCGCCCAAACCAATATATTTGACATTAAGTTCATACTCATCTTTAATTGATAAGACAATTCCACCTTTTGAAGTTCCATCCATTTTAGTTAAGATAATTCCACTTAAGTTAGCTACTTCTTTAAAAGCTTTAGCTTGACTTAGACCGTTTTGTCCGGTTGTAGCGTCAAGCACAAGCAATGATTCATGTGGAGCTGAAGTTTCAAAGCGCTGCATGATTGAAATCATTTTGTTAAGCTCGTTCATTAAATTTACTTTGTTTTGTAATCTTCCGGCAGTATCCACGATTAAAAGGTCATATTTGTCATTTGTAGCTTTTTCCATTGCCTTATATACCACTGATGCTGGATCGGCTCCTTCTTTGTCAGGTTTAACAATGTTTACTCCAATTCTTTGAGCTCATACATCTAATTGATTAACCGCTCCGGCTCTGAAGGTATCAGCTGCAGCAATTAAGACCTTTTTATTTTCTTGCTTGAATTTATAAGCCATTTTGGCAATTGAAGTGGTTTTTCCGCTTCCGTTAACACCTACAAATACAAACACATTTAAACGACCATCTTGATAATTTAAATTAGTATTAGTTACGCTGTTGTTAGTGTAAATAACAAACATTTGGTCAGCAACAATCTCTCCGATTAATTTTGGATCATCGATATTATTGGTTTTAACTTCGCGCTTAATTTTTTCAATAATTAAATATACTAGCGAAGCGTTAATGTCAGCCATGATAAGCAATTCTTCTAGTTCTTCAAAAAAATCTTCATCAATTTTGTTGTAACGATTTTGGAGTTCAAGCAACTGTTTTCCAAAATTGCTTGCGTTAGATAATCCTGTTTTATATTTTTCTAATTTTCCAGATTTTTCAATTTCTTGAGTGATTTTTTGCTCAATAGCTTGCTCTTTTTGAGATAATTGATCATCATTTTTTGAAAAAACTTTTTTTACTAAATTTTTAAAAAATCCCATATTTTTATTTTACCATTTTTGAAAATTTATTGCCTTTTATTAACTTTTAAAATATCCGAAAATACCCGTTTTTTATGGTGTTTATACTTTCAAAAAAAAGCAAAAATAATATAATAAAATAAATTTATTTATTGTAGGAGAATTCGTGAAAAAAAGAGTAATTATTGGTATGAGTGGGGGAGTTGATTCTTCAGTGGCTGCTTACTTACTAAAAGAGCAAGGATATGAAGTTGAAGGTCTTTTTATGCGTAATTGAGACAGCATTTTAAACAATGATGTTTTAGGAAATGCTGACATTTCACAAGATATTTGTCCTCAAGAACAAGATTATCAAGACGCTTTAAATGTTGCTAATTCGCTAGGAATTAAATTGCATCGAGTGGATTTTGTCAAAGAGTACTGAGATAATGTTTTTGAAAACTTCATTGAAGAATACAAAAAAGGACGTACTCCTAACCCTGATATTTTATGTAATAAATACATTAAATTTAATTCTTTTGCTAAATATGCATTTAATGAACTAAATGCTGATTATATTGCTATGGGGCATTATGCAAAAGTAGAAAATGGGCATTTATATCGAGCAAAAGATCAAAATAAAGATCAGACTTATTTTTTGGCTCAATTAACAACTGAACAACTTTCTAAGGTAATTATGCCTTTGGCAGAACTTGAAAAAGAACAAATTCGCGAAATCGCAGCTAAATTAAATTTAGTTACTGCCGATAAAAAGGATTCAATAGGAATTTGCTTTATTGGAGAACGTAACTTTACTCAATTTTTACAAAACTACATTCCCGCTCAAGAAGGAAATATTGTTGATATCACAACAAATAAAATAATTGGACGTCACATTGGATGTTTTTATTACACAATCGGACAAAGGAAAGGTCTAAATTTGGGTGGAATGAGCGAACCTTATTATGTGTGTGGACATGACGTAAAAGCAAATATTTTGTACGTAGCTCCAGCTTCCCAAAGTCACTGACTTGAATCTAATAATTTAATTGCAAGTAATTTAACCTTAAATAATTTAGATTATGATCCAAATAATTTAACAGCTAAATTTAGATATCGTCAAAAAGATATAAAAGTCACAATTCAAATCAATAAAGAAGATAACACCATTAGAGTCTTTTATCCAGAAAAAAGTCAAGCAATCACACCTGGTCAACAAGTGGTGCTATATGATGGAGACAAATGTATTGGTGGAGCCATCATTGAAGAAGTATATATGGACCAAAACAAACTTACTTACATTTAAGAGGTAAAACATGACATCACAAGAAATTAGAAATAAATGATTATCCTTTTTTGAAAAAAATAACCATTTTGTTGTTCCTTCAAAAAGTTTAGTACCGCAAAATGATCCTTCACTATTGTGAATTAATAGTGGAGTGGCAACTTTGAAAGATTATTTTTCTGGTAAAAAAATACCTCCTTCAAAAAGATTAACTAACTCACAAAAAGCAATAAGAACCAATGATATTGAAAATGTTGGAGTAACCGCTAGACACCACACCTTTTTTGAAATGTTAGGAAACTTTTCAATTGGAGATTACTTCAAAAAAGAAGCAATTGCTTTTGCGGTTGATTTTTTACTTAATGAATTAAAATTAGATAAAAATAGATTATATTTTACCTATTACTATGAAGATTTGGAAACTAAATCTGAATGAATGTCTCATGGTTTTGCTGAAGAACAACTTATTCCCGGAGATAAATCAACTAATTTCTGAGAAGTTGGTTCAGGTCCTTGTGGTCCAAATACTGAAATTTTCTATGATCGTGGTCAAAAGTATGATACTAGAGGAATTGAGCTTCTTAAAGAAGATATTGAGAACGATCGTTATATTGAAATTTGAAATATTGTGTTTTCGACTTACAATTCTGATGGAGAAGGAAATTACACTGAGTTAAACCAAAAAAACATTGATACTGGAGCTGGTTTAGAAAGAATTGTGTCAATTTTACAAGATGCTCCAACTAACTTTGATACTGACTTGTTTTTACCAATTATTCACAAAATTGAAGAGTTTACTTCATACAAATACAAAACCAGTAATTACTTTGAAAAAGATGCTGACCAAACATTAATTAACACCTATTTCAAAGTTATTGCTGATCACATGAGAACAGTGGTGAATGCCATTAATGATGGCGCTAAACCTTCAAATGTGGGTCGGGGATATATTTTAAGAAGATTAATTCGTCGTTCAGTACACAAAGGAATGCAACTAAAAGTTAGCGAACCACTTTTCTTACATAAACTAGTTGAAGTGATTGCTTCAACATTGCCTTATGAATATGATGTAAAGAAAATTGAAAAAATCATTTTAGATGAGGAAGTAGCTTTCTCTAAAACAATTGATAGCGGAAGAATGCTTCTTGAAGAACATTTAAGCGATAATTCCAAAACTTTTCCTGGTGATGTAGCTTTCAAATTATTTGAAACTTATGGATTCCCAATTGAATTAACAATTGAAATTCTTAATGAGCGTAACATCACAGTAAACATGCATGAATATGAACAAGCCAAAGAAAAACACGCTTTAGCTTCAAAAGGAAATAAAGTTGCCGGAATGGATAAAGTTATTAATTCTTTAGCTTTAATTGAAGGCAAAATTGATAAATTTATCGGATATGAAGTTGAAGAAGGAGAGAGTGAAATTTTAAAACTTTTAACCACTGAAGAAGAGGTTGAAGAAAATGAAGGAATCAGTTATTTAATTTTAAAACAAACTCCTTTTTATGCCACAAGTGGTGGACAAAAGCATGACCGTGGATATATTCTCCAAAACGGAAATAAATTAAAAATTCTAAATGTTTTCAAAGATAAATTCGGAAATCACATTCACAAAGTCGAGGGTAAAGTTAATTCAAAAGAAAGAGTACAATGTTTTGTGGATAAACAAATTCGTTTAGGACTTAAACGTAATCACTCAGGGACTCACTTGCTATTTTGTGCTCTTAGACACGTTTTGGGCGCTCATATTGAACAGCTAAGTAGTGATAATAACGAAGAAAGATTAACTTTTGATTTTCCAGCTGACGAGAAACCTTCTAAAGAAATAATTACTAAAATCGAGAATTTAGTAAAAAGCTACATTGCTAAAGATGTTAAAAGAAATTATCTTATTACTACAACTGACAAAGCAAAAGCCATGGGAGCAATCATGACTTTAGAAGAAGCTGAATACATGGATCCTAAGAATATTCGTATTGTAGAATTTGAAACTATTACTGCTGATTTATGTGGAGGAACACACTTAGAACACTCGGGAATGTTAGAAAATTTCAAGATTGTTTCAGTTGAGAAAAAAGCTGCTGGTGTGTTTAGAATTAGAGCCATTTCTTCAAATAAAATTGTTAACGAATACCTAAATGAACAAGTTCAATTATTAACCGAACAGGTGCAAAAAGCAGTTGATAAAAACAAAAATTTAGATGCTCAATATGCTTTTGTTTTACCACAAGAAAATGATTTAGAGCAACAAATCAGCGCTTTAGAACAAGCTTTAGAAACTTTGAAAGAAGATAATAAACAATTAATAAAAAAACAATCAGTTAATGCAGAATTAAATTTTGATGAGTTAACTCCTACACAAGTTCAAAATCAAAGTGTTTATCTTTTAAATGTACCTACTAGTGTATTAAAAACAAGTGTTTCAACTTTAAGAGAAAAACAACCTAATGCTTTAGTGATTGGTTTTGATGATAATAACATGTTATGTATTGGTTCAAAATCATTTAATTCTAATTTAATTGCCCAACAATTATTTAAAACTTTTGAAGGTAGAGGTGGAGGAAATAATCTTCTTTCAATGGGAAAATGTGGCCAAACACTTTCAAAAGATTTAATTTTTAGTGAGTTAGAAAAAATTCAATGAGAAAATTAGGACTAGATTTAGGAATTAAAAGCTGCGGATTTGCCATCACTGATGAAAACGAAATTATTTCAACCTCGCTAGAAAACTTTCTAATGAACGAAGGCGATTTCAACGCGGTAATTAAGCGTATTGAACAATATTTGCAAGAATACAAAATTGACGGTTTTGTTTTAGGATACCCTTTGAAAATAAGCGGAGAAAAAAGTGATCGTACATTAATGGTTGAAGATTTTAAAAAGCTACTTGAAGAAAATTTTCAAATACCAGTTATGTTAGTAAATGAACAATATAGCACTAAAAAGGCTCAACAAGTAATGATTAGTGCTGGCCTTACTCGTAAAAAAAGAAAGGCTAACAAAGACAAGCTAGCAGCTCAAATCATATTGCAAGATTATTTAGAATATTACCAAGATAAATGAGGCAAAAATGAATAAGTTACAATGAATTTTGTTTGGTTCAATGATTGCGGTTATTGTAATAGCAGCAATTTCAATTATCTTAATCAAATTGAAAATAAAAAAATTACAAGCTAAGTATTTAAACCAAGATCGTGAACAAACATACTTGATGTTGCAAAATCTTCGTAATGACATTGGACAATTACCTTTTGATTTAAAAGATTATTTAAAAAATGATTATAAGCCATATGATATTGAAGCAGTAATTAATACAATTTACACCAATAACTTTCAGTCAACTTTAATTATTGATAATCAAGATTCGTTTTTATCTTCGGTAGTTTCAAATAAAACTAAACGAAAAATCTATTATTTAAATGAATATGATTTTAGTGAGCAACTCAAAGAAGCAATTTCTGAATATCCACAAGATTTAGAGAACACTAATTTAATTTCATATTCACAAAATATGCTAGATTTTGTTGTGATATTTAAAAACAATAAAACGCTAATGGAATTATTTGATACTTATTTTGATTTTATGATTTCTAAATCAATGATGATGATTCTAACGGACAATTATTCTAAAAAAGAGTTAGTAAAATTCGTTAAGCATATTAAAACCTTAGGTTTAACTTATGAAATTTCCTATGTTGAAAGTAAATTTTTATATATTGTTAAGCAATAAGGTCAAACTTGTTATAATTAAAAAACATTAAGGAGCATTATGTCAACAAATACTGAAAAAATTTATTTAGCCAAAGAAACATTAGAAAAATATAAAAAAGAATATGAACACTTAGTTAATGTTGAGCGTCCAGCTGTACAAAACGCTCTTAAAGAAGCCAGAGCACAGGGTGACCTTTCTGAAAACGCTGAGTATGATGCAGCTAGAGATCGTCAAGGAGTTGTTGAAGGAAGAATTAACGAGCTTGAATCAATTTTAGATCGTGCAGAAATTATTGAAAATGCCAATAGCGCATTAATTGGAATTGGTGCTACTGTAACCTTGAAGTTCATTGAAACCGGAGAAATCAAAAACATCACAATTATGGGGACACACGATGCAAACCCATTTGAAGATAAAATTTCAAACAAAAGCCCACTTGCAGTATCAATTATGGGTAAAAAAACTGGTGATGTTGTTGAAGTTGATGCTCAACAAAAATTTAACGTTGAAATTATTAGCGTAACACAACAAAACTAAAGAATAATCTTTAGTTTTTTGTTTCTTTAAGGAGGATTTTTATGATAATTGGAATTTCAGGAATGATTAGTAGCGGAAAAAGTACTTTGTCAAAAAAGCTTACTAAGCATTACAAAAACTCGTTATTACTTAATGAATATGAAGAAGATGACGTAGTATTTAACACTTATTTAAACTGATTTTATGAACAAAAACCACACATTGATATTAGTTTTCAAGTGTACGTTGTGGAAAATCATACAGCTAGTGTTAATAAAATTGTCAATAAATTTAATGATTTAAATTTAAGCAAAGATCAAGATATTATCTTTTTGGATCGTTTTAGTGCTGAACATTATGTGTTTGCTTCAGTTAATCTTAAAGATCTTCCTAAGAAGGCTTTTAATGCATATAAAGCTCTTTTTAACGAACTTGTAAGCAACGAAGAACTTCCTGAATTTACTTTGTTTTTAGATGTATCTTTTGAGAATTTTCAAAAACGTCTTTTCAAACGTGGTCGAGCTGTTGAAATTGATAATTATGAAAAAAACAAAGAATATTTTTATGAGCTTTATCAAGTATACAAAAAGACATTTTTAGAAATTGTAAAAAAATACAAAATCAATTATGTTGTTATTGATACAAATAACAAGAGTGAAAAAGATGTTTTTGAAGAAGCTGTCGTAGCAATAGACTTATATAAAAAAACAAAGGTTAATAATGCGTAGAGATCAACGAATTTTAAAAGTTTTATTTGATGAAAGCTTTATTAATGATGCAATTTTAAAATGTTCAAATTGAGTAAATGAAACTTACGTTAGCTCAGATAATTTGGTATTGGTTGGTCTTTTAAAAGGTTCCGTTCCTTTTTTGGCTCAACTAATTAAAAATGTTAGCGTAGATCACCAAATGGATTTTATGATCGCTTCTAGTTACAATGGTTCGCACGCTTCAAGTGGTAATGTCAAAATTATTATGGATTTAAGCTCAGATATTGAAAACAAAGATGTCTTGCTTGTGGAAGACATCATTGATAGTGGCATTACCTTAGATAAAATTAAAAGTATTTTACTAGCTCGTAAACCTAAAAGTTTAAAAATTCTCTCACTAATGAACAAACCACACCATCGCAAAGTTGCTTTAGAAGCTGATTTCTACGGTTTTGACGTTCCAGATGAGTTTTTAGTGGGGTTTGGATTAGATTATCAAGAAAAGTTCAGAAACTTACCTTATATTGGGATTTTAGATCCTAAATATATCAAAAACTAATTAGAAGTTCCAAGATAACTCTTGGCTTTTTTAATACTTTTATGTATCTTTTAGTAAAATATAAAAATATATTAAAAAAGAGGTGAATATGGATAAAAAATATGAATATTTATTTGAAAGATTAAATAAATACATGAATATTGAAGCAATGTCTCGTTATGAAGAACCTGTTGTAGATGAATTAAAAAAATCTATCAAAGCGGGTAAATATGAAGTGTCAAGAGACAGATTTGGTTCAGTAATTTTTTATAAGAAATCAAAAAATCCTAATGCTCCTAAAGTTATGTTAGCGGCACATATGGATGAAGTAGGTTACATTGTTAGAAGTATTGAAGAAAATGGAAACTTATTAGTTTCAACAGTTGGCGGAGTGTGACCAAGTGCTGTTATTGGAACTAAAGCTACATTAGTTATTAATGAAAACGGTAAAAAATTCACTGGTGTATTTGGACATACATCAATTCACATTTTAGAAAGCGAAAAAGTAAAGCAGGCAATGACTGAAAAAGAATTGTTTGTTGATTTTGGTTTCATGTCTAAAGATGAAGCGAAAAAACATGGTGTGGATGTCGGTGATAGAATTTATATTTCTGGAGAAACAATTACTCTTGAAAACAACTTAGTTGGTGGAAAAGCAATGGACAACCGTGCCGGGGTAACTGCAGTTGAATTAATTGCTAATGCTGTAGCAGACTTAGATTTAGATTGTCATTTATACATTGTTGGAACAGTTCAAGAAGAAGTTGGAACTCGTGGAGCTAAAACTTCTGTAAGTTTAATTAATCCTGATGTGGCTTTTGCGGTAGATACTGGTGCTTCACATGATACTACAGGATGTATCAAAGGAGTACCTGTATTGGGTAAAGGTGTTAATTTACTTGTTAAAGATGGTGGAACCTTATCAGATCCTGCAATCTTAAAATTATTAATGTTTTTAGCTAAAGAACACAACATTCCTGCATATAAATATATTGCTATGGGTGGTGGAACTGATGCTAGTGTAATTCAATATGGTCAAGGAGGAGCTAAAACTGTTTCAATTTCTATTCCCCAAAGATACTTACACAGTCCAATTGGAGTTGCTTCATTAGTGGATATTCAAGCCACAGTAGATTTGATGGTTGAATTTATTAAAGCATACGATCAAAAAACTCACGAAGAATTATCATACAAATAATGCCAATTAAAGATACTTTAAAATATACTTCAAGTTACGAAACAAAAGAATCGCTTCAATATTATACTGAAGCGGTTTTTAATGTAGGTATGCTTAATTGTGAAGAAACATTAATTTATAGATATTTTGGAGAAAACAAAAACATTAGAATAGCTGATTTAGGGTGTGGTACTGGTCGTTTTGCTTTAAACGCTGCACTAAAAGGATATTCCAAAATAGTAGGTTTTGATATAAGCGAATCTTCCATTTATAAAGCTAATATTTTAAAAGAAAATCCGAAATTTGAAAAATACGCACAAAATGTTTCTTTTCATTGAGCTGATTTAACCGAAACTAATTTGTCAGAGTTTGGCAAGTATGATTTAGTCTTTTTTACTTTTAATTCTTTAATGTGCATTCCTGGTCATAAAAATAAAATTCTCGCTTTGCAAAATGCTTTCAATTCTCTTGATAAAGAAGGTATTTTAATTTTTACCGCAGATGAAGTAAATAATGATCCGCACAAAGAACGCTTTATTATGGAAAATGAAGAATATTTAAAAATCAACAATATTCAAAATTGAAGACCAGCTGATGTGGTTTACCGCATCAAAAACCAAGAAGGTGTTTTGTGTTTTTACAATAAAGATGATGTTTTATCCTTAATTAAGGAAGCTAATCTTCCTTCACCTATTTTTACAGCCAAGCGAGATGAAATAGCTTCTGAAAGTGAAATAGCTAAGAAATTTTCGGACAATGCCTATTATTATGTAATACGAAAACTGTAATTATTTGCAGTTTTTCTTTTTTATCTCTCTAAAAAAAAAAAAAAAAACGTCACTCAGTAAAATTTAAATGGACCATTGTATCTTTTGATTTTTTGTAATAAAGGAGGTGTGTATGCCAGGCAAAGTATCAGGTAATACTCATTCACAAAACCAATTGAATAATTATTCAAACCAAAATAATCCTAACAACTCTGCTAATAGAGCTAATAACAATAATCATTCAAATCAGTTAAATCCAAACAATTCTAATTATAAAGGTAAAAAGTAATTAAAAGATCTGCAATGGTCTTTTTTGTTTCTTTCTGATTTTTTGGGACAAAAAGTTTATAATCTAATTATGAATTTATCAAGAATATTTGAAATGCAGAAAGATTTGGATACTAAAATAAAGGAAAAATCTCTTTTGACAAATCCTGAATTATCTGATGAACAAATTATAATCAATGGAACCATTGCTCTTGTGGTAGAAGCAGCTGAATTTGCTAATGAAATTCAAACCTTTAAATATTGAAAAGCTAATAAAAATATTGATAACAACAAAGTTTTAGAAGAGTTTGCTGATCTAATCCACTTTCTGGTTTCGTTTTCAAATAGATACAATGTTCATTATGAAATAGAACCAAGAATAACTTCGGGCAATTTAAATGTTCAGTTACAAAATCTCTTTATTTCGTTAACTGATATTATGAAAAATCCTTCTAAAGATACCATTACAAGAGCTTTTGAAATTGCGATTGGAACTTTTGAAATGTTAGGTTTTTCATATCATGAACTATATTCTTGATATGTAACTAAAAATCAAACAAATTACAAAAGACTACAAAATAATTATTAATCTTATAGTATAATTATTTTACATGCCCAAGTGGTGGAATGGTAGACGCTGCGGACTCAAAATCCGCTGGAGAAATCCGTGCAGGTTCAAGTCCTGTCTTGGGCACCAGTAGATATTGTAAAAATTTTTATTTTCACAAGACGCCTAATTGGCGCTTTTTTTTATACAAAAAAAACAACTGCTTAGTAGCAGTTATTCTTCATCTTCTCATTCCATTTCGTAGCCATAAATATTAACAGTATCACCACGCTTAATACCACGACGCATAAGTTCTTTCCAAACGCCGATTTTTTTCATGATGTTATTAAATCTAATTAAATTATCATATGAATTAAGAGGTATCTTGTGGTAAAACTCCTCTACTTTTTTACCAGTGACTTCAAAGTGGCCTCTGTATGGAGAAGTTACAATATAGTCAGGTTCAAAAGTAATAACTTTAACTTCCTCTTCTTCTTGTTCAACCGGTTTTAAAGCGGCTTGTTGAATTAAATGTCATAATTTCGCTTTAACTTCTTCTAAATTTTCTCTTAAGGCAGCAGAAATAGCTACTACAGGAACATCAGGATACACTTGTTTGAAATGTTTTAATTTTTCTTCAAATAAAGGCATATCTTTTTTATTAGCAATAACCACTTGAAGTTTTTCTTCAAGTTTATAGTTGTATGATTTTAATTCATAATTAATAACTTTGTAATCAATTACCGGATCTTTTTCTTCACTACCAAAGTCAATAACATGAGCAATTACCCGACAACGCTCAATGTGTTTTAAAAACTGAATACCAAGGCCTTTTCCAAGTGAAGCACCTTTAATTAATCCTGGTAAATCTGCAACGGTAAATGAATTTTCGAAATACTCAACCATTCCTAATTGTGGGACTAAAGTTGTAAATTCATATTCAGCAACTTTGGCTTTTGCGTTCGATAGCGCTGAAAGCAATGTGCTTTTACCAGCGCTTGGCTTTCCAACTATCCCAACATCAGAAAGAATTTTTAACACGATTTTAGCTTCAAATTTTTCACCGGGCATTCCATTTTCTGAAATTCGAGGAGCAGTATTTTTTGAAGTTTTGAATTTGGTATTACCTCTTCCTCCTTTACCACCTTTTGCAATTAAATATGGTTTATCAGCCTCAATAACATCCGCAACTAATTTTTTACCATTGTACACTAAAGTACCAATAGGAACTTTTACATATGTATGTGGAGCGTTTGCTCCATAAAGATTTTTAGGCCCACCTTTAACTCCGTCTTCAGCAACGATATGTTTATTTTTGTAAAAAGTTAATAAAGTGTTTTTTCCAAGGTCGCCGACAAAATAAATGTCTCCACCTTTTCCTCCGTCTCCTCCATCAGGACCACCTTTATCTACGTGAGCTTCTCTTCTGAAAGAAACCATACCGTTTCCACCTTTACCGGCCTGAACGCTAATTGTAATTTCATCTATAAAACGTGCCATATTTTCCTTTCTAATAGTTTTAAAATAATACCATATTTATGAGTTTTACACTCATTTTGCATAAGAAAAGCAATATAACTTACATTACATTGCTTTTGATTTAATAATTAAAATCATTAATTCCTGGGAAGGTTTGTTCATCTGGTTTTGAGATATCTCAATATTTATTATCCATTCTTTTTTGAATTCTTTTTTGTCTGAATAATTCTAATTTACTTCAAATTCATGAACAAATGAAAATAGATGAATAAACTCCAATTGAAATACCAAATAACATTACAATATTGAAGGCAAAGTTAGTTGCATTTCCAAATGAAAGTAGAATTGCAACAGCTGCGATTGTTGATAGTGATGTATATAAACTACGTTTCAAAGTATCTGAAATTGACTGATTTACAATGGTTTTAATATCTGATTTTGTAAGAATTTGGTTTGGATATTCATTGTTAATTTTTTCTTTAATACGATCGAATGTAACAATTGTATCGTTAATTGAAAGCCCGATAATTGAAAGCATGGCGGCAACAATTATTGTAGAAACTTGCAATCTAGTAATTACAATAAATGCAAAAACCATTATAAAGTCATGCATAAGTCCAATGATAGCCGCAATAGCAAATGTTCAATTCATTCTAATTAAAGTGTAAATTACAATACCTACAAATGACACAGCAACTGCAATTAAAGCATTTAGTACTAATTTAGCTGCTTCAGAAGGTAAAATTTGTAAATTGTTTCACTCAATATCATCTTTAACATTTTTGGCTAGATTAATGATTTGTTCAATTTGTTCACTTGACAACACTTGTGAAGTTCTAATATTAACAATGTAGTTTTCAGTAGATAAACTTGCTTTACTAATTGTAGTAATATTAGCTGCATCAAGTAAGTTAATTTCACTTGCTTTAGCAACCAATACGTTTTTAATTTCAGTGGCCTGAGCTAAAGTTAAATCACCATATGATTCACCCTTACTTTGAATTAAAATGTTAATTCCTCCACTAAATTCAAGAGATCTGTTAACACCGTTTCAGAATGATCCCGAAGTACCAGCAACTGAACCAAAAACAATCAATGAAGTTAAAATAAAGACAAATGAAAGAAGAGCGAATCATTTAGATTTTCTTAAGTAATCAATGTTTCTAATTCTTTTAACTACTTTGCTTGGATTGTTAATTTTTTTAGGTCTAACACCAAGTAGTCATAATCTTTTATCAAAGTATCCAGTTCCTACAATCATAGTTGCTAAGAAACGAGTAAATACTAACATAACAACCAAGGTAAAGAATATAGATAAAATTAAAGTAATTCCAAATCCTTTAACTTCTTTGGTTCCTAAATAAAAGAGAATAAAACCAATAATTATAGTTGTAATGTTGGCGTCAATAATTGATGATAAAGACAACCGATTAGACGTTTTAAAGGACTTATCTAGCGAATCTCCCGAATATATTTCGGATTTTAGTCTTTCGAAGGTAATAACATTAGCATCGACACTAATTCCGATTCCAATAATTAACGCAGCAATTGTTGAAGGGCTATATTCTCCTTTAATTGCTGTAAAAATAAGCAATGTTAAGAACATGTATAAAGCAATAGAAATGGCACTTATTATTCCAAGCAATCCATAATTAATAATCATAAATACAGCAATTACAACAAAAACTAATAACCCAGCAATCATCGCGTACAAGAATGCTTTGTTTTGTAAAGTTGAATTTAAATAATGAGTGTATACAACCGATAAATCATAATTGCTTAAACCAAAATTGATTCTATTTGCTAAATTTAAAGCATCATTGTTAGTAAAGTTCCCGCTAATTATTACTTTTTGTGAATTAATTGGAGCGTTTACATTTGCAACACTAATTAAGTAACGACCTTCAATATCAATTAAAGCTTTTTTGAAAGGATTTCTCTCAACTCTTTGTTGTCCAGTTACAGGATCGGTAATTGTTTCGAAAGGTCTATTGTTAACATGGACAAAGTTTCAAAGATTTTCTTGAGCAGCAGATCAATCACTAGCATATTTAGTTTTGGCCAATTGAATTAATTCAAGAATGTTTAGTCACATTAAAACAGTTTTATTTTGTCTTTTTGAAATATTTTCAGTAGCTTTTGTTCACTGAAAAACTGCATCTTGATTATTTAAAGCCAATTCTACTACATTTGTTCCGTTGTTTTGAATTACATTTTTGGCTTGGTTGGCTGCAAAAGGTGGAATTCAATCAGTTGGAGTTCCTCTATCTAACGATCCATCTTCTACAAACACACCATTATAAAATAGCGGTTTTAGTTCTGAATCAGTAATAGTCAAAATAGGTTTATTTGTAATTTCTTTTAAGAACTGATCTCTTTGAGAATCATTTAGATCACCACTTTTGGTAATTCTAATTTTTCCTCCACCTTCAGTGCTTACTGAAACACCGTTTAAACCGGTTCCTCCAGAAAGACGATCGGAAAGGAATTTATTAACGTTTTCAGTTAAAGTATCATCAGCAACTTTTCCGTTGGTTGACACTTGAACTACAACTTCAACTCCTCCTCCATATTCAATTGATTTATTAACATTTTGGGAAACGTAATATTTACTTCCAAAACCAATTGCACTAGCTGCTGAAGCAAGAGTTAAAACGCTAATTAAAATTCTTTTTCAATTCTTTAGTTTGAAAAATTCTTTAATACGTTTCATATTTAATTATTTTACCAAAAATGCAAGTTTTTGAGTTTTTTATTTTAAGTCAATGAAAGTTTTTCTTTTATTAAATAATCAATTCCTTTGGTAGTAATTTTGCGACCTTTTGAGTTTTTTTCAATAAGTTTTAAATAAAGCAAAATGGGTTCAATTTCATTTAAGATATTTTCTTTTGTTTGAGTTGAAAGTCCGCATAAAACATCCAAAGATACCGACTTATCATCAAAACCATCTTTGAGAATTTGTAGATATTCAATGTGATCTTTGGATAGTCCTAATGGGTATAATTCCAAATAATTAAAAGTTTTTTTAATAACCTTATTATCAATGATTCCATCGTTTAAAGATAAAGCAAAATCTTTAATTCTACTTAATAAATGATTTACGATTCTAGGCGTAGAACGTGAGTACAAAGCAATCGTTTTATATTGATTCTCTGGAATATTCATTTCAAGTTGCTTTGCTGAATTTTTGGCTATTTGAATAAGATCTGAAAGATCATAATTAACAAATCTTCCAATAAAACCGAAACGATCTTTAAAAGGTTGACTTATTTCATTTAGTTTTGTAGTAGCCCCAATTAAAGTAAAGGGCTTAATTTTCATTCTTATTGCTTTCGCATTAGAATCAACACCAATAATTAAATCAAAAACAAAATCTTCCATAGCATTATATAAAAACTCAATTACTAATTTGTTAATGCTGTGAATTTCGTCAATAAATACAATGTCTCCTTCTTGGATTAAAGATAAAACTGAGATAATATCAGATTTCTTTTCAATATTTGCACCTTGAATATAGTGAATTCGCTTATTTGTTTCATTTGCGATAATTGTGGCTAAAGTGGTTTTACCTAACCCAGGTAAACCATGTAATAAAATATGATCTAAAATTTTATTTTGTTTAATTGAACTATCAATCATAGCTTTGATAGTTTTAATTAATTTTTTTTGACCAATAAATTCGCTAAAATTAAGCGGACGCAAGATTGATTTCATTTTGGTTTTTTGCAATAATTTCAATACTATCTTCAATTATTTGTTCTAAGTCTTTGCTCAAGTCAACTCTAGAAACTGCGTAATCAATTTGTTTTTTCTTAAATCCTAAAGTGTTTAGTGTATCGGTTAATTGTTTGATATTTGAAAAATTTGATGTATGACTTTGTGATTTATTTTTATTAATTATTTTAGTTCATTTATTAGAAAGTTCAACACATAAGAAACGAGCTGTCTTTTCGTTAACAAAAGGTATTTTGGATATTTCTTGTCAGTTTTCTTGCGAAATTAGTTCAGCAATGTATTCTCAACCTTTATCTAAAATATTCATAGCGATTTTAGGACCGATTTTGTCAATTGAAATTAAATCAATAAATAATAGACGCTCCTTGAAATCTTTAAACCCATAAGTTGTGCGATTGTACTCGCTATTATATTCATAAAAAAACATTTTGATTTTGTCATGAACTTGATAACGAGATTCATTTGAAATGACAACGATGTGTCCTTCGCCTTTGCACTCTAAAATTAAATTGTTATTGTTTTTATAAACTATTTCTCCGATTTTGTAAAGTAGCATTTTTCCTCTTTTCATTTAAGTAATAAGAGAAATAAAAAAATAACCAAAGAAAAACTTTCCTGGTTATTTTCCGATATTAAAATGTTATGTAATTATTGAATACGGTCGTTAAGAGCAACATACCCTTCAACTTTTTTACCTTTGTAAAAACCACAAAATTTACATACAACATGCTGTTCGATCATTTGTGTACAGTTTTTACATGCAACAAGGTTTGGCATTTCTAAAGCAGAGTGACTGTTTCTTTTGTGTTTACGTTGTTTAGATGTCTTTCTTTTTGGTACTATAGCCATGGTTTCCTCCTTTATTGTGGTTTTTGATAAATGCTTTAATATTATAACTTATAAAATAAAATTCAATATCAAAAATTTAGATAATTTTATTGATCTACTTTTATAAATAATTCTTTAAGTTGAGTCTCATCAACTCCCGAAGGAGCTTCAGTGAACACATCTTGACTTTTTGCGTTTTTTGGAAATGCAATAACATCACGAATTGTTTTTTGGTTAGCTAAAATCATTGTTAAACGATCAATTCCGAGTCCAATTCCACAGTGTGGTGGAACCCCAAAATCAAGAGCTTTTAAAAAGAACCCGAATTTGTCTTTTTGTTGTTGCTCATCCATTCCGATAAGTTGGAACATTTTCTCTTGCATTTGGCGATCATAAATCCGAGCTGAACCTGAACCTAATTCAAATCCATTTAATACTAAATCGTAACTTTTGGCTCTAAGTTTTTCTTTAGGTAAAGTATCAATTTCTTCTAAGGTGTTATCAAATTGAGTAAATGGGTGATGAGCTGCAGCTCAAGTGTTAGTTTCTTTATCAAATTCAAACATTGGTCAATCAACAATTCATGAAAAATTGTATTCATTTTTAGCTCAATTATACATTTCGTTAAGTTGAACTCTCACAGCACCAAGTGCTTGAGAAGCATTGTCATATTCATTAGCAACAATTAAATATGTTCCAGTTTGCTTATTAATTGAATTAATTAGTTTTTCTACAGCATTAGGTACTTTCTTAGCAAAATTTGTGTCTTTAAGTTGCCCGTTTTCAACAGTAAAGTAAAATAAGATATTTGCTTTATTTTTCTTAGCTATTTCTTCAAGTACTTTAAAGTCTTTTTTGGTAATGACTTCATCAATTGCTAAAAGACGTTTTGACGGAGCATTTTTTATAATTTCAAAATCAGTTTCTAAACAAAAGTCATTAATGTCAATAATTTTGTTTTCGTACCTTAAATCAGGTTTATCGCTTCCATAATCGCGAATACAATCATCAAATCTTAGTTTTTTAAATGGGATTTGAATATCAACATTCATAACTTTTTTCATAAAGTGTTGAAACAACTTTTCAATAATGTTCATAAATTTATCCACACTTAAAAAGCTGGTTTCAATATCAAGTTGAGTAAACTCAGGTTGACGATCTTTACGTGAATCTTCATCTCTAAAACAGCGAGCAAATTGGTAATATCTTTCAAATCCTGAAATCATTAATAATTGTTTAAATAGTTGCGGTGATTGCGGTAATGCATAAAATTCACCTTTGTTTCTTGTTGGAACTAAAAAGTCTCTGGCTCCTTCAGGGGTTGCCTTAGCGAGCATTGGAGTTTCAATTTCCATAAATTCATTTGAATGCATAAACTCGCGAATGGCAAAAAACAAATCATTTTTCAACTTTAAAGTATTTTGCATTACGTTACGACGTAAATCTAAAAAACGATATTTTAATCTTAAATCTTCTTTAGTTTCTAAATCATCTTTAATGGCAAAAGGTAATTCTGCAGCAGTAGAAAGAACTTTATATTCTTTAACTAATACTTCAATTTCCCCTGTTGGTAAATTTAAGTTTGGATCTTTTCTTTTTACAACAGTTCCAAAAACTTCTAATACTGATTCTTTTGAAAAATTAATTGGTTGATTAAATACCAATTGAGTAATTCCATATTTGTCTCGTAAATCAACAAAGTTTAATTCTCCAAAACGTCTTTTATTGGCTACTCATCCATAAAGAGTTACTTCTTGATTTACATCAGAGAGTCTTAACTGATTATTTTTTATATTTTTATTCATGGTTATCCTATTCTATTTAATCTAAATCTACAAAATCCATTATTTGATCAAAAGCCTCAGAAGCATCACTTATATCAAGTTGCATTTTCTTACCGTTTTCCATATTTTTAATGAAAACTACATCCGGATTTGAAATTAGTTCATCTTCGTAAATTAAATATTTAGTTTGTTGTTTTTTGGCCATCTCAAAAATCTTTTTACTTTTTGTTAATTCAGGGACAAAATTTACGCTGTATATGTTTTCGTCGTATATAAATTCAAAATATAAAGCAAATAAATTTTCTAATGTTGATTGTTTTGAGCTTGCTGCTAAGATAAAATCAGGATTAATAACTGTTCCGATATTGGGTACTTCATGAGATGGTTCTGGAATAGGTTCGCTTTCAATTAAATCAAGTAAACGATCAACTCCAAATCCAAATCCTACACTAGAGACATCAGGTCCGCCTAATTGTTTGATTAAATTAGAATATCTTCCTCCACCAATTATGGTGTTTTGTCCTTCTTTAGTTTCTAATACAAACTCAAAGACCACTTCATCATAATAATCTAAACCTCTAACTAAGTTAGGATTGATTTTGTAATCAACATCGTAAAAATCAAGTAAATTTAACACGTCTTTGAAATATTTTTGAGATTCTACAGAATAAAATTTTGCAATTTTGGGAGCATTTTTCATAAATGGCAATTTAGAGTCGATTTTGTCATCCAAAATTCTTAATACATTATTTGACTCTAATCTCTCTTGAGAAATTTCGCTTAATTGGTCTTTGTAAGGTAGCAAAAATTCTTTTAACGCTTTTTGATAATTTTCGCGAGTTGTAGCATCCCCGATTGAGTTAATGTGAAGTTTGATATTTTTTGAATTTTCAAGAGACACTCACTCTAATAAAGTGGTAGCGGTCATAATTACATGAACATCTTTAAAAGGTGATTTTGGTCCTACGTACTCCACGCCAGCTTGGTAAAATTGTCTGTATCTACCAGCTTGAGGTCTCTCGTATCTAAACATAGGTCCTCAATAAGCGAATTTGTCAACCTCATTTTGTGCGTATCACTTGTTGTTGATGTAGCTTCTAACAAAAGAAGCTGTTCCTTCAGGACGCAATACTATTTCTCTTCCGCCTTTATCAAGGAATTCGAACATCTCTTTTTTGACCATTTCACTTTGTTCGTTTGAACGTTTAAATAATTCTGAATATTCTAAAATTGGGGTTTCAATGAAATTAAAACCAAATTTTTCGGCCACAAATTCAAAGTTGTTTAACACTAGTCTTTTGTTTTTGTATTGTTCAATTGAATAATCAATAGTTCCTTTTACTTTATTAACCATTTTGCTCCTAATTAATTGTTGTAATATGCTTATTAATTTTACATTATTTCTCTTTAATATTAATTAAAGAGTTTAAATGAAATGAATGATTTTTTCTACATTTTGGAAATATTAAGCCCTTTTTTGCGGGAATGCACAAGAACAAAATATAATTAAAACGTGAGTAAAATAAAATACTTTAAATTAATCAGTTTAATCACTTCTTCAGCAGCGGTGTTTACCGCTTCAATTTCGTGTGTTGCTGAAAATAAAAATGATAATAAAAACGATAAGGAACTAGATACTTTTGAAGGGATTAGTAAAATAATACTTGTGCCAACCGCAACACCAAAAACACCTGCAAAAGAAAATAATAATAAACAACCCGTCGACAATAAAGAAGGGTCAAAAGTTCAAAATCCTCCAATTCCTAAAGATTCTATAGAATCTCAACCTAAACCAGCACCGACACCTGAACCAAAACCGCAACCTAGACCAAATCCTCAACCAAAACCTGAGCCACAACCTAGTCCAAATCCTCAACCAAAACCCGAACCACAACCTAGACCAAATCCTGAACCCCATCCTAAACCACAACCGGATCCACAACCAGATAAACCAATTGTAGTTCAAGATGCGGATAATCTAAAAATCGGACATTGAAATATTTTGAATTATCCTGCCGCTACCTATAAAAATGAGTTCAAGGTTAATATAATCAGCTACATTTTGAATGAAGTTAATTTAGATGTAGTTGGTTTAACTGAAATCAATAATGGTAAATGGGCAGATGTACAGCTAATTGTTGATAAACTAAATTCAATGTCAAAACGTAATTACAAAATGATTTACCAAGACAGTTCTCATTACAATAAAGAGTCCAATTCAGACACTCAAGAATCGGTTGTTATTTTGTATGACTCACTTAAAGTTAGCCCGTTACATTTTAATGATGGAAGTATTGAAAAATCTTTTAATGAACCAATAAGTTACCCTTATGGGCCTAAAAAGACAACTACCACTTATGTTAGACCTCCTTTTGGAGTTATGTTCAAGGTTACTGGTACTGAAAATGTCTTTACAACTATTTTTGATCACTTAGATTCTCCAGGAGCAAGAGTAAGTAAAAAAGAGAAAAAATTCTTTGATTTAGATTATAAATATCCTAGAGAATTGTATTACGCAAATACAATTGGTTCTCAAGAAGGTGCTGAAGCTTACAACCTTGATAAAGTAGTTGAATATTTTAAAAATAAAGGAGCTCAAAACGTTATTTTTGGTGGTGATACCAACATACCGGCTGAATCTTCAGATATTTTCGTTAATTTGGCAATAAAAGGATATCTACAAGGTTGAGGAGATGCTCCAATTAATTCAACTTCTTTAAGAACTGCTTCAAAAATTAGAGATGCAGTAAAGAATCAAAACCTTAATGATTCTTATGCCAATCCATACGATCGAATGTTTTATGATTCAAATGCCTTTACACAAAACCCTGAGAATCAAGATACGTTTAAATATGATATCGTTCGAAAATTCTTTGAAGATAAAAACTTTAAAAAATTCTTTCAAAATGAATATCTTCGCATATTTAATACTCGTTTAAACGAAGGTCAAAATACATCTGCAGATTCGAATAGTTTTTGATATGCTGTAAGAAGTCTTGTATCAGATCACTTACTGGTTTGATTAGATTTAAAATTTAAATAACAAAAGAGCAAGAGATTTTCTCTTGTTTTTTTGCATAAAAAAATCACCCCCCCAAAGGCAATTTTTAATTATCTTCTTCTTAGAAAAATTGATAATACATAATATACAAGAGTTGCAAAATCTACAAACAATCTCACTCCTGAAATGATTGCTTTTCTATATAAATCACTTCCTTCGAAACTACCTGCTTCTTCTGCGTTTTTAATTAAATTATTTCAAGTAAACAATGTTGCAAGCGAAACAAAGACCACCAATAGTACTGGAATTGCAAAGTTTAGTATTCTATTTGTATTACTTCTATAAGGCAATAAGAAAGCTGTAAAAATAGAAGCTATTATTGCGACTATAATAATTACAGCAAAAACTAATAAAAGTTTTTTGATTTTAGTTAAATCAATTAAATTAAAATATGAGAGCGCTCCTGTAATTATCATAATTAGTGTTGGAATTGCAAAGATGATAAAAACTGATGTAGGTGTAATTAAACCCGCTGATTTTCCATAATTTAATCCTATTCCAATAATTAAAGAAAAAAACAATTCAGCAACGATTCAAAATATGCTGGTAATTAAAAAACCGTTTCTTTTTTTGTATGTAAAAATAAGAGAAACTATAAAGTAAGCAATAGTTACAGCAATTAAGCTAACGTAAATTGAGTATGGTCTAATTGTTCCGTTTTTTACTAATGCATCTAAACCAAAGTATACACTTAAAGAACCTATAAAGAAAACAAGTAAGCTAAAAGCAAAAGTTACGAAAGCAACTGAAAAATATTTCTTAGCGAATAAGCTGTGATTTAGTGAGTTTATAACAATTTCTGGTTTACTATTTTCATTATTATTAAGCATAAAAGAATTATATTCTTTTTTAAAAATAAAAAAGCAAATTTTAAATTCTGGAAATATTTTATATAGCTGTTTTGATGTTTTCTAAAAATATATAATTTAGACATGAAAAAAAGTAAGTTATTAAAAAGTTTATTTATTATGCCAGTTTCAATAGTGGCAATTGCAGCAAGTGCGGCATGTGCAAAGGAACCTGAAAAACCAGCGCCTGAACCTAAACCTGAACCTGCAACCCCAACCCCAAGTACACCAACCCCAAGTACACCAACCCCAAGTACACCAACCCCAAGTACACCAACCCCAAGTACACCAACAGAGCCAACAACACCAGCTCCTACAAATCCAACAACACCAGGTACTGATAACGGAGGTACAACAAACGCTCAACCTGGAAATGGTGAAGGAACTAGTGCAGAAAAAGACCAAGAAAAATCTATAAAATTACTTGAAATTGTCTCATTAGACAATCTTAAAGCAGAATTGGAATTTTCAAGAAAAAGAAATTATTCAACAATTAGATTAAGAAAACTTGATGATTCTGGAGTTTTAAAATCTGGAGGCAAATCTCCTAAAGAATTAGTAAGACTAAAAGAAGGAACAGATTTAACAAAAGTAGGATTTTCAAGACAAGAAAACAATGATCCAACTAGAGCTTATGATTATTTAGATGCAACAATTTTAGAAGATGGAAACTTAGAAGTTTCATTTACTTATGATGGTAAAAATGTAACTCAAGTTATTAAACTTGATGGTACTGAAGAAAATTCATCAACTACTCAAGATGAACCTAAAGATGCACCTGTAGCAGCTGTGCCTTCTACTTCGACAACTGTAAGAGAGGATATTACAAAATTATCTCTTTATAAAGAAATGTACACTAAAGAGGTTTATGATAAATTCTTTGCTGATTTAAAAGCAAAAAAAGATACTTTTGTAAATAAAGATTACACCGAAGAACAATTCTCTGCTGATGTTAGTCTTTTAGAAAAATACTACTCTCAAGTTCTTAAACTTAAAGAAGTTTTAAAAGCAAATTCAGATGATACTAAAGTATTAGAATATGTTGATTCACAAAGAACTGTAGATAATGTAATTTACAGCTACTTAGAAGGTGTATCAAAAATCAAAGTTCTTGAAATTAATTCACTAGCTAAAAAACTTAGCCAGGAAAATAATGATAAAGTAAACGAAAAAGAATCAGCACCAGATACAGATAACCAAGAAACAGGAGATGCGACCGCTACTGGCGGGGAAGCAACCGACAATTCTCAAGATGGAGGAAGTGGTTCAGCAGCAACTTCAGATTCTTCTGGAGCGGGTACTTCAACAACTGGAGCACAACCAGGAACCGATGATTCAGCGGGACAACCTGCAAATACAGAAAGTACAGAAAAACCTTCTAGCCCAGCAGAAAACAATGACTCAGAAACATCAAATAACGCTTCAGAAAACGATGCTTCTTCAACTGGTTTTACAACCGGAAATTCTAATACACCAACTGGAGATTCTTCTACAGGAACCGTAGATGGAACCTCAACTGAAAATGTCGAAGGAAATTCTTCACCTACAACTTCTCCATCTAATTCTGATTCAGTAGATACTTCAAATTCATCTGAATCATCAAATACAACAACTTCTCCTAGTTCAACAGAATCTACAGAAGCAGAAGCGAGCCCAAGAACCGCAACCCCTCCAGCTGAAGAAACACCTAATCCTGCTGCTTCAACAGCTCCAACCGAGGCAACCACAAGCGAAGCATCTGATCAATATCCAAAAGAAACTGAAAAATATAAAGTTATTACAACTAGAAACTTAGAAGAATTAAATGCTTATCTCGATACTAAACCAAAGAAAAATAATATTAAATTTATGCAATATTATGGAAGATTAAGTGATGAGAACTTAAAAGGATTTGGTTTTCCAGGATATACAGATGGAGCAGTAAATAAAATCATTGTTTTAAAAACTGAGTACTTTAATACTATACAATTAGTCAATGATAAAGGTGTGCACTCAGGTTCAGGTATTTCGAAAGACAAGTACATTAAAGCTTTATATAACAGAGAAAACGGAATTCTTACATTAGAAGTCTTAAAAACTGATAACACAACCGAAACTTTAACAATCAAATTAGTTTAATCAAATAAAAACAAGAATCTCACCAAATTCTTGTTTTTATTTGATTTTTATATCTTCAAAAGAAGTTATACCGTCTTCAAATAATGGATAAGTGTAATATTGTTGTACCAATATTTTGTTTAAGTTTTTTGAAGTGTTGACATTTAAAGGCTCAAAAGGTAATGGAATTAAATTGTTTAAATCATTAATTAGTTTAATTTGATCTTGGATATTGTGTGTTTTGATAATTTCAATGAAACTATCTTTATTAATATTGTTTTGATCAAGAATGCTATAAGAATTATTTAAAAAATTCGATTTTAGATATTGATTAATTTCTGAAGTGTCAAAAATAGTGTTTATAAACGACTCTAATGACTTGCTTGGGTATTCGATTTTATGCGGTTCAATAAAATAATTTTTATTTTTGAAAGAATCAATATCCACAAATGAAGCATGAATGTTTAAGTTTTTAGATACGCCATTTAGCATTTTTAGGTACTCTTGATGAAGGGATATCTCTTTTTCAGAATAGGTATTTAAAATTGGATATTCAAACTCCAATATCGCACCAAAAGGAAGTTTATTAGTTTGAATAAATTCAGTTATGAGCAAATTTAATTCTTTTACGATTTCATCAAAATATAAATTTTTTAATTGTTGCTGAAAATCTAATATTTTTTCGTTTTTGAAAAATTCGTTTTGTAAATTGTAAAAGTTGATTTTTCGAAATTCATTTTTTGAATTTAAGAAAATTGTTTGTTCGTTTAACAGAGTAGATGCATCACTTAATGTAACAAATCCATTTTGTTCGTTAAAATTATTTTCAAATAATGTTGATGGCAATGAAAGTGAATTTCAATAATATGGATTATCTAAATAATAACTTTTAGCAAACAAAGAATACAATCGACTTAAATAATATTTGAATAAGTATGATTCTTTAGATTTTTTGAAGTAAAAGTTTTTAAAATTTGTATTAAAAGCATCAATTTTTTTTGTTTGATATTCAGTTGTATATAAAAATCTTTGCGATGATGCTAGGTTTTGTGTTTTAATTGTTTCTCTTAAACCGTATTGTCTTGAACGGGATAAAATATCATCTTTTTGAGTGCTGTTAAACAGATTGTAAGGAATTTCAGAAATTAAATTTTGACGATACGATCTAAGTTGTTGAATTCTGAAAGTTTCCACATCCAAAGGTGTAGGGTTAAAGTTTAAAGTGATTTCATTTAAATTACTCAAAGACTCATTAAATAACTCATCAGGAGAATTTGTGTTTTTTAGTAATGTGATTTGATCAATTTGATTTTTTAATGGAACATATTTGGACAAATAAAGGGAGTTTTGGTAATTTTTATTAACTATATTTTCAGGAGAAGGGTTAAAAATTAAATTTTTCATTAATTCGTTTTCAAAAAATTCACTTAATTTATGTTTGGTTGAATAAATTACAAATTTATTATTTTCAATTTTTAATTCAACACCATAATTGTTTTGAAAATAAGCAACATCACTAGCAGTTACTCTGCTTAATAAGTCTTGAACCTTAAAAGCGATTTGAGTTTTTGCCCCTTGGTAATTTGAATAATAAAGATTATCTTTTAATTCAAATTCGATCTTTCACGCTTTATTTAAATTATCAAAAAAATCCTTATGATTAATTGAGGTAACATCATTAGAGTGTAAAATCTCTAGATACTTTTGAGCAAACAAACTATTATCTTTGTAATTATCATTATTATATGTCAGAGTATTTTTGTTATCAAAATATACTTTTAAACTTTTTGCCAAATAAAACGACAAATAAGTCTTAGAAGATTGGACAATTAAGTTATTGACCTTATCGGTTAGCAAATCATCAAAACTAGTGTATTTAATTAAAGGAGCGAAGAGATTTTTTTCAATTTCGTTTTGATATTTTCGATTTTCAAAAATGGGAAAAACGCCATCAGCGTAAGTGTTGGCATAATTGAAAGTTTTTACATAATGTGTTGGTGTTTTAATTGAACTAGGAGAAACACATGCAATTGTTGCAAGTGAACTTAGACCAACTAAAGGTAAAGCAAACCAAATTCTTTTTATTTTCATTTTTTCCTATCTTCTTCAAAAAATCTGTGCAATTTTATAAGCTAAACTCTTAATTAAGATAATTAATATAATTGATAAAACAAATGTAACAATAAATAAAGCGACATTATTTGGGTTATCAATTAATTGTTTGTATAAATTACCAATATTGGCAAATAAATAGATGCCATCAATGTTAAAAAATGATAAAGCAGCAAGCGATATTAGTCCTAATGACATTTGTTCGGCTATTAGCGGTAAAGTGTTAAACAAATTTATTTTGCACATTCTTCAAATAATTTTATAAGGCCTTAAACCAAGAACTTTATAAGCAATAATATATTCTTTTTGCATTAAAGCAACAGTATGAGTGTAGCTAAAGTAAAAAATAGCAAAAAAACCAATAAAACTCAAAATTAGAATGGCTTTAACAAATGAATAACCAGTTAAATTAAAAAGCAAAATGCTTAAAAATAAAAATGGAATTATCATTATTGTTCCAATGATTCAAAATGATATCTTTGAAGTTTTACCTTGGTAAAAATAACCAAATGCAGTACCTGTATAAATTCCGAGTACTCCTTGTAAAAAGGCTGCTATAAATAAAATCGCAAAGGTTTGTGAAAACGAATTAAACAAAATTGCTAAATTATCTACTCCGTTGTGATTGGTTCCTAAAATATAATGCAATTTGATTTTAGTTGTTGCATATATTACATCGTAAGGATTATAAGTGATTGTATAGGTGGATTGATAGTTTTGTACATCAATTAAATTAATTACTTTGTGATCATTTAAATAAAATAAATAATCAGTAATTGGCCCTTTATCATATGAACGAGATACAATTGGACTTAGTGATGATGGTAAGTTATTGGTTAAAAAACTGTTATATTCAGGATTATATGAAGAGTTTTTGTAAAAAATAGAACCTGCTAATAATACAAAAATAATCAAAAGCAAACAAATTACAATAAAGAGATTAAATTTATTATGAAAAAACTGTTTTCAAAGCGGTAAATGTGGAGATTGCTCATTATTTGCTTTAGGAATATTCTGGGTAGGAACAAAGTGAAATTGTTTATTCATTTGACCTCCTTGGCAATTTTCAAAGCGAGTTGTAAAGATTGTCTTTATACACTGGATTAAAAACAATTAAGGTAAATTCCACAATGATTTGAAAAACAATTATTGACACTAAAGTAGCAAAAATAAAGTACAAAATCAAATACAATTCACCTTCTTTAAAGGCATTAATTAAGATTAAACTTTGCCCTTGCACCTGAAAGACTCTTTCGACAATTATTGAATAAGATAACACAAAAGCATATAAAATCGCAATTGAGGGAGCGTATTTAATATACGCATTTTTTCATATATGTTTGAAAAATATTCGTCTTTTTGAAAGACCTTTTGCATAAGCAAAATCTCTAAGTTTATGAGCGAGAATTTCTTGAGTTGATTCTTTAACTTTTAAGGTAAAAAACGAAGCACAAATGATAAAAATTAGCAAGTTAGGTAAAATTAAACTCACAAAAGATGATAAGGTGTTGTATTGTTTAAAATCAATGACTACCGAAGGTCAATTTACTTGTTCAGCAAACACAATAAAAATAGGTGCCAAAATAAAAATAGGTAAAGATGATAAAAAATATAAGGTTATAGTCACTAGATTATTTAATATTTTGTTTTTTATATAAGCGATTATTGAGCCCACAACTGCACCAAATATTAAAGCTAATAAAAAACTAGGTAAAATTAGCAACAAACTTTTGCTAAAGTAAAATGTATATAAACTAGGAACTGAATTAAATGATTGGTTATTATTTTCGTTTGCGAAAAAACCAAACTTAAAGGTAAATATACTTGCTAAATATTTAAAATAATTTATTAATATATTACCGCTTGGTGAAATAAGAAAAGACAAAATAAAAAATGAAAGACTTAACACTAAAAATAAAGACACAAGTCCTCATAATATTTTTTTAAGTGTAATATTAAGTACTTTCATTTTGGTCTTTCTACAAAAAAATCGCAATAATGCGATCTTTTATTAAGCGATGTTTTCTTTCTTTAAAACTTCTTGGATCGCTTCTAAAGCTTGTTCTTCGTCAACCCCATCAAATTTAAAAGTTACTTCAGCTCCGCTTTTTACACCAAGAGCCATAACGTTCATGATTGATTTTAAGTTAGCTTCTCTTCCGTTTGCAACAAGTTTAACATTTGAAGAAAATTTAGTTGCAACTGAAACTAAATTTGAAGCTGGACGAGCGTGTAATCCGATTGGATCAACGATTTTTACTGTAATTTCTTTCACAATTATCCTTTCATGTTATAAAAATAGTATTTTTGGTATTTAAATTATAACAAATTTATAGTTTTAAAAAATAAGCAAAAAAGATTTTTTTAGTTATCTAAGAGATAAAAAGGCTTTTTTTGAAAAAATGGTATTATTTAATTAAATTTAAATAAAGGAGCAATTTATGGCGATTTTAACTATTTTGTTAATTATAATTTCGGTGTTTTTGATTGTGATTTCCTTACTTATGTCTCCAGATTCTAATGGTTTTTCAGGAGCATTGGTTGGATCAGGGGATTTGGAACTATTTAAAGTATCAAAAGAAAGGGGAGTTAAAAAAATTCTAAAATACTCAATGTTTAGTTTTGGGTTGCTACTTCTTGTTGGAGCAGTAGTGCTTAGAGTTTACTTTAATTAAAAATGAAAATTGAAGAAATATATCAGTTTATAAAAACTTCAAAAGCCAAAAACTTTTTAGAAATTGCTCGACATTTTAAAATCAAACCTAAAGATAATCACTTGCTCAATAAAGCTCTAGCAGCTTTGCAAAAAGATTGTCGTGTTTTTAGAAATGAAAAAGACGAATACTATGCTCCAGAATTAGTGGAAACCACTTCGGGAGTTTTTGTCGCTTCTCCTAAAGGTAGTTTTGGATTTGTTGATTATGATATTGATGAAGAAAACAAAACTAAGAAAAGTGTTTTTGTAAAATCATTTAATTTTAATGGTGCTATTACCAATGATGTTGTACAGGTAAATGTTTATGTGAATCCACACGATGAAAATAACTTAAACTATGGTGTTATCACTAACATTTTAGAACGTAAAAATGATTCAATTATTGGTTTTATCAAACAAAAGAACAACACTTTTTATTTTGTTCCTAGTGATCAACGTTTTAAAAATTGTACCTGAGCATTGATGCCTTCAGGTGTGACTTACAAACTAAATGATTTAGTTGTGGCAAGAATTTTAAAATATGATGCCAAAATTGTTTACATTAGCGTTGCTAAAGTAATTACTAACGAAGCTGATCCAATGGTTTTTGTTAAAGCTTATTTAGAATCTATTAAAGCGCCAGATAATTTTCCGGAATTTTTAAAAGATGAAATAAATCAAATTCCTGATGATATTTATTCAGATGATTTAAGTAACCGAGTAGATTTAAGAGATAAGTTAATTGTCACCATTGATGGAGATGATACTAAAGATTTTGATGATGCTATAAACGTTGAAAAACTTTCAAATGGTAACTGAAAACTTGGAGTGTATATTGCTGATGTTTCTTATTATGTAAAAGAAAATACCTTACTTGATAAAGAAGCTTTAAATCGTGGTACTAGCACCTATTTAGTTGATCGAGTTATTCCGATGCTTCCAGAAAAGTTGTCTAATGGAATTTGTTCACTTAATCCAGATGAAGATCGTTTTGTATTAGGATGCGAAATTGAAATTAATCAATTTGGCGAAAATGTTAAAACTAATATTTTTCAAGGAATTATTAATAGTAAGTTTAGATTAACTTATAAAAATGTTAATGCTTTTTACGAAAATGGATTCATCGATACTACCAATCACCCGCATTTAAGCGAGCAACTCGAACAAATGCTTTATCAAGCTAAAGAGTTAAGTTTAATTATTCACAATTTCAAAACTAACCAAGGATACATTGATTTTGAAATTGATGAACCTAAAATTAAATTAGATGAACTAGGACATGTTAAAGACATTGTAATTAGTGAACGTGGTTTTAGTGAAGTTTTAATTGAAGACTTTATGGTTAGAGCCAATGAAGTAGTTGCTAAAACTTTATATGATAAAAAACTTCCTGTGTTATACCGGGTGCATGAAGTTCCAAATGAAGAAAAACTTCAGAGTTTAATTAATGCTTTAGAAGTTGTGAATTTACCTACTCCTGAATTTAAATATTATGAAATCACACCGAAGTTATTTGCTAATTTTGTTGAGCAAGTAAAGAGCAAACGTGATGATGATTTTGTTAAATTGTTGTTTTTGCGTACTATGCAAAAAGCAGTATATTCACAAAATAACATCCAGCACTTTGGATTAGCAAGTGAGTTTTATTGTCACTTTACTTCTCCGATTCGAAGATATCCAGATTTAATTATTCACCGCATTATTCGGGATTATCTAATTGATAAAAAACCACTACAAATTGAAAAATTGCAAGCTCAATTAGATATTTTTGGTGATTTAAACACCGCCAGCGAACAAAAAGCGGTTCAAACTGAACGTAAGGTTAACGATCTTAAATTCGCAGAATACTTAAAATCAAAAGTTGGACAAAGTTTTAAAGCACAAATTTTAAGCGTATTAAATTTTGGGTTTTTTGTGGAATTCGAATTTAAAGCAAGTGGATTAGTGCATAAAAGCAATCTTTTTGATGGCGATTTTGAAATTAATGAAACAGTAACAAAATTAGTTTCAAAAAACAAAATTTATACCATTGGTGATGTAGTGGAAGTAACAGTTATTAATGTTGATTTACTTGAAGGAAAGGTTGATTGTGTACTAACTTCACAATATCCACAGTTTTTAAACAAATTAAATAAAGATAAAGAAGAACGTAACAAAAGAAATGCAAAAAGAGTTGAAAAATAGAAATTTAGTTAAAAATTCACTTGGTTTTGATACAAATTTATGAATTTATCAAGACAAAGATATGTTTAATTATTCAGTGGATACTATTTTGCTAGGTAATTTTGTGTATTTAAATTCAAAAATTACCAACGCTTTAGAAATTGGGACCAATAATGGTGCATTATCAGTGTTTGTAGCATCAAGAAATCCTAAACTACATATTGATGCAGTTGAAATACAAAAATCAGCTGCTGAATTAGCTGAGTTTAATATAAAAGAAAACAATCTACAATCACAAATAAACGTCATTAATGAAGATTTTAAAGTTTTTTACAAGCAACACACAAAAGCAGCAAAACGTAAATATCAAATTATTTTTTGCAACCCACCTTTTTATCATTTTGATAAAACGAAAGTTTCAACTAAAATTTCAAAAGAAAAACTCATTGCTACTCATGAAATTGAATTGTCCTTAGAAGAATTAATTCAAGGTTGCTCAAAAATTATTGAACAAAAAGGATTTTTATCACTAGTTTTGCCAGTAGAAAGATTAGTGGACACTTTTGAGTATTTACGAAAATACAAATTTGAACCTAAACGAATTCAATTGGTCTTCACTCGAATGCAAGATAAACCTAAATTTGCTTTAATTGAAGCTCGTTATCAGGCGGGTTGAGGAACACATTTTTTACCTAATTTATATTTACATGATCCAAATAACAAAAACGATCATGACTATTTACCACAAATAAAGGAACTTTACAAACCTATTAAAGTATAGGAGCAATATGTCAAAATCATTTTTTATTACAACTCCAATTTATTACGCTAGTGGAGATTTACATATCGGGCATTTATACACTACCACATTAGCTTGAGTAATTGCCAATTACAAAAAGTTACAAAAATATGATGTAAAAATGCTTACCGGTAGTGATGAGCATGGACTCAAAATCCAACAAAAAGCAATGCAAAATAATATTTCTGAGCAAGAATTTGTTGATAATTTAGCTACTAAATATAAACAAATGTGAGTGGATTTTGGAATTGATTATGATTTTTATTCACGTACAACCAATGTAAAACACAAACAAATTGTTTTGGATATTTTTAATTATTTTTTAGAAAAAGGTTTTATTTATAAAGGTTCATATCAAGGACTTTACTCAGTAAGTGATGAAGAATTTTTAACTGAGACTCAAGCAGTCAAAAGAGATGGCAAATTTTACCATCCAACTAGCGATCATGAATTGGTATGAGTTTCTGAAGAAAGTTATTTTTTCAAAATGAGTTTATTTGAAAAATGACTTTTAGAATACATTGACACCCATGAAGGATTTGTTGCTCCAGAAAAAATTAAAAATGAAATCAAAAACAACTTTCTCTTTAAAGGTCTTGAAGACTTGTCGCTTTCAAGAACTAATGTTACCTGAGGAATTAAAATAGATCACGATCCAAAACACACCTTGTATGTGTGACTTGATGCTTTGTGCAATTACATTAGTGCTTTGGATTATTCGGTGAAAACAAATGATCAAAGCGAAGAGTTTCAACATTATTGAAACAACTCAAATGCTGAAGTTGTACATTTAATTGGAAAAGAGATCTCTCGTTTCCATGTAATTTATTGACCAATTTTTCTACAAGCATTAAACTTAAAACAGCCTTCACGAATTCAATCACATGGATGAATAATTACTCCGACCGGAAAAATGTCTAAGTCAAAAAATAACGTTGTGAATCCTTATGATTTATTAAGTAAATACCACAAGGAAATGATTAAGTACTTTTTTGCGAGTCAAATTGCGCTTGGAGAAGATGGAGTTTACGAAGAAACCCGCTTTATTGACACAATTAATGCTGACTTAGTAAATAATTTCGGAAACTTAGTGTCTCGAACTCTTAAAATGATTACTAATAGTTTTGATAGACCTCTTGAATTTAAAGTCACTGATTTGGATGAAGATTTAGAAATTGAAGCTACTATTATTAATTCGCAAAAACTTTATGAGCAATATTTTGATAATTTTGAAATTGATAAAGCCTTAAAAGTTGCAATTAACTTATCAAGTGAATTAAACAAATACATTGATGTTACTCAACCATGAACCTTAAAAGAGGATTTACCTCGCCTTGAACAAGTATTGGCAAGACTTTTAAATGGAATTTATGCAGTTAATTGTTATTTATCAGTTGTATTAAAAGAAAAATCGCAAGAAGTCTTAAATGCCTTACAAATTAGTGAAAACGATTTAGGAAAAATTGCTGATTTTCACAAGTTTAACAAAGTAAAAACTCTTAATTCTTTTATTTTATTTAACAGAATCAAATAATCAAGCTCTTTTAAAAGAGTTTTTTTATTCTTAATAAATATTATATTTTAAGCATCAAAAGGAATTATTTGTGCTAAAATAATAAAGAGTTTTTATTAAACTTTTTAAATCTCAACTAATCAATGTAATTGCGGATTCGCTTGGGTGTGCTCTAATAATTTGAGTGCTAGGCGTTAGAAACAATTATTAATCAAAAACAAACTAAAGGAAAAAATATGGAAAATACAAAAAAACAAACAGCAGAAAAAGCTGTTAAAGCACAAACTCCTATTGTTTCAAAAGACAAACTTTTAGAAGCAGGAGCATACTTTGGACACAAAGTTAAAGACTGAAACCCAAAAATGAAAGAATTCTTAGTTCCTAATAAAAAGAACAAAGGATCACACATTATTGATTTAACTAAAACTCAAAAATACTTAGAATTTGCTTACTCACTTGTAAACAAATTAGCATCAAAAAATGCATCATTTATTTTTGTAGGAACTAAAAAACAAGCAAAAGCTGCAATTCAAGCAGCTGCACAAAGAGTTGGAGCTCACTACGTTTCAGAAAGATGACTTGGTGGAACTTTAACAAACAACCGTACAATTATGTCAAGTGTTAAAACAATGAACGAACTTGAAGAGAAAAAAGCTCAAGGATACAAAGGTTACACTAAAAAAGAAGCACTTGAATTTGATAAAAAATTAGAAAAACTTCACAAAAACTTAGACGGTATTAAAAACATGAAGTCACTTCCACAAGTTATGATTGTGGCTGACCCTATTGAAGATGCAATTGCAGTTAAAGAAGCAAAAAGAAAAAAAATCAAAGTTATTTCACTTCTTGACTCAAACGCAAACCCAGATGCAGTTGATTTCGGAATTCCTGCAAATGATGATTCTGCAAAATCAATTACATTAGTTATTACAGTTTTAGCTGACGCTATTGCTAAAGCTCAAGGTAAAGAACAACTTTATGCATACCAAGGTGATGAAAAAGTTGTATTACCAGAATTTCAATCTAAAAAAGCTGAACAAGCTGCTAACTAATATTTAAAATAGCAAAAAAGGAGTAATCATGGCTGATTCAAAATTAGAAAAAATTAAAGAATTAAGAGCAAGAACTAACTCAGCTCTTGTTGATGTTAAAAAAGCTTTGGAAGCAACAAATTATGATATGGACGCTGCTATTGCTTGATTAAAAGAAAATGGAATTGTTAAGGCTGCTAAGAAAGCCGGACGTGTAGCTGCTGAAGGTGTTGTTGCAGCTAGCGGAGATGACAAAAACGCAGTTTTAGTTGAAATTAACTCAGAAACTGACTTTGTTGTTAAGAACGATAAGTTTATTAAGTTAGTAAATGAAGTTACTCCTGCTATTTTTAAGGCTGGAGCAAATACACTTGAAGAAGCATTGTCAGTTAAGTTAGCTGACGGTCAAACAGTTGAAGCTGCGTTAACAGAAGCTACAGCTGTTATTGGAGAAAAAATTTCTCTTAGACGTATTATGCGGATTCAGGCTTCAGAAAATCAAGTTTTAGGAATTTATGTACACGCAAATAACCAAGTTGCAGCTGTTGTAGTTGTAAATGGTAAAAATGCTGATGTAGCAAGAAATGTCGCTATGCATGTTTCTGCTATGAACCCTGAATTTACTCTTGTTTCAGATATGCCTGCTGAAAGAATGGAAGAAATTAAAGCTGGATTTGAAAAACCAAATGGTTTTGATTCTAAACCAGCTCAAATTCAAGAAAAAATCCAAGAAGGTTGATTAAACAAACAATTATCAGAATTTGTTTTAACTCACCAACCTTTTGTTATGGATGACGGGGTTACTGTAGAAAAATATTTAGCTAACAGTTCATGTTCATTAGTGAAATCTGTTAGATTTGAAGTTGGTGAAGGAATTGAAAAAGTTCAATCTAACTTCGCTGAAGAAGTTGCAGCTGCTGCAAACTTAAAATAAAAATAAATTATTTGGTGAACAAACAAATTCTTAAAACAAGAGTTTGTTTGTTCACCTTTTTTATTAATTAATACAGATTTAAGGAGAAAAAAATGAAATTAAAAAGAAAGTTAGCCGTGTCTTTACTTATGCTTGGTGGAGCACCTTTAATTGCGGCTGCATGTAATACAAATAGCGAAAATAACGATCAAAAAAATAACGAATCACTTCAAAAAGTTGAGACTTTACTTAAAGAATTTGAAAAAGACAGTGTTTTAGCTGATATTTATAAAGAATCACACCAAGAATATGTGCTTTTAAAAGATTCCGCAAATAAGGGCGAAAATATTGCGGCAAAAGCAGATAAACTATATGAACAAATGAAAGCTCGTAAAACTATTGCTCTTATTTCATCAGGTGTATTAAGACCAAACGATTTAGAAGTTCAAAAAAATTTAGATAAGTTATTTGAAACTTTAGGAATCGAACCTGCTACTTCAAATAGAACCAATGTAAATTCTGATGGAGAAGCAAAAACATCTGGATCATTGGTTACACAAATTGATGAGCTCAAAGATTTAATTAAGCAATTACAAGATCAAGATAGCGATAATTTAAATATTATTTCTAACGTAAATGCTCAACTTGCTAAATTACAACGTTTAGTAGATCGTGCTACTTCTTCACTTTTAAAACGTCACTATTCACCAAAAGAAGCTGCATTGATTGCGGGAACTCAACTTATGCAATATATCAGAGACATTTTAAGAGTTTATGGGCCTGATAGTAGATATTATTCATCTGTAATGCAAAGATTAAATCGTGATACAGCAATTTTACAATCAATTAGAAATACTGAAGTAACAAGTCAAACATATACTTCTCTTCAACAAAATTTAAATGACTTTATTAGCTCATTTGCCACATATTTTAGAGTGTTTAGTTCAGGTCATGAGTCAGTAGGACCTAAAGTAGAACCTTTAGCTACTCAACCTGAAGAATTCATGAATGAACTTGCTAAATGAAGAATTTCTTTAATTGATAAGGCAATTAAATACTACACTGAAACTCCTGACTTACAATTTAGATCAGAAGTTACTAAAGAAGATGTTTTAAAAGCTTTACAAGATCTTAAATCAAACCTTGAAAAAGTGTACACCGAAGCTCAAACATTCGCTGAACAAACAGTTATTTATAGTAATAACCTTGATTATTTTGATATTAGAGAAGTTCCTAATTCTGATTCAGTTCCTAGAGTTTATATTACAACAAATAGAGCATTTGATGTTGTTGTTTTATATGCAAAAGCTGGTGAAGAAGGAACAAGAGCTACAGGTGATGTAAAAACTTTAACTGATGTTAAATATTCAGCAAACCCAATTGATAATGTTATTATTGATGAAGCTCTTAAAAACATTCAAGCTAAGGCTGCAAGCGTAAACGCACAAATTACGCAAGCAAAAAATAGTGAGGAACTTGCACCTATTCTTGAATCAGTGTTTTATGAAAATCAAAGAAAAGAACTTGATGAATTTGATGGAGTTGATCCTAGAGAAATTAAATATCTTGACATTCAAACAAAATCAGATTTTTACGCATATTTAGAAGATGCGAAATTGTCCCTTGAAAATTTAATTAATTCACTTAATAGCTCAAAAGAGAGCGATCTTTCTCTTATTAAAAGTCGTATTCAAGCACTTTATTCTCAAACTGGTGATCAAAGTGCTACAGGAACACTTCCAACTAACTATAAAACATTAGTTACTGACAAAATTAGCAAAAACTCTAACTTACAAGATATCAAAACTTTCTATGATGCTGAAGTAGCTAAACTCAAAGCAATGCACGAAGATACAGTTGCTAAAGCTTACGATAAATATGTTGCATTTTATAGATTAAATCAGCAAATTGTAGCTTTAGCAAATGCATATAATTTCTTTTATGATGCAGGATTTGAATCTCTTGATGACCCTCAACTTAAAGCAATATTGGCTTATCCAGAAGGAAATGCTTTACCTCCTGAAGAACAAAAAAGAGTTGAAAGAAGAATTAGAATCTATGAACGTAATTATAATGATAATAAAGCTAAATATGATTTTTGAATCGAACATAAAGCTGCTATCGCAATAGATGTATTTACTGAAGGTTCAAGTAGAACAGAAGCTTTAAGTGCTAGCGATGATGACGCACACAATAAAGAACTTATCAAAAAACATATTGGTGCTTTAAAAGAATCATTAACTTATGTTTCACAAGCACTTGCTGAAAACGGATTATATGGTCCATCTGTTGAATATGTTGAAGCAACTCAGGCTGGTCTTAGAAAATATCAAACAATTTATGATAAATATAAAGCACAGTATGAAAAAGTTGATACTTTAAGCGCTGAGGAAGCCAAAGTTCTTTTAACTAATTACGTAGATGAAGTAAAATCTATGTGAAGAGAGATGGAAATGGAATATGAATATGTAGAAAAAGAGCAAGTTGATACTGACAAAGAAAGTCTTGATAGAGAAAAAGCTAAATTAGTGGCTGGAAGCGGAAACTTGAAAAAAGTTCCTGGACAAGAAATTTATGCTCTTTTAAGAAAAACATATTTTGATTTAGGTGAGCAAATGAGAAATAATGCTTTAGCACAATATTATAATGCTACAAATTCTTCTGGACAAAAACGTGATCCTCAAGCATTTGATAATTCACAAGGTATGTTAAATACTTTAAATTCAACCGATAATTTTAACTCTATTGCAAGAATTTTTGTACCAGCTCCTTCTGCAACATTCCAAGGAGCAGATAGACAACCTTATGTTGATGCTTATAACAGATTAGTTACTTTAGAAAATGCATAATTAGAAGCTCACAAGCAAGCTGTGCAAGCAACTGGAGAAGCCAAAGAGGCTGCCAAAACAGAGTTTTTAAAAGCTATGAAAGATTACTATGACTTTTTAAACGATCCTGAAAATACATCATTGTTTAATGGTATGGAATCTGTGGGCAGTGCAAGACCTAGAGCTAAATTTGATTACTTTATGTATAAATCTGAAAGAAAAGACGAAGAAACTCAAGAAGTTATTGAAAAAGGATTTACTCCATTTGATTTAGCTAATTTCTACGGTCAACTTGTTGGTTCTGTTTCAACACTTACACAAATTAAAAATACTCAGAAAAAATAAAGTGAAATTCAGCAAAAATGCTGAATTTTTATATATTTTTAATTAGTTTTTCAAGCTTGATGATTTTTTTAGAAATTTTATCTTCTAAAAAATTAAAACTTGAAGAGTTTAACTGAGATTCAAATGCTTTTTCAGCAATAACTTCATTTATTAATAAAGTAATTTTTTCTGTATCTTCTTCTGTGAAATTGGATTTTTCTAAAATGTATTCAACTTTTAAATCATTTTCTAAAAAGTTCTTTACACTTAAGGCTTTTCAAAAGGGTATTTTTTGTTCTTGCAATTGAGCTTCTAACTGTTTCAAATTATCAATTTCCACATTTATTGAATTAATTAGATTAATTTTACTATCAAGTTCTTGTATATATGTTTCATTAAGAGAATCAAAATTTTCATTAATTAACAAATTACCATATTTTATAAAATCATTTATTTTATGAGTTAGAGCACCTTTGTATTTTATAAATTTGATGTAATTTCTATTTATTTGAATCAGTAATTCTTTAACATTAATTAATTTTTCAAGTACCCTTGTAAAAACACTAATTTCGCTTTCTGAATTTTGTAAGCTTGAGGTTTTGTCATCAATGTTTCGAAAATTTAAAATTAATGTTTTAATTGAATCTATTTCGTTAACTAAAAATGAGAATTCTGAAAATAAATACTTATCATTAATTTCGCGAGAAAGAGTCAAGTATAAATCTAATTCAGGCTCAATAATGCTTAAAAAACTATCAATTTTAAGCTTTAAAGATAATTCATCTTCAGGTTTTCTTGATGATGAAATAATACTTTCGGTACCTAAAAATGTGTTTAAAAAATTTAAAAACAACTTTATATCATTAGTTAATAATTCAAATCAATTACTTGTTGTGTATATTTTATCCAGTAATAAAGAAGACTGATTTTGCTTATAATGTTGCAGTTGCTCTTCGAATATTTGTAAATTTTCTAACTCTTTAGTCTTAAAATTTTCGAATTTTTCTTTTATTTCAACACGATCACTTTCCTTTTTAGTCAAATTAATGTCTTCTCTAGCTTCGATTGGTTGATTATCACTTTTAGTGGGTTGGTAATTTGATTGCGCTTTTGTAACTTTAGTTTGATTAAAATTAGTGTAAATAAAATATCCTCCTATGCTAAAAATAATTAATAATGCAATTGCCATGTAAACAAATTTACGGTATTTTTTAAGGATAGTTTTCATATATTTAAGTAATAATAAAAATATAAAAAATCAAAAAAATTATTGTTTAAGTTGAAAAAGATAACTTTTCGCTTATAATGCAATGAAAAAATAACAAAAATGGTAAAATATAAAATATATATTTTATATATATCGACAAATAAAAAAGAAAGGCGACTATGAAAAGAAAATTAAAATTAACACTATTGCAGAAAACTCTTCTTGCAGTTTCAACAATTGTTGTTGGTTCAGGTGTTGCGTTAGGTTCTATGTTGTTTTATGCAAGCAAGTCTGACGAAGTTCTTGGATCATACTCAGCAGTTGATAAAAATCTTTTCAAAAACGACTACAGTAGTATAAGAGATGAAAACGGCGAACTTAAAGCCAAAATTTCTATTGTCGATCCTCTTAAACAAAAAGCTGTAGGTGAAATGTCAGAGGACGGTTCACAATATTGATTTAATAGTGACCCAGAGCACAAAATGACTTTTAATGAGTTTTTTAATGCTTACTATGACAAATATCAAGAAAGTTTTATTCAAGAAATTAAATATGGTTCATTTAATTTTTACAATGAATATGTACTTGCGGTTAGACCCGAAAAATTCTTAGAGTTTAGTAAATGATTTATCAATGAAGTTGCGTGAGGACCAGATCTTTTAACTTTAGAAAGCTTCAGAATTGTACCTGGAGTTGAAAGAAATGGTAACTCAATTACTTTAGGTAGTCACTCTACACTTCATAAAGAATCAAGTGAAATTAAATTCTTCCCTGATGCGTTCTTTGGGACTGCTCCAATTTGATCTATTGCTGGAGGAGCAGGAAATGCTCGTGATGCTTTAACTGAAATTACTTTTGAAAGTCCAGTTTCAAAATATCAAGCTGATGGATTTTTAAAAAATCTTGTGCAAATTTCTATTTTGAAAAATTCAGAAAGTTTCACAAAAGCTGATGGGCTTCCACTTTACAGAAATGAACAACTTAGAAGTTTTAAAAACGTTTTCTTTGTAGGTAGATTACAAGGAGATAAAGTTAAAGTATTAGTTGATCAACAATATCTTAATGATTATCAAACTTACAATAGTTCATTAAAAACTTACGAAAGAAACTTTGAGGAATGAATTCAAGGAGGAGCTCAAGGGCGTGCTCCTCAATTACCAGTTCCTCCAAGAACTCAAAATGCTCGTAATTTAGTTTTACCTGCAGATATTACCGCTGATGAATTTAATGACTTAATTAAAACATTTGGTGATGAATATAAAGACTATTCATACTCAGATTTAGTTGAATACACAATTTCAAACGCTAGAGCTGGAGCTGCTACTTCAGATGAAATTCGTTCAACATACTTAGCTTTAGATTTAACTAATGAAAACAACGAATTTACTTTATTAATGTTTGATTCCACTTCTTCACCAGCACAATATTATGCTGAGCAAATGCTTGAAAAAATGGTAAATTCTAAATTCAAGAATTTCTTAGATTTTTATGACATGGATCAATACAAAGGTAGAAAAGTTTATCTTTACGAGGATGATTCACATAAAACATATTATTCAAACCCAATTCAAGCTAGAGACAAAGAACATAATTTTGATCAGTCTAATTTACTTGAATTAACTGTTGAAAGTTTTGAAGTTGCAAACAAATCATTGTATGTAACATTAGCTGATGCATTTAATCAAAAAAGAGTTCAAATTTTTGAAGCTTCAGAAACTGATAAAGATTCAACTTTATTTAGAAACTTTAAATATTCACTTGGTTATTCAGGAGCTGTAATTCCTCGTACATTGAATGCAACTCCAGAAAGTTTAAACGAAAAAGATCAAGAAGGTAATTTACTTAGAGGTTTAGATTCAAGAAAATTCCAAATCTATACCGATGCTTATGATGGATTGCTAGATGAATTAGCACAAAAATATCCATTCTTAATGAAAAAACAAAATGGGCCTCACCTTGAAAAAACAATTGACGAGAATGGAGTATACAAATACGAAATTAAAGAGGGTGACTTTGTGGCCTTCTCAATTGATGATGGAATAGGAATTCCAATTATTCTTGCCAACACTATTGAAAATTATCAAGGGGTTTCAACTGATTTCTTAAAATACGTTGGAGCTCATGAATACGGACACCACTATACACTTGAAAAAAGTCAGGCCATTGACGAAAAAGATAGTGCTGTATTAGTTGGAGGTATTAATGTTAGAGGTGGAGTTAGCGATAGTTCATACTATTCATTCAAAGCCTTAGAAAATTACATTAAAGCACGTACTACTTTAAATGTTCGTAGAGTTGATGCTTTAGGAAACCCAAATGAAAAAGGAACCTTTACTCAATTTGGATACATTAAAAATGATGGAACTAATTCAAAATGAGAAACATATGAGGATGTATGAGGTTCAAAAGACAGAAACATTATTTCAACCATTAGAAACAAAAACAGAAGATTTATTCAAACATTTGAAGGATTAAATCAAGCAGCTAAAAATCGTGATGTTCGTTTAGGTGATTTATTCTTAGCTAACTCACTTGATTCTGAATCGGGAACATTAAACCCATTTATTGAAGGAGTTGGAAAAGTAATTTACAACGATGGTGAGCAAAAAGTATTCAAAAGTGTTTCGCTTGTTGAAATGCTTTCTCAATTTAAAGACGGTAAAGGAAATTCATTAGAATTTACAGGAACTACTCCATCAGATATAGCAATTAAATTCTATGAATCAACTCAAAATGAACAAGGACAAACAATTGTAACTAAATTTAATGTCTTTAACAAAGATGGGACACCAGTTGTTAATGTGCCTTTAAACACTCCTTTAAGTAATGAAGAACTTCAATACTTGCAAGATACAACTCAAGCCATTACTCGTAATATTGTAAGTTTATACAATCTAAATAATTTTGACTCTGGATGAAATAACTCACAAACATCTGTTTCAGGAGAAATTTCTCTTGCTTGAAGATCACTTTTTGATGGAGTTGCTCCAAAATCATTCTTCAATAGTATTTTGTACCGTAATGATGATACAGCAGCTGAATTAGATCCACAATACAACGGATTGCCTGGAAATTATCGTGAAATTAATGGTCACATTAGCAAAACCAGAAAATCAAACCTTTACTATGCAGTTTCTAATGAAGATACTAACTTAGAAGTGTTAAATGGATTTTTTAGAGATCAATTTAACACATTACAATCTGGTTCAAACCCTAACTTTTCAGGACCTAGTGCAGCAATTTTCTATTCAAATAAAGTTTTAGCATTTGTTAATTCAGACCACACTGAAGCTACTAAATATGTATTCCCAATTGGAATTGATCGTGGAGCTTCATCAAATGCATTAGGACAATCAAGATTTAATCAGTTCTTTAACCAAATTACTCGTCAAACAACACAAGCAGGATATCAACTTTCTCCAGCGGCTATATTGTCTCAAGGGTTTGGATATTCAACAGCTAATGGTGGAGTAAATGATATTAACTTAGGAAATGCTGGTGTTTACTTTATCTCACTTGATGATCAAAACAATCCAATAACAAATTACTCAAATGTTAATAGTATTTCAAAAGTTGGATATAACTTATTCTCAAGTTCATATTTAACTTTAGATCGTGCCGGATTATACGGAGCATATTCAACAGATAAAGTGAAACTCACAACTGTAAACGGAAGAGAATTGCCATTGTTTGAATTTGTTGAAGATTTAGTGGAATATGGTTCTATTGATTATTCAAAATCAACAGCAATTGAACAAGATTCAAAAGTTGTTTACAATTGAGATATTGATTATGTAAAAACTAAAATTAACTTAGACAAATTAAGAGAAGGTATCCAAAAAGAACCTGATTCTGAATCTAAAACCGCTATTTTAGCAAGTGATCAAAGTTTAGCTAATGAAGCTATGAGAAGATTTATTTCTTCGCCTTTAGTATTTACCGTTAAAGACTTTAATGTCAAAGACTTAGCTAAAAACAGAGCAATTTTCAGCAAAGATTATGGAATGAGATTCTTTAACGCGCAATTTAACAGAAGCTATGTAGATTCGTTAAAAGATGTCGAAGCTCCTTTATTTAATGTGGATACATTTGTTAATTCATTAAGAGAAGTATTAGAAAATTACTATAACAAATTAGCAGCAAATCAATATCCTCAAGGTTCAGCTAACAAAGCTTTTGAAAACTTATCATTAAATGATTTATTTGTGCTTTTAGGTAATTCATTGATTATGGAAAGTGATGATAATGAGTATTTCTTAACTAAATTAAATTTTGCTGAATTTAGTGATGGTACTCCAACTTCAGATGCAATTGATTACTTTAACACTAAAAACGAACCTTTACTTAACGATAAATTTACTGACTATGTATACAGTATGGCTGAAACACTAACTAGAGATTATGTGCAAACAATTTACAGTCCTGGTACACAAGATTTTGGTAATTTACCAAGTTACTTAAGTAATATTAATGAATCAAACACTGGTTTAGATTACATTACTGATGCAAGTGCTTTATCTATTTGAAATGATCGGGTAAATAGCAGAAACGGAATTGCAAATGGTACTTTATTTGCTCTTCAAGTAACTTCAAATCCTTCAGAATACTTTGCTAAAAGATCAGAAATTCAACAAAAATACGCTAAATTACAAGCGGATAAAGCTAAAGAATTAGCTGATTTTACAGCTAAATCAGCAGAAGAACAAGGTATTACTGCAATTGAATATAACACCAAATTAAGTAATTTAAGATCACAATTAAATGCTGTTTCTTTTGATAGAGACAAAGAATTAAGTGATTTACTTAAAAAATATACTTACAACCTTGAAAGAGCCAACGTTCAAAACGACACAAGAATTCAATCATCATACTTTGGTCGTTTCTCAGCCAACAATAATGGATACTTTAAAGATAGATGAGAAAAAGAAACAATCGGAACTCATTTATATGACCCAACTACTGGTGAAGAAATTCATGATGAAACTATTCGTTTACTTGATTTAAACGGAGAAAAAATCACTTCTCGTCCAAGAGCTTTCTTCCTTTCTCAACTATATAACTACGGAGTTGGTGACAGAACCGTTTCAGGAATTTTCAGACATAAAAAAATAGATGCATTAGCACTTTATGGATATATTAAAAATGAATATGCTAATAAAATCAAAAAACTAAAATTCACTAATATCGAAACAGGTGAAGTTAAATACTTAGATGTTAACATCGAAAAAACAAACAACATTTTCTACTTGAAAAAACAAGGTGATTCTTCATCAAAAGTAACTTTAGCTGATGAAGGATATAGCACATGAATTTCTGATTATGCATTAATGGGTAAATATAGAGACGCTCTATTATTCCCTGGAAATTCATTCACTATTGATTTTGTAGATGAAAATAACAACGAATTAAAAGACGAAAACAATAAACCGTTATTTACACTTGGAAGCGGAAAAACACTTTCTGAAAACGGAAAAGATCAAGATAACGCTCCAGTTAAAATAAGTGCAAAAGCAACAAATTCAAAAGGCGAAGAAGTTGATAAAGCTACAATTACTGTAGATTTACAATTTAACGTTATTGGATAATTTAGGAGGGCACATGAAAAGAAAACTAAACTTTAAAAAAGCGTTTCTTTTATCAGGAACCCTTCTGTCAGGGGCTTTAACCATTACTGCAATGAGTTGTCAAGCTCCACAAGTTTCAGAAGAGGTAACTACTAAAGATTACGATTTTGGACTTGCTTCAGAACCTCTTAATAACCTTAACTATGTAAGATATAGATCAATGGATCGTGTCTTGCCATCATTGGTTGAGCCGTTCACAAAGCAAGGACCAAGTCAGGCTTTAAAATCAATTATTTCTACATCTAGTTTCACTTTTTCTAGAGTAGGAACAGGATCAACAACTTCATCAGAATTTGCTGATATCTTTAAAGATAATAAAGATCGTTTAGCTGAAAATGATGGATTTGGATTTGTTAGTGGTCAATACTATCCATTAGATAACTTCGGAGTTTTAGGTGGATTAGGAAGACCTAGTGGTAATGATGTTGCCACACAATCATCAATTTACTTTTTTGCTAACCCAAAAAACCAAAATAACTATTCAGCAGTTACTGGATATTTAAACAAAGGGGATAACCTTTGATCTAATGGGGATGTAGTAACTGCTCAAGATATGCGTGATTATCTTGAATACGTACTTGATTTAAGTACCGGTTCACAAAAATTGGATCAAATCCTAAAATTAGGTATTCGTGGAGCTGAAGCTTTTGTTGATGCTCAAAAAGATTACATTGCTAAATTCAATCGTCCTTATCCAAATCCATGAGGAAGAAGACCTTATATTTACAGTAAAGAATTAGGAAGATATATCCAAGATCCTGATGCTAAAGTATGAGAGTATCTTCACAAAGATGCACAAGGAAATTATTTAGACAAAGAAGCTGTTGACAATATCCATAAAGCAGCCTTAAACTTTGGTTTTTACACCGGACAACTCTTTTTAGATTTTGGTAATGATTTAGTATTTGAAAACGCTGCATCAAATCCTGAATTTAATTTAGATGATGAAGTTCAAGAATTCCAACTTAAAGCTAATGATACCGATGCTGCTAAAACAACCGTTAAACTTGTTAAAAACGAATATGCTAACCCATACCAAAGTTATGAAAATAACAAACGTTTATACGGAACTTTAGCTAACGATGAATATTCATTTACTTTAATTTTTGACGGAAATAAAACTCCTGATTTAGGATATTTACTTCAACAAGTATTTGGTGCTTTATTCCCGATTAACCGTAGATATATTGAAACTGAAGTTGGTGGTATTGATAAATATGGAGCGGATGTTTCAAAATTCTTAACTACTGGTCCATTTAAAATTGAAAGCACCAAAGATATTGTGTTAGGACCTCAAGGATCAATTATTTTAACCAAAAATCCTGATTATTATGATGCATCTAACACCATTTCAAACAAAATCAAAATTTATTTCTCAACTGATCGAACCACAAATGCAACTTTCTTTGAAGATGGATATATCTCTCAAACATATATTCCTGCCAATAAAATCGTTTCTTATTGATCAGATCCAAAATACAAAGAATATTTAAACAAAAACCATGGATATGGAACAATTGCTTACGGATTTAACTTAGATACTGAAACTAATGCAAATAGTTTAATTAACGATCCAGATTTAAGAAGCTTTATTTATTATTCAATTAACCGTGAACACTTACTTAAAGTTGTTGGATGAGATTTCTCATTCCCAGTTAATACCTGAACTGCTTTTGGACAATATCGTCTTCAAGATGGAAAATCATTAGAAATGTTTTTTGATGGTCAAAGTTCTAGAGCCAAAGACGAAAGAGAATTCCCGCTACAAAACTATGACTTTTTAGTGCACTTAGGAAAATCTTACGAGCTTGAAAGAACCAACCGTGAGGATGCAACTAATGCACCTGCAACTGCTGAATTTTACTTAGAAAGATTCAAACAAAAACATCCTGATGTTAAAGTTGTTAAATTAAATTATTTAAATAACTCAACTGATGAGCAAAGAAATGCTGGAAATTACTTACAAGAAATTTTAAATAGAACTTCAAATGGGTTTGTACAAGTTGAACTAAAAAGTTTACCTGAAAATACTTATGCAACCTTTACTGAAACAGGTCAATACGACATTGTGTATCGTAATTATGATTTTCTTGGAGGAAATACTGCTCAAGATTATGTAGCTTCATTTTTCAGAACTGATGAAATTGATTCATTATCACAAAAAAATATTGCTTTTAAATACAATCCAGTTGGAAGTTGAACCTACAATAAATACTTATCAGAATTGCTTTTAGAAAAATTATTAAACAATGATTTAATTCCTAATTATGAGCAACAAAAAGCATCAATGCTTAAAAATGTTTTAGATTTAGCTGATGCTGTTTACAAAGAAAATTCAGAAATTTCAAATGTATTGCTTAGTGCACAAAATAACGCTGAAATTCCGGCAAAAGTTAATGAAGTTTTAGCTCAATTCAAAGAAAAAGCTTTAGCCAAAACTTCTGATGCTTTAATTACCAATTTGCTTGATAATGATTACTTTGTGAGAACTTTACTTGAATATTTAAGTGTTACTCAACCTAACTTAAAAGTATCAAGATTAGATCGTCTTTTTGAAGTGTATACATATTATTTAATTGATGCTAATGTAGTATCTACAACTAAAAACCTTGCCGTTAAAATTCAAGGAACTCATTCTGCAAAAGAAGTGACTTTAAGTGAAAATGCTCAATCTCTTGATGTAAACACTCATAAAATGCATTCTCTTACTTTTGCTGAAAAATTTGCTTTAGCTACTATTGATACCGCTAAAAGATTAAATGCATTAATTGTGCCTTTTAGTGATTACAATGAAAGAATTCATTACTTTAAAAATGCAATTTTATCTTTAAATAATTTAACTGATGCAGTCAAAAATGCTCTTTTAGCTAAATTAGACAAAGCATCTGATATTGAAGATATGAAAGATGTGTTAATTGAAGCTTTAAATTCAAATGCAGATGAAACTCAAACAAATGCTGTAATGCTTGATTACCAACTACAAACTCTTAGACATTGAGTAAAATTCATTGAACTTTCATATCGTATTTATGATAAAAAAGACCAAAATAACAAATATACAGGAACAGCCGAAGGAATTACTGAATATTCTTCAAGATTAGCTGCTTTCTTTAGTGGTAACTTTACCGATGAGGAATTTGCTCAAGGTTGAAATTCAACTGTAGAAGTATTTAGATTAATTGCTTTATTAGAAAAAATGGTTCGTGAAACCGTGCCAGTGGTACCGCTTATGGAAGTTGATACTAACTGAGAGGTTACAAAAATTGGAGGAATTTCAAGTTTATTCAGATTTTCACTTCAATATGCTTATGATGTTACCAAACCACCAAGACCAGGATTGCCTAGAAAGAGAGAGTAAAAAATGAATCAGAATTTAATTAATAAAAATCATTCAAAAACATCATTTGTTGCTCGTGAAAGCTCAAATAAAGTTTATTTTGCCAATAAAAGAGTTAGTGAATCTTCATTTAGAGATTTATTCTCATTCATGGAACATCCTGTAGCTAAATCAATTTGAAGAGTTTTAAAAATTATTTTAGAATTCTTCATTATTGGATTTATTGTTATTACCATTACTTTCTTCTTAATTAACGCTGTACCTGGTTCAAACTCATTAACTGCTGGATTAACTGAAGCTCAAAAAACTGCTTTAGAGCAAAAATATGGACTTGACTTACCAATTTTTACTAGATATTTAAACTACCTTAAAGGACTGGCTAATTTGGACTTTGGAATTTCTCTTTCACTATTCCCAGCCCAACCAATTTCTGATTGAATTGGAGATAGATTCTTAAAATCATTCTATATTGGAATTTTTAGTGTTTTACTAACTGTTTTAATTGGAATTCCTCTTGGAATTTGAGTTGGTAAAAACCCTGGAAAATTCATTGATAACGCATCAACAGTTGTAGTTTCTATTTTCTCATCAGTGCCTTCAATTGTGTTTGCGCTTGTGCTTGTATTTATTGGTCGTTCAATTGGAATTCCATATGTATTTAATGAAAAAGATCTCTTAACATACATTCTGCCAGGTCTTGCGCTTTCATTAGGAAGTATTATTGTGTATATCAAATACATTAGAACTGAGTTAAATAGAGAACTTAACTCAGTGCATGCAAAATTTGCTTACTTAAAAGGAGTATCAAAAAATAGATTTGTGTGAAAACACGCTCTAAAACCATCTCTTTTCCCAATTGCTACTTTCTTCCCTGCTGTTATTTTCAGTTCATTCTTAGGAAGTATCTTCATTGAGCAAATTTTCTTCATTTCCGGATCAGGAGCAACCTTGCTTCAAGCTATCCAATCAAAAGACTATAATGTTATTTTGTTCTTAATTGTAATTTTTGCAATTTTAACAATTTTATCTTACGCTTCACGTGATTTACTATATGAAGCAATTGACCCTAGAGTTAGAAGGAGAGGTAGATAATGGCTAATTTATTAAAAAATTTAAAAGCTAAAGCATCTAACAAAATTAGCAAGCTCAAAGCTAACCAAAGTCTTTCTCAAACTAACTTAGAAACATTGGATTTAGCACCAAATCAATTCTTACAACCAATTAATTACCAAAAATGAAAATTAATTGGAGATGCTTTTGAATATTCAGAATCACAACACTTAGGTAAAGAAACTAAAGTTTTCAAAGAATTTGTACACAGATTTTCACAAAACACCGGTGGAGTTTTTGGGTTTTGAATTTTAGTGTTTTTAGTTGTATTAGCATTAATTATTCCTTTTACAACTCAAGATCCACTACTTAGTAATGTTAACGCACGTAATTTAACTTTCGGAAGAACCGATAATGTTGGAGTTTATCATTTATTAGGAACCGATATTCAAGGAAGAGACTTATGAGCTAGATTATGATGAGGACTTCGTTATTCACTAGCTTTAGCTTTTGTTACAACAGCTATTGAAGTTCTCATTGGAGTTACAATCGGAATTATGATGGGTCAATTTGAACGCTTTGATAAAGTTATGACCTTTATTATTAAAATCATTTCAATTGTTCCTACCATTTTAATTTTGATTTTAATGACAATTGTTGTTTCTCCTAGTTTCTGAGTTATTGTTTTTTCACTTTCATTTACATCATGAACTGGAATGGCAAACCAAATTAGAGCCCAAGTAAAAAGAGCAAGAAACTTTGAATGAGTTTCAGCTTCTAGAGTCCTTGGAACACCAACTTGAAAAATTCTTAAAAATTATGTGCCAGTTATTTTACCAATCTTAATTACTCAACTTGTATTTAGTATTCCTGGAGTTATTCTTGCAGAAACATCACTTGCTTTCATTGGACTTAACATCGAAGGAACAGCTACATTAGGAAACTTAATTTCTGAAGGACAAAAAATCTTCCCACAATATTTAAGATATGTTTTTGTACCTGCTTCTATTTTGATTTTAATCACAACAAGTGTTCAACTTATTGGAGCAAGTGTGCAAGATTCATTAAGAAGACAAAGATAGGAGCGTTATGAAAAAGTTATTTAATAAAAACAAATCAGCTAACTCAAATAGCGCTTTAAGTTCTCTAAGAAATAAGTTTTCAAGAAAATCTAAAAAATTACTATCTACATTTGACTGAGACAATTTTTACAAAGATGTACAATACAAAACTTTTAGTGATGGAACTAAATTACCAATTGCTGCTGAAATTAAAGATATTCATTTAAGCTTTACAAATCCAGCTCGTCCTGGAGAAAAAAACAAAGTTCTAAGAGGACCTTCTATTCAAATTTATGAAGGAAAAGTTCATGCTATTATCGGTGAATCTGGATCAGGGAAAAGTGTTTTAACATCACTTTTATATGGTCTAACAGGGAATAATGCTGTTATTGATTCTGGAGAAGTTAAACTTTATAACAATAATGTTGAAAACTTTAGTTTTAGAAACTGAGAGCACTCACGTTATAGAGGTAGAGTTGTTTCAGCAGTTTTCCAAAACCCTATGTCTACTTTGAACCCAACAATGAAAGTTGGAGCTCAAATTATGGAAGGGATGTTAATTAACAAAATTGTTAAAAACAAAAAAGAAGCTTATCAAAGAGCCGTTGAATTCTTAAGAAGAACTAAAATTCATGATCCTGAAGCGGTAATGAAACTTTATCCTCACGAAATGTCAGGAGGAATGATTCAACGGGTTGTTATTGCTGCTATTGTTGCACTTGAACCAAAAATTTTGGTTATGGATGAGCCAACTACAGCGTTGGATCCTACTGTTCAAGCTTTAGTGCTTGATGTAATTAAAGAATTACAACAAGACTTAAAACTATCAATTGTTTTCATTACTCACGATTTGGGAGTTGTTGCTTCTATTAGTGATTACATTTCAATTATGTATGCTGGACAAATTATTGAAGAGGGAACAGCTAGAGAAATTTTAAAACACCCTCAACACCCTTACACATGAGGACTAATTTCATCAATGCCTGATGTTAACAAAGGAGATCGTTTAGCAACAATTAGAGGAAGTGTTCCTTCTTCACTTAATAACATTGTTGGAGATGCTTTTGCCGTTAGAAATGATTATGCTTTAGATATTGATTTTGTTGAAGAACCTAAATTTTATTGAGTTTCTGAAACACATAGAGTTAAATCAGCCTTGCTTGACGAAAGAGCTCCAAAATATGAACCACCTGTGCTAATTCAAAAATTATGAAAGGAATTTACTGAAGGTAAAAAATAATGATGAAAAACAAATCAGACTACAAATCAATAACTTTAGATTCAGATAATTCCGTTTTTGGAACAACTGCAGATGGTCAAAGAGTTATTGTAGATAAACAAACAAGATTCGGTGTGTTTCACACTTATTCATATAGACCTATTTTAAAAGGAACCGAAGAGATGTTAACTCCAAAGCACGGAGAAGAAGTTCTTGTAAAAATGAGAAATGTTGACATCACTTATGGTAGTGGTTTAAAAGCTTTTAGAGCTATTAAAGACTTATCTTTAAACATTTACAAAGGAGAAGTTTTAGGGCTTGTTGGTGAATCTGGTTCAGGAAAATCAACTACTGGTAAAGCATTGGTTGGACTTATTCCTTATTCACATGGAGATATTCAGCTTTTAAACAAAACTTTACCTAAAAAACTTAAAAGAGGTCTTAAATTTGGTGAAGCGCTTAAAGAATATAAGGCAATTGAAAACTTCTTAGTTAATAAAGTGCAAATGATCTTCCAAGACCCTGCCAACTCTTTAAATCCACATGTTAACGTGGAAAAAGTTGTTTCTGAAGGGTTAGAAAACACCAAAAATGCTAAAGAAATTTACTTATATAACATTGATCAAGATGTTTTAAAAGAAACTTTTGCTCGTATTTCAGCCAAAGGAAAAAAAGAAACTTTCACCAAAGAATTATTTAATGAATTAAACCGTAAAGTGGCCATTGATGAACATGTAGGTTACAAAACTTTATATGAAGAATTTGAACCAATGTTGGTAAATGAACCAACAGCACATGAGTATTTACTTAGCACTAAAGCTCATCGTGATACTGAAATGCAATATTCTGAAAAAGAGTGCAAACGTATTTTAGTTAAAGAAATTCTTAAAAGTGTTGGATTAGACGAATCTGTACTTCCACGTTACCCTCTTGAGTTTTCTGGAGGACAACAACAAAGAATCGGAATTTCTCGTGCTGTTGTTTTACGTCCACAACTTTTAGTAGCTGACGAACCAATTTCAGCTCTTGACGTATCAATTCAAGCTCAAGTAGTTAACATTTTTAACGAGCTTAAAGAAAAATTTGATTTAACCATTTTATTTATCGCCCACGATTTGCGTATGGTTGAATATATTTCAGATAGAATTGCAGTTATGAATAAAGGTGTTCTTCTAGAGGTAGGAAAAACTGAAGAAATTATCAATCATTCACTTCACCCATACACTAAATCTCTTTTAGATGCAGTTCCTTCTATTGATTCAGAAAAAGGAAGTTTAGTTGGATATGTTTATGATCCATCTATGCATAATTATTCTGAAGAAGTTCAACCTGAATGAGTAAAAATCAATGATGATCATTATGTTTTAGGAACACCTGAAGAAGTTGAACAATGAAAACAAGGTAAATATTAAAAAAAGGAAACGACTATGAAATTAAAAAAACTATTTCTGTTATCTTCAACGTTACTAGCCCCGGCTTTTGTGGCGGCTCAATGTAGCCCTACTGCTCAAACCAAACCTGACAA